>JBPPMV010000213.1:0-4393 GCA_051306235.1 Mycobacterium sp. | reverse complement strand
CGTCGCGACGCGCCTCAAGCTGCCCTATCCGGTGGTGCTGCTCGTCGCGGGACTGGCCGTCGCCTACATCCCGGGCCTGCCGTCGCCCTCGATCAGCCCCGAGCTGATCCTACCGATGCAGCTCCCGCAGCTGCTGTTCGCCGCCGCCCCCCGCACCTCGTGGCGGGTCTGCCTCGACAACAGCAGTGCGATAGGCCTTCTCGCGATCGCGCTGGTGCTTGTGACGGCATTCTCCGTGGGTGTCCTGGTGCATGCGCTGGTGCCCGGCGCGCCGTTGATCGCCGCACTGGCGCTGGGGGCCGCGGTGGCGCCGCCGGACCCGGTGGCGGCGACCGCCGCGGTCCGCGAGTTGGGTCTGCGCCGCCGGTTGCGGACCACATTGGAGGGCGAGGGCCTGTCCAATGACGCCACCGCACTGGTGCTCTACGAGGTGGCCGTCGCCGGAGTCGTTGCCGGGACGCTGTCCGCGTGGGGCGCGGTGGCCAGTCTCACAATGTCGATCGTCGTCGGGATCGGCATCGGGCTCGTCCTCGCCGTCGGTGCGCGCTGGCTGCTCGGGAAACTCCCCGCCCACCCGGTGGGCAGCGCGTTCGTCCTGCTCATGCCGTTCGTGGCGTACGGGCTCGCGGACGTGGCGCACGGCAGCGGGGTGCTGGCCGTGGTGACCCTCGCGCTCGCCCTGAGCAGGCATCCCGACAGTGAGTCCGCCCAGACCCGGCTGGTCTCCGAAACCGCCTGGGACATTATCGAACTGCTGGTGACCGGCGCCGCATTCGCGTTCGTCGGTCTCGAGCTGCGGGTCGTTGCCGCCGCCGTCCCCGGTGATCTCAGCGACCTGATCACCCAGGCGCTGGTGGTCACAGCCGCCGTCATCGTGCTGCGGTTCGTCTGGATCTTCGTCGTCGGCACCATCGATCAACGGTTGAGCGCCCGGTCCAGCCCGGAAGCCGAGCCGGTCGGGTGGCGGGAACGCACGATCGCGTCCTGGGCCGGGATGCGCGGTGTGGTCACCCTGGCCGCCGTGCTGGCGCTGCCGGTCGACTTCCCGGAGCGCGACCGGCTGATCTTCATCGCCTTCGTCGTCATCGTGGTGACGTTGACCTTGCAGGGCACCACATTGCCCTGGGTGGTGCGCCGACTGGATGTCCTGGTGCCGCCCGAGGAGACCGCGGACCTGCAGCGCGAGCTGACCGCCCGGGCGCGCCGCGCCGGTGTGAAACGTCTGGACGAGCTCACCCGCGCCGGCGACGTCGACGAGACCGCCGCGCAGGAAGCCCACGACAGCATCGACCGGGTGTGGCTACGGCTCGGTTTCGAGGAACAGGTTGACCAGGAACGGGACGACGATGGGAACGCCGGGCACCGGGAACGAGCCGCCGCGCTGGAGGCCGAGGTCCTGACCGCTGCCCGCAATGCCATCCTGTCGGCACGCACCGAGCAGGGAATGGACCCCACCGTGGCCGATAACCTGCTGCGCAGACTCGACGGTCACGGCACCACCCCGGAATGACCTACTCGTCGGAGATCACCGTCGGCGCGCGAGCGACCGCAAATCGCCGGATTACCCGGCGTGTCGGCGTACAGACACGGTCGCTCGCCGGGATTGGACGGCGTCGTAGTGCCCCAGTAGCTCATCGCAGACCGCCGGCCAGGTGCGGGCCAGCACGCTGCGCCGGGCGGCGGCCGAATAGCGGGCGCGTTCGGCGACCAGGTGGTCCACGGATTCGGAGAGCCGGGTCTCGAATTCGCCGACATTGAGCAGCAGGCCGGTGTGCATCGGGGTGACCAGATCGCGCGGGCCGCCGGCGTTGGGTGCGATCACCGGTACGCCCGAGGCCATCGCCTCCTGGACGGCCTGGCAGAAGGTCTCGTGCTCGCCAGGGTGGACGAAGACATCCATGCTGGCGTAGGCGGCCGCGAGCGCCGGGCCGTGCAGTTCACCGGTGAAAACCGCCGCGGGCATCAGGGATTGGAGCTTGGCCTTGTCGACACCGTCGCCGACGACGACGACCTGCAGATCGTCGCGGGCGGCGAGGGTGGCCAGCCGCTCGACATGCTTCTCCGGTGCCAGCCGGCCGACGAACCCGATGATCGGTTTGGCGGCCGGGGACCAGCGCCTGCGCAGCGACTCATCACGCGCCGAGGGCACGAAACCGGTGATGTCGACACCGCGACCCCATTTGTGCAGCCGCGGGACACGATGGGCGGCAAGGTTTTCCATGGCCGAGGTGGACGGCGCCAGGGTGCGGTCGGCGTAACTGTGCAGGTGCCGGGTCCACGCCCAGGCGGCCTTGGACATCACGCCGACGCCATAACTCTCGGCGAAGCCCGCCACATCGGTCTGGAACACCGCGACCGTCGGGACGTCCAGGTGCCGGGCGGCGTGCAGGCCGCCATAGCCGAGCAGCGCAGGCGATGCCAGGTGCACCACATCGGGATCGAAACCGCGCAGTACTCCGACCATCCGCGGTCGCGGCACGCCCAGCGGCAACGACGTGACCTTCGGGAACATCCAGGACGGTACCCGGTGTACCCGGACGCCGTCGTGGACGCGATCGGCGGGCGCCTCGCCACGCGGGGTGTCCGGCGCGATGACCAGAACCTCGTGACCGGTGCGGCGCAGATGCTCGAGCACCCGCAGCACCGAGTTGGTGACGCCGTTGACATTCGGGAGGAAGGACTCGGCAACGATTGCAACGCGCACAACAGGACTGTGACAGCGCCGGTTGACCGCACGGTTGCGGGCGGGCATATGGCATGCGAACACCACGACAGCGGTACGGTGGCCTCGTGCACCGAATGTTGGCCTTGCTCACCGGTTTGACGCTGCTGACGGCTGTGGGCTGCACGAAACAGATCGAGGGCAGCGCACAGTCCGACCCGAACAAGCCGTTGACGCAGGTGAGCGAGGACGGTTTCGGTATCGTCGCGGGTTTCGACGAGGCGCCGGTGCAGATCGAGATCTTCGCCGAACCACAGTGCTCACACTGCGCGGACCTGCAGCACGATTTCGGGGAATCCATCCGGCATTACATCGCCATCGGCCAACTCGAGGTCACCTACCGCCCGATGACCTTCCTGGAGATGACGGGTTCGCACTACTCCGAGCGGGTCAGCAATGCGCTGTTCGTCGCGGCGCAGGAGGACGGTGCGCAGCCGACCCCCGCGGTGGCGTTCCAGCGGTTCGTCGAGGAGCTGTGGGCCGATCAGGATCCCTCCGGCAGGGGTCCGTCCGATGACGAGCTGGCCGAGAAAGCGCGTGCCGCCGGGATACCCGACGATCTGGCGCAACGCATCGCCGACGGTGAGAGCGCGGTGGATGCGGCCGAGATGGACGAGATGAACTACGAATTCCTGTCCTCGGTCGACCCGGTGAACACCGGGACACCGACGGTCTACGACCTGGTGAACGACGAGAAGATCGACATCTATGACCCGGACTGGCTCGACAAGCTGATGTCGTCGTCTTGACCCTTGGCGGACTGACCCTCTGCGGACTGCCCCTCGGCCTGATCCTCGGTCCGGCGGGCGATCACCGCCACCGCGAAGAGCGCGGCCCCGGCGATCATCCAGCCCAGCACCGCGATCGATCCGGCCGGGATGATGGCCAGCGCCGCGTTACGGTGCTGCACGCGCACCAGATCGGGGTCGGTGCGGTCGTATTCGACGTAGATCCGCATGCCGGTGTCCAGCTCGGAGGGGTAGAGCACGCCGAGCTCGGGTCGGTAGGTGACCCGGTCGGGCGTGACGAACTCGATGGTCGAACGGCGCTGGCCGGCGTCGAGCACCTCGGCGGCCGCCACCCCCATATTGCGTTCGATCTGCCGGTCGTTCTCCCAGGCGCCGAGGACCAGCAGCACCGACTGGAAGGTCACCAGGCAGGCCGCCAGGATTATGCCCACCCGCACCCGGCGGATGACACGCTGGGCCCTGGTCTCGGTGCCGTCGCCGAACATCCGCGGAACCCGGTGCCCCCAGCGGGTTTTCAGCCTGGCGAACAGTTCCACTAGAGCGCCGCCCGGATGGACGCGTGCAACGCGCGCAGCGATGACCGGTCGGCCTTGACCTCCAGTACCCGCATGCCCTCGAACGGTTCCTGCAGGACGTCGGCGAGCATGTCCACCTCGACCTGCCTGTTGTCGACGTGATAGGCCCGGCACAGTGCGGCGATGTCCACATCGTGCGGGGTGCCGAATATCCGCGACGAGACATCGGAGAAGCGCGGGTCGCCCTGCTCGAGCAGTTCGAAGATGCCGCCGCCGTTGTCGTTGGACACCACGATGGTGAGGTTGCGCGGCCGGGGCTCGGTGGGGCCGATCAACAACCCGGAGCTGTCGTGCACGAAGGTCAGATCGCCGATCAAAGCCACGGTGCGTCCACCGGTGCGCTCATG
>JBPPMV010000212.1:0-5261 GCA_051306235.1 Mycobacterium sp. | reverse complement strand
TCGATGGCCACCGGACGTCAGGTCCGCGGCGATGTCGGCATGACCGGTGAGGTCACGCTCAACGGCCGGGTGTTGCCCATCGGCGGGGTCAAGCAGAAACTGCTGGCCGCGCAGCGGGCGGGGCTCAAGACCGTGTTCATCCCGCAGCGCAACGAGCCCGACCTCGACGAGGTCCCGGCCGAGGTGCTGCAGGCCTTGGACGTCCGGCCGATGACCGATGTGGCCGAGATCGTGGCCCTGGCCCTGGAACCGGCCGCGGAGTCGGTGACCGTCGCGGCCTAGCCGAAATATCTCGCGAGCGTGCGTGTTTGTACCGTCTGACACGGTGTGTCGGGTGCAGACGCGCACGCTCGCGGGAAGTAGGAGATATGCCGCCCGGCTGGGACCCGCGCTGGGCTGGACTCCTACCGTGTGACCATGGCCGACAAGACCCACCACTACGAGCTCGACATCACCTGGACCGGCAACGCCGGCACCGGGACCAGCGGCTACCGCGACTACGCGCGATCCCATGAGATCAGCGCACCGGGCAAGCCCACCATCCCCGGCACCGCCGACCCCGCCTTCCGTGGCGTGCCGGAGCACTGGAATCCCGAGGAACTGCTGGTCGCGTCCCTGTCGCAGTGCCACATGCTCTGGGTGCTGGCCCTGTGCGCGCAGTCCGGCGTCACCGTCACCGGGTACCACGACCATCCCGCAGGGGTGATGGCGCAGACCGAGGACGGCGGCGGCCACTTCACCGAGGTGGTACTACGCCCGACCGTGCACATCACCGACACCGGCCAGGCCGACGCGCTCCCCGGGATCCACGAACGTGCCCACGGCCTCTGCTTCATCGCCAATTCGGTCAACTTCGAGGTCACCTGCCGGCCGGAAGTCGTGATCGGGGACGGACCGCCGTCCACCTAGACTTGTCCCCACCAACGACACGGGGATGCCGATGACCGACTTCAACACCGCCAAGCGCCGGGTGGTGCACGCGGTACAACGCCGCGTCGTCAATCCCCTCGGCCGTAAGCTGCCCGTCACGATGCTGGAGACGACCGGTCGCAAATCCGGGCTTCCGCGACGCACCGCAGTCGGCGGACGTGTCATCGACAATCAGTTCTGGATGGTCTCCGAACATGGCGAGCATTCACACTATGTGCAGAACATCGAGGCCAATCCGGCTGTGCGGGTCCGCATCCGAGGACGGTGGCGCGCCGGGACCGCACACCTGCTGCCATCGGATGACCCCATCGCGAGGCTGGCCCACCTGCCGCAGCTCAACAGCGCGGTGGTCCGGATGATGGGCAGCGATCTCCTCACCGTCCGCGTCGATTTCGACTGACAGATGGCCTACGACGAAGCCCTCGCCGAGCGGATCCGCGAGCTGCTCGCGACCACCGCGGCCATCGACGAGAAGCGCATGTTCGGCGGTCTGGCATTTCTGGTGCGCGGCAACATGGCCGTCTGCGCCGCCCGCGGCGGGGGCCTGATGGTGCGAGTGCCCGCCGATGAGACCGCTGAGCTGCTCACCGGTGTGCACGTCGAACCGATGGTGATGGCGGGCAAGGAAACCCGTGGGTGGATCCGGGTCGGTCCGGCCGGGCTGACCCGCACCAGCCAACTGCGGTCCTGGGTGAACCGCGGTGTCGAGCACGCCGCGTCGCTGCCGCCGAAAGCGAAGAAACCACGCCGGCCGTAGCCGACGTTTGTCCCCGTTTGCGGCGGGTACCTGAAGGCCATGGCCGATCAACAGAAGATCGTCGCAAACCTGCTCGAACACGCGGGCACGACCTATGCCGACGACGCGGGCATCACACTGCGTGACACCCCGGCACCGCTGTTTCAGCTGCTGACGCTGGCCATGCTGGCCAGCAAGCCGATCAACGCGGAAATCGCAGTCACGGCTTTCCGCGAACTCAATGCGGCGGGCCTGCGCACACCCGACGCCGTGCTGGATGCCGAACGTCAGACGATGATCAACGCTTTCGGCCGGGCCCACTACGCCCGATATGACGAAAGCTCGGCGACCCGCCTGATCGAGATGGCCACCCGGGTCCACGACGAGTACTCCGGAGATCTGCGGAAACTGGCCGAGCACGCCGAGCAGGATGTCGAATCGGCCTCGCGTGCACTGCAGCAGTTCAAGGGTATCGGCCCGACCGGCGCAGCCATCTTCCTGCGCGAGGTGCAGGATGTCTGGCCTTGGGCCCGGCCGTATTTCGACGAACGGACCGTCCAGACGGCGGCTGATCTCGGACTACCGAAGGATCCGGCCCACCTGGGCGAGCTGGCCCCAGAGAACACCGCGACACTCGCCGCGGCACTGGTACGGGTTTCTCTCGACGCCGATCTGCGCGAACAGCTCAGGGCCTGAATCAATCGGCCTGGTCGGCGCGGGCCATCGCGTCGCTGTACTCGTCCATATCGATTTCCTCGGCTACGACAACCTTCTCGCCGTTGTAGACATCGCGGTCGATCTCGTCATCGGCGTTGGCGACCAGCATCGCAACGAAGGTGTCCCCGTTGACGTTCAGGAACGTCCGGAAGATACCGGCAAACCAGTCGACGGCGATCAACAACCCGACCGCCTCGAACGGCAGCCCCAGCGAGGTCGCCAGGAACATCGCCACCACCGGGAAACCACCCGGGACGGTGATGGTGCCCATGTTGAGCAGGATCGCCAAGCCCATACCGAGGGCGATCTGACCGAACGTCAGCTCGATGTCACCGGCCTGCGCGAGGAACATCACCACGATCATGTAGTTGAGCACCGCACCGTAGGAGCCCATGGTCAGGCCGATCGACAGGGTGAAGTTGGCAACTTTCTGGCTGACGCCCACCTTCTCGACGGTGTTCTTCAGCACGGTCGGGAAGGTGACGGCGGAGCTGGTCGTGGTGATCGCGATCGCGGTCTGCTCGGCGAGCTTGTTGGGGAGCTTCCACGGGTTGAGCCGGGTGCGCACGGTCACAACCACGACGAAGAGCGCGAAAAGGATCAGCACGCCGAGCAGCGTGGTACCCAAATACTTCAATGCCGTTGTCACCACCGAGAAACCGACATCGCCGGCCAGGTTCGCGAGCAGGCAGAACACACCGATAGGCGCGATGTACATGACCAGGCGGATCATCGTGAGCACGATCTGCTGGATCTGGTCGATGAAGGTGAGCACCCCGGTGTCACCGGACTTGTTGATGTGCACCCGCAGCGCGACCCCGAACAACAGCGAGAACACGATGATCGGCACCATCGTCGCCGTCGACATTGCGCTGAAGATGTTGGTGGACACGAAGTTCAGCAGGGTGTCTTGCCAGCCCAACGCCTCACCCGCCGATTCTGCCAGCGCCGGATCCAGCTCCTCGGTGAACACCATGCCGGCACCGGGCTGGATCAGCACGCTCAGTGCCCACGCCAGAACCGCTGCGACGAAGGAGAAACCGATCATCCACTTGAAGGTGCGCAGCGCGATCCGACCGGTACCGGTGCCGGTCATCGAACCCGTCGCCACGATCACCGATGCCATCACCAGCGGCACGATCGACATCTGGATGAGCCGGATGAACAGGTCGCCGATGAACTTGAGGTTCGCCGCCCAGTCGCCGACGATCAGGCCGAAGGCGATACCGCCGATGGCGGCGACACCGATCTGCAGGGCGGGGTGCGCCAGCTTCTTCATGGGCGATGAACCTACGGCGCGGCGGCTACGACGAGGTGGCACCGGTGTGACGTACGGGTTACCCCGCGGCTGAAGCGGCTATTCCAGTGACGCTGTCCCGTCGGCACGCACGGCGACCTTGGCCCCGGCGATGTCCTCGGTGACGCTGGCCGCTGCGTCGGAGCGGTCGTTGAGCACCGCCAGTGTTCGGGTGTCAGCCGGTGTGCGGATCGCCAGGTAGGCCTTCTCGGGCACCCCGTCCCGGTCGAACGGTGTGGTCCAGGTTTCGACGGTACCGACGCCTTCCCATTCGACCTCGGCGGTGCGGGTCGGTTCGGCGTCGACCCTGGATTGCACGTCCTCCCAGCGGAATCCGCCAGCGGGCGGTACGGTGCCGTACACCCCGAAGCTGTGCTTGGTGAGGTAGCCGCCGTTGGCGGTGACCAGCCCTACCGCACCGGGTGCCGCGATCAACCGCTCGGCCATGGTGGCGATGGAATGGGTGACGTAGTTGTTCCACGGGCCGCCGGCGAAGGTCAGGCCGCCGGTCACCGTGAGCGGTCGCTGCGGATCATCAAGTGCCAGCCCGAGTTCGTTGGCCGCCACCTGCACCGCGGACGGGAAGCACGAGTAGACGTCGACCAGCGCGATATCGTCGACGCCCAGCCCGGCCAGCTCGAGGGCCCGGGTGCCGCCGATCCTGATGGCGGGTGATCCGTGGAACTCCGCCCGGTGGCTGATCTCGTAGGTATCGTGCGCGTCGGTCCCCGCATGCGGGAAAACCCAACGGTCCGCCGGGATCTGGAGATAGGTGGCCTTCTCCGCCGACATCAGGACCAGCGCCGCACCCTGATCCACCATGTTGTTGGAGTTCATCAGCTTCGTGTACGGCGCGCTGATCATCCGGTTCTTCGGACCGGGCTGGGAGATCTCCTCGGCGCTGAGCGCCTGCCGGCTCCAGGCGTGCGGATTGTCGGCCGCGACCCCGCTGAAACGTGACCACAGCTCGCCGATGCGCTGCTGATGATCCTCCGGTGTCGCACCGGCGGCGATGCGCAGTGCCTGCTCGAACATCGGGTACACGTACGCCGGCCGGTCCAGGTGGATGCGCAGCTCACCGGGGCCTGCCAGCTGAAACTCGTCATCGGAACCGGGTGCCGGCGCCACCGATTCGTCCTGTTTGGTGCCGACCAGCTTCTCGCCGCGAGCCCGCAGCCGGGTGCGTGAGCGCCACGTCTCGCCACCGCTGATGAGCACGACATCATTGCGGCCCTGCGCGATGTCCAGGCATGCCTGGTTGACCAGTGACTGCGGCACGTTCCCGCCGATGGGTGTGTAGCGGGTGGCGGCGTTCTCCGCGCCGATGCGCTGGGCGAGCAGCAGACCCGGGTCGCGGTAGCGCCAGGACAGCAGGTTGACCACCCGCACCGAGTCCACGGCGGCCAGCACCCGCGGATCGGCGGCGGCGCGCGCGGCCGCCTCCATCAGATCGATGGGTTCGGTCGACGGATTCTCGTCGCGCTGGTTGACCTGTCCGTACCCGACGAGTACCGGTGTCCGGGGGTCAATCGTCGTGCTGGTCACTGTGATTCCTTTCGGGCATGGGCGGCTCCGGGTCCG
>JBPPMV010000211.1:0-37567 GCA_051306235.1 Mycobacterium sp. | reverse complement strand
GGACTGATGCACTTCATGCATTAGTGGGCACCGAATCGGTCTTGGACATGAATCGGTCGGAACCTTAGCGTTGAGGGCGTGACTGCCACCCTCGCCAACCAGCTGACCGGCCAGATGATCATCGCCGGATCGCCCGTCACCGGCACCGGTGCGGAGGTCCGCGGCTTCGACCCCGCCGCCGGAGAACCGCTCAAGCCCGTCTACCGGCATGGTGACAGCGGCGATGTCGAGGCCGCCGCGGCCGCGGCCGCCGCCGCCTTCCCGGTGTACCGCGCCACCACCTCCGAGCAGCGCGCCCAGTTCCTGGAGGCCATCGCCTCCGGCATCGAGGCCGTCAAGGAAACGCTGATCGCCCGCGCCGTCGCCGAGAGCGGACTGCCCCAGGCCCGCATCACCGGCGAGGTCGGCCGCACCACCGGTCAGCTGCGTCTGTTCGCCGCGGTGCTGCGCGAGGGCAGCTGGAACGGCGCCCGCATCGACACCGCGCAGCCCGACCGCGCCCCGCTGCCGCGCCCGGACATCCGCCAGCGCTTCATCCCGCTCGGCCCGGTCGCGGTGTTCGGCGCCTCGAACTTCCCGTTGGCCTTCTCCGTCGCCGGCGGTGACACCGCGTCCGCACTGGCCGCCGGCTGCCCCGTCATCGTCAAGGGTCATGACGCACACCCAGGCACCTCCGAGATCGTCGCACGGGCCATCACCGACGCCGTCGCCGAGAGCGGCCTGCCCGCAGGCACCTTCTCGTTACTGTTCGGCAGCGGTCCGGGACTGGGCATCGATCTGGTCACCGATCCGCGGATCAAGGCCGTCGGCTTCACCGGATCACGCACCGGCGGAACGGCACTCGTGGCTGCCGCGGCAGCGCGGCCCGAGCCGATCCCGGTGTACGCCGAGATGAGCTCCATCAACCCGGTGTTCCTGCTCGACGGTGCGCTGAGCACCCGCGGCGCCGACCTCGGCAAGGCGTTCATCGGCTCGCTGACCATGGGATCGGGCCAGTTCTGCACCAACCCCGGTCTGGTCATCGCCGTCGATGGTCCCGGCCTCGACGCCTTCGTCTCCGCTGCGCGCGAGGCGATCACCGCGGCGCCGGCCACCCCGATGCTCACCCCGAACATCGCGCGTAGCTACGCATCCGGTGTCGAGTCGCTCTCCGGGGCCGCCGAGGAGATCGGGCGCGGCAACGAGGGCGGCATCGAAACCTGCGGTCAGGCAGCACTGTTCAGCACCGACGCCAAGAGCTTCCTGGCGTCGGAGGATCTGCAGGCCGAGGTGTTCGGCTCGTCGAGTCTCATCGTGCGCTGCGCCGACGCCGCCGAGGTCGCCGTCGTCGCCCAGGGTATCGAAGGTCAGCTCACCGCCACCGTGCACGCCGATGACACCGATGTCGATGCCGCAGGCGAACTGCTCCCGCTGCTGGAACTCAAGGCGGGCCGGATCCTGTTCAACGGCTGGCCGACCGGTGTCGAGGTGTGCCACGCCATGGTGCACGGCGGTCCGTTCCCCGCCACCTCAGATTCCCGTTCCACCTCGGTCGGCGCCCGTGCCATCGAGCGTTTCCTGCGCCCGGTCGCCTATCAGGACGTCCCGAAAGCCCTGTTGCCCAGTGCGATTGCCGACGGAAATCCCGACCGGGTGTGGCGGCGCATCGACGGCCAACTCACCCAAGACTGACTCAACCCATCATCTGATTCGAAAGGCCTCCCCATGCGACCCACCTTTGACGGCGTCCTGTTCTTCCCCGTCACGCCCTTCACCGAGTCCGGTGACGTCGACGTCGACGCCCTGGCCGCTCACCTCACCAAGGGCCTGGAAGCCGGCCCCGGCGGGATCTTCATCGCCTGCGGCACCGGCGAATTCCACGCCATCGACGAGGACGAGTTCCGCGTCATCGTCGCCACCGCCGTCAAGGTGGTCGCGGGCCGCGTCCCGGTGTACGCCGGTGCGGGCGGCTCGGTCGCCCAGTCCAAGCGCTTCGCCGTCGCCGCTCAAGAGGCGGGCGCAGACGGTCTGCTGCTGCTGCCGCCCTACCTCGTCGAGGTACCGCAGCCGGGTCTGGTGGACTTCGTCGCCGCCGTGGCCGGGGCCACCGATCTGCCGGTCATCGTCTACAACCGCAACAACGCGAAGTTCACCGAGGCCTCCGCCGTCGCCGTCGCCAAGATCCCCAACGTGATCGGATTCAAGGACGGCACCGGCAATTTCGATCAGGTCGCGCGCATCGTCGCGGCCGTCACCACCCAGGTCGACCCCGACTTCCTGTTCTTCAACGGGCTGCCCACCGCCGAGACCACGCAGCTGGCGTTCCGCGCCATCGGCGTCCCGCTGTACTCGTCGGCGACCTTCGCCTTTGCTCCCGACCTGGCGCTGGCGTTCTACAACTCGCTGGAATCCGGTAACACCGAGCTGACCAACGCGCTGCTCAACGCCTTCTTCATCCCACTGGTGCAGCTGCGCGACACCGTCCCCGGCTACGCCGTATCGCTCGTCAAGGCAGGCGTGACCATGGAAGGTGTGCCCGCCGGAACGGTGCGTCCGCCGCTGGTGATGCCGCACGCCGATGATCTGGCCCAGCTGAGCTCCATCATCGCCGCGGGCCGTGCGGTACTGGCCGCATCGTTGAGCGAGGCCGTCTAGAACATGACGGCGCCGATCAGGATCACCGGAGCCCGCATCACCCCGGTCGCGTTCGTCGACCCGCCGTTGCTCAACACGGTCGGGGTGCACCAGCCCTACGCGCTGCGCGCGATCATCCAGCTGGACACCGATGCGGGCCTGGTGGGCCTTGGTGAAACCTACGCAGACACGCGCCACCTGGTCCGGCTCCATGCCGCCGCCGAGGCGATCACGGGTCTGGATGTGTTCGCACTCAACGAGATCCGCGCGGCCATCGCGGTCCGGCTGGCCGGTGATGACACCGCCGTCGGTACCGCGGGCATGATCACCACCGCCAGCGCGGTGGATCAGGTGCTCTCACCGTTCGAGGTGGCCTGCCTGGATGTGCAGGGTCACACGCTGGGCCGGCCGGTATCGGACCTGCTGGGCGGCAGGGTCCGTGACGCGGTGCCGTTCAGCGCCTACCTGTTCTACAAGTGGGCCGCGCACCCCGGCCAGGAACCCGATCGCTTCGGCGAGGCACTGGACCCCGCGGGCCTGGTCGCCCAGGCCCAGCGCATCATCGGCGAATATGGTTTCACCGCAATCAAACTCAAGGGCGGGGTGTTCCCTCCCGAGGAGGAGATGGCGGCCATCGAGGCGCTGGCCGAAGCATTCCCGGGCATGCCGCTGCGGTTGGACCCCAACGCCGCCTGGACCCCGCAGACCTCAGTCAAGGTGGCCTCCGGGCTGGCCGGCATCCTGCAGTACCTGGAGGATCCGACCCCGGGCCTGGACGGGATGGCCGAGGTGGCCGCGCAGTCCCCGATGCCCTTGGCGACCAACATGTGCGTGGTCGCGTTCGACCAGCTGGCGCCCGCGGTCGCCAAGGGATCCGTGAAAGTCGTTCTCTCTGATCATCATTACTGGGGTGGACTGCAACGTTCGCGGCTGCTTGCCGGCATCTGCGAGACCTTCGGACTGGGCCTGTCGATGCATTCCAACTCGCATCTGGGTATCAGCCTGGCCGCGATGGTGCACCTGGCCGGCGCGACACCGAATCTGAGCTATGCCTGCGATACGCACTGGCCGTGGAAGACCGAAGAAGTCGTCAAGGACGGGGTGCTGCGCTTCGTCGACGGCTCCGTCCCGGTGCCCACCACGCCGGGTCTGGGCATCGAGATCGATGAGGATTCGCTGGCCGCGCTGCACGAACAGTATCTGCGCTGCGGGATCCGCGATCGCGATGACACCGGGTACATGAAGACCGTAGATCCGAACTTCGAGCTGGTCAGCCCACGCTGGTAGGTCCTAGGGTGAGACCATGGCAGATCAGTCGGCCGTAGGTGCCGCTCACCCACCGCAGCTGCTGCTCGATATCGTCAATCCGGCGCTGAAGCTCGCGCTCAAGACCCCGCTGGGCGGGTTCATCGGCGATTTCATGTTGGTGGCCTTCACCGGCCGCAAGTCCGGAAAGCGCTATGCGACCCCGGTCAGCGCGCATGCCCTCGACGGCGCGCTCTATGTGGTGCTGGAGGCGCAGTGGAAGTACAACTTCCGCGACGGCGCCGACGCACAGGTGTCCCACCGCGGTAAGACCTCCACGATGCGCGGTGAGCTCATCACCGACCCGGCCGCCGTCGCCGATATCGCCGACCGGATCGCCAGGTCCTACAACCCGAAGAAGGCGCAGCGTCAGATGGGGTTGACGTTCCGGGACGGCAGCTATCCCACCGTGGCGCAGTGGGAGGAATCGGCCCGCCTGCTCAAGATCGCGGCCATCAAACTCACGTGAGAACCGGGGTTCGGTCGCCGATGACGAAAGTCGCGCCGGTCTGTGCGGGCGCGCCGGGACGGGACACATACGGCAATGTCCGGAAGTCTGCCCGCATCTCCTCGGCGGTGATCCGGGTGCGGACGTAGCCGCGGCGATTGCTGAAGTACTTGATGTGCGGGTTCTCCGGAAGCAGCGCATCCACATCCGCTCGGGAATCCGAACCGTCCCCGCCCGACGAGATCGATGTCGTCACCAGCTCGGTGGCGACCGGCCCTGATCGAGGATCGTTGAGCTCCGCAGCCCAATGCGAGTGCACATCCCCGGTCAGCACGACGGGATTGCGCACGCCACGGAATCCGGCGGTGATCCGGTCGCGGTTGGCGGTGTATCCGTCCCAGGCATCGGCGTTGACACCGCGGTGCGGTCCCGCCACCACATCCAGCGGGGCGAAGAACACCTGCTGGCCCAGGATGTCCCAGCGGGCCTGCGAATCCCGCAGCCCGTCGAGCAGCCAGCGTTCCTGAGCCGGCCCGGTCAGCGTGCGTCCGGGGGAGTTCAGCTCCGGGCAGTCGGCGTCGTGCGCATCACCGCAGGCCTGGTCGGTCCGGTACTGGCGGGTGTCGAGCATGTGAAAGGTCGCCAGCGCGCCCCACGGCACGCGCCGGTGCAGCGCCATCCGGTTGCCGTCCGGGCGCGCGGAAGTCCGCAGCGGCATGTTCTCGTAGTAGGCCCGCATCGCCGCGCCTCTCCGCGCCGCGAAGTCCGGTTGCGGCTCCTCGGGCACCTCACCGGCCCAGTTGTTGTCCAGCTCGTGATCGTCGAAGACCACCAGCCACGGTGCGACGGCATGGGCGCTCTGCAGATCGGGATCGGTCCGGTACTGGGCGAACCGCTGCCGGTAGCCGGCCAGCGTGACCGTCTCCGGTCCCACATGTCTGCGCACACCCCCGTCGCGGGCCGTGTACTCGTACTGGTAATCACCCAGGTGCACAACAAGATCCGGATGGTCTTCGGCCATCCTTCGGTAGCCGGTGAACCAGCCCTGCTCGAAGTTCGAGCAGGACGCGAAGCACATCGTCATCGGTGCCAGTGCGCCGATGGCCGGTGCCGTTCGGGTCCGTCCGGTCGGTGAGAGATGGCCGCCGGCCCGGAATCGGTAGAAATACTCGGCGCCCGGTCGCAGGCCGACGACTTCGACATGCACGGCATGCGCCGATTCCGCTGTGGCCAATGCGATCCCGCGCTGTTCGATGCGAAGGAAGCGCTCGTCGGTGGCCACCTCCCACTCGACATCGACCGGCCGCGCAGGCATTCCGCCGAGTCCGTCGTCGGCCAACGGGATCGGCGCCAGCCGCGTCCAGATCACCACGCCGTCGGGCATCGGTTCACCCGAGGCCACCCCGAGGGTGAACGGGTCGATGCGCTCGCCCCGGAGTGTTCTCCCGTCGCTCCGCTCGCCCGGGCCGAATCCGACCAGTGGGATCGCCGCTACCGAGAGCGCCCCGCCGAGCAGCGCGCGGCGGGACAGATTCGTCGACACGGCGCAGTGTCAGATGCCGACCTTGCCCGCAGGTGACGTGCAGTCGTCCGGTGTCTCTCCGTCAGCCGTCATCTCGTGGTTGCCCCGGGGATGCCGCGCGGATCGCCTCGAAGAGTGCGACCAGCACGTCGACCAGGTGCTCGCGTCCGACCTCGACATCGCCGAGCAACACCGCTCCGATGGTGCTGGTGACACCGCCGACGAGGAATTGGGAGACCAGGCGCAGGTCGGTCGGCAGGCCGTCGGGGGCCACGGCGGGATCGCCGCCCGACGCCGTCGAGGCCAGCATGCCGGCGAACCGACTGGACTCGGCCAGGCTGCGCCGCCCCAGAGCCGGTGACGCGGTGGCCTCCAACACCAGGATCCGGCCCTTGCGCGGGTCCCCGAGGATGACGTCGACCATCTCGCCCAATACGGCGCGGGTCCTGGCCAGATCGTCATCGGGAGCCTCGGCGAGAGCGGCGACCGAGCGCCGGGCGACTTCTTCGACGACGGTGTCGTAGACGGCCAGGTGCAGCGCCTCGACATCGGTGAAGCTCTCGTAGAAATAGCGTGCCGCGACGCCGGAGGCCTCGGTGACGCCCCGGACCGTGGTGCCCGAGATACCCCGGTTGCCCATCAGATCCAGTCCGGCGGCGAGCAGTTTGGCCCGGCGCTCGGCGACCCTGTCATCGGCGGTCTGCCCTGCGTACCGACGGGTGACGGCCATCGACACATCTTGACACAGGGTGGTGGCGCCTGGTTTCCTCAATCTGCACACAGGTGTTTCCTGTTTAGGGGATGGGGATCAGATGACCGGCACCGCAGTCGAAGTGGACACGGCAACTCCGAAGCCGTGGGATCCACGCCAACCGCACCACGAGCTGGCCGCGGATGTGCGCTGGTGGATGGGGATGCCGTTGGCGTTCGGTCTGTTCGGACGTCTGGCGCTCGATCAGGTGGCATACCGCAAGGTCGCCGCCGCCGTCGATGCCAGCGGACGCTTCGCATCGAATTTCACCGACCGCGGCCTGAACAGCTATCTGTGGAACGGCCCGCTGGCCTTCGGCGATGACACCGACCGGCACGCCACCCAGGAACGCCTGAAGTCCAAACACGGTGCGGTGCACGGTATCGGCACGGGGGATTTCGAGGGCGAACGGTTCAGCGCGCTGGACCCGAAGCTCTGGAAATGGGTCGGTACCACCTCGCTGAACATCTTCTACGCCGGCTATCTCGCGATCTACGGCGAGGATCTGACCGCCGAGCAGCGCGAGGTGGTCTATCGGACGGTCTGTGCGATGGCCGATGTCGGGCTGCCCAGTTCGGCGTCCGAAGTACCGCCGACCGCCGCCGAGATGGCGGCCTACTACGACGAGATCGCGGCGACCGAACTGGCGGCGAATCCGTTCCTGCTGTGGGCTGCCGACCAGTTCGGCGCGCCGCCGGTGCCGACGCTCTTCGGCCCGCAGTGGTTGCACCGGGTCATCGCGCCGGCCTGGAAGCTGGTGGCGCCGGCGATGGCCCGACCGGCCCGCATCTGCGCCGAGTCCACGACGCATCCGAGAATGATGGAACTGCTGGGCAGCAGCTGGAACTCGCGTAAGCAGGTCGAGTTCGCCTGCTACCGCGCCGGCATCCGGGCCGCGCGGCGCTGGTTGCCGAAGTGGGCGCTGCTGGAACCGATGGCCTACAACCGGTACCGCTACGAGCAGCTGCGCGCGTTTCACAACAAATACGAGTTGGAGTCCTTCGAGCCCGCCGCGAGCTAAACTGATGCACTGCTGACATCCCGCATTGGTGCGGTGATACGAGGAGTGCATGGATGTTCTCGCTGGCCCGGCTGTCCTGCTTCATCGCCGTTGCCGAGGAGCTGCATTTCGGCCGCGCGGCCGAACGCCTGCACATGACCCAGCCCCCGCTGAGCCGCCAGATCCAGCAATTGGAAACCGAACTCGGGGTCCAGCTCATCGATCGCACCACCCGGTCGGTCACCCTGACCCCGGCGGGAGTGGCCTTCCTGCCGGACGCCCGCCGGATCCTGCAACTGGCCGAGAGCGCCGCGCTGACGGTGCGGCGGGTACCCGCCGGGGATCTGGGCACCGTGGTGGTCGGCTTCACCGCCGCCTCGGCGCACGCCGTGCTACCACGACTGCTCGAACAGACGCGCGGCAAGCTACCCGATGTGAAACTTGAACTGCGCGAGATGGTTTCGTCGGTACAGATCGAGGCGCTGATGAGCGGTGAGATCGACCTCGGGATGGCCAGGCCCCCGCTCAAGCGTCCCGGGATCGTGTCCCGGCCGCTGTTGCACGAACAGCTGGTGGCCGCGTTGCCCATCGGGCATCCGCTCGCCGAGCAGGCCCGCCAGATCACCCTCAACGATCTCGACGGCCAGGATTTCGTGATGTACTCGCCGGTCGAGGCGCGGTATTTCAACGAGCTGCTGATCAGCACCTTCACCATTGCCGGGGCCACCCCGCGCTACGTGCAGTTCGTCACCCAGGTGCACACCATGCTGGTGCTGGTGCGTTCCGGGATCGGGCTGGCCCTGGTGCCCGCGTCCGCCGCGACCCTGCATCCCGAGGGTGTGGTGTTCCGGACCATCGGAGCCTTCCGGGAACGTCCGGTCGAACTGGACGCCGCCTGGCGCGGCGACAGCACCAACCCCGCCCTGCTGCGGCTGCTGCGCGATGTCCTGCCGGCCCGCGAGTGGACCACCGATGACCTTGTCGAACAGGTCATCGGCTGACGCCGTTCAGCGCCGCAGCGACCCAGGAGGCATGTCCACACCGATCTCATCGCAGATCGGCCCGATGATGATCAGCGCGCCGCGCGGGCTGCAGAACGGGGTACCCGGGGGCAACGGCCGCGGCGCGGACGGGGTGAGTTCCGGCGGCTGGATATCTGCGGAGATGAAGCTGTCGGCCGCCGTCCCGTCCGGGTAGACCATCGACACATTGCCCTGTCCGAACGGCACCGTGAAATAGGCGTGGCACACGCTCATGTCCCACCGGATCTCCTGGAACGGCAGTGCCTGACCCGGGCACCACTGGGTGACCGGCGCGGTGTTCGGTCCGGCCTGCGCGATACCCGCGCCGATGCCGAGGCCGGCCACTCCGACCGCCGCTGCCACCGCCGCTGCTCTTGCCACTCGCTCGATCGCGCTCATCTGCGTGTTCCCTTCGCCGGGCCGTGCCCAGGCGGGCTTGCCGATACGAGGAATCACAGCGCAGGAGAACGCCTACCGATCCCAAAAACTCGACGAGCGCTGACTAGACGCGGGCGCCGGGCTGCAGCACCGGGGTGACCAGCCGGCCACTGGCGAGGAACTCGTCGAGGTTGCGCAGCGTGAGTTCCTCCATCGCCGCACGGGTCTGCACGGTGCCACTGCCGACGTGCGGAAGCAGCACCACGTTGTCCAGCGCGAACAGCTCGGCCGGAACCTCGGGCTCATCGGCGAACACGTCGAGTCCGGCGCCGGCGAGCCGGCCGCCCTGCAGGGCCGCGACCAGTGCGACCTCGTCGACGACGCTGCCGCGCGCGATGTTGATCAGATAGCCCTGGGCGCCCAGCGCGTCGAGCACGGCGCCGTCGACGAGCTTCTTGGTGCTGCTGCCGCCGGCCGCGGCGACCACCAGCACGTCGACAGCCGCGGCGAGTTCGACAGGAGACGCCACATAGGTGTACGGCGAGTCGGTGACCTCACGGCGGTTGTGATAGCTGATCTCGCAGCCGAATGCGCTGAGCCGCTTGGCAATCGCACTGCCGATGCGGCCCAGGCCGATGATGCCCACCGTGGTGTTGCTCACCTGCCGGGTCAGCGGGAAGTTGCCCTCGGCCGGCCAGCGACCGGCACGCACATAGCGGTCGGCGGCGGAGAACTGGCGCATGGTGTCGATCAACAGCCCCACCGCCGTATCGGCGACGCAGTCTGTCAGGACGTCGGGGGTGTTACTCACCCCGACGCCCCGAGCTTCGGCGGCCTCGACATCAGTGGTGTCATAGCCGACGCCGAAGTTCACCACGGCGCCGAGGCGGGGCAACTCGGCCATCAGGGTGGCATCCACCCCGGTGCGACCGGAGGTGACGACGGCGGTGATATCGGCGCCACGATCGGCGAGGAACTCCGCGCGTGCGGCGGCGTCATCGGGCAGGACCTGCGCGTCGTAGCGGGTGCGCAAGGTCTCCGCCAGGGAGGGCTTCAGGGGGCCGACCTGCAGGACGTTGGCTGGATTGGGCATGGGCTGCTCCTTCGCTGCTCGCTACCTACGGTAGGGAGACCTGCGGATACCTGTCCAACACGGAAATAGCATGGGTTAATGCAGAACAGGCATGACTAGGCAATTGGGCGTCGGTTCCGGGTATCAAAGCCCACGGAAGGCTGTAGTACGCGCAGGTCACGCGTCATTTTAGGGCATCGGGACCGGCCTTGGGTGGGCTCCCTGGGGCGTCCCGGAGGCCATTTCGAGCGGTTGACGGTCTGCGAGAGCCGCTCCTACGGTGTGTCTACCGTCACAGGCGATGTCCACATACGTAGACGTCACTACGGCGATCACAGGCAGTACAGCCCACATCCGATCTGGAGGACCCGATGGCCGCGACAGTGCCAGCCGCAGCGCCAGCCACCGTGCCATGGCGCCGGCTTCTCACTCTGGCCGGCACCGCCGTGCTGGCCGCGGGGTGCAGCGTCGCCAACTCCGGCGGTGGCGGGTATGACCCCGACACGCTGCGCATCGTGCTGCAGCAGGAGCCCCCGACCCTCGAACCGTGCGAGAGCTCACTGACCTCGACGGGCATCGTGGTGCGCTCCAACATCACCGAACCGCTGCTCGAACGGGACGCCAACACCGGTGAGCTGGAGCCGCTGCTGTCCACCGCGTGGGAGCAGACCAGCCCCACCGAGTGGACCTTCACCCTGCGTGATGGTGTCACCTTCTCCGACGGTGTCCCGTTCACCGCCGAGGACGCCGCCTTCTCCATCGACCGCGCGGTCAACTCCGACTTGAACTGCAATGTCGACGGATACGTCTTCGGTGACGAGAAGCTGACACTGCAGACCCCCGATGCCAACACCGTCGTCGTCGGCACCACCGAGCCGGATCCGATTCTGCCGCTGCGTATCTCCTTCGTGGAGATGGTGCCGCGCACCACCAGCTCAGTAGAGAAGGTCCGCGAGCCCATCGGCACCGGACCGTACGCGATCGACAACTGGGAGTACGGCCAGAAGCTGACACTGACCCGCAACGCCGCCTACTGGGGCGAAGCGCCGGCCTTCGGTAAGGCCGAATACCAGTGGCGCAGTGAGGGCAGTGTGCGCGCGGCCATGATCACCAACGACGAGGCCGATATCGCAGTGGGACTCGGACCCGAGGACGGCGCAGGGGATCGTGGCGTCCCGTTCCAGAACAACGAGACCACCGCGCTGCGCATGCAGGCCACCGAGCCGCCGCTCGACGATATCCGGGTCCGCCAGGCCATCAACTACGCCGTCAACCGCACCGGCATCGTCAAGGCACTGTTCCGTGACCTCGGTGAGCCTGCCGCACAACTGATCCCGTCCGGGGTCGTCGGTTACAACGAAGAGCTACCGCTGTGGCCGCACGATATCGAGAAGGGTAAGGCGCTGATCGCCGAGGCGAAGGCCGACGGTGTGCCCGTCGACAACGAGATCCGGCTGATCGGTCGCACCGCCCAGTTCCCGAAGATCACCGAGACCATCGAGGTGCTGCAGAGCGAGTTCAGCGAGATCGGTCTCAACGTCAAGATCGAGATGATGGACACCGCAAGTCAGCTGCAGTACCAGCTGCGGCCCTTCCCGGAGAATACCGGGCCCTACCTGCTGATGATCATGCACGGCAACCAGGCCGGTGACGCTGCGTTCACCCTGGACCAGTACATGCTGTCCGACGGTCCGCAGGCCGCTTATGGCACAACGGAATTCGATCAGAAGATCCGCGCTGCGGAGGCCCTGACCGACGAGGCCCGCCAGGACGCCTTTGCCGAGCTGTTCGCCGAGGAACCGCAGGAGATCATGCAGATGGCCTACCTGGCCCACATGCAGGGCATCCTCGGCAAGTCTCCGCGTATCGACTACACCCCCGACCCGGCGACCGGCGATGAGATGCGCCTGGCCGCGATGACGCCGGCCGCGGCCGACCGCACCGACCAGTCCTGATCACCAGCCCGCGAAAGAGGATCAGCCATGTTCCCGTTCATTCGGCGCCGGATGTACACCAGCGCAATACCGTTGCTCATCGTGCTGCTCGGCGTGTTCTTCCTCGCCCGGCTCACCGGTGATCCCACCAACCTCTACCTGCCCGAGTCGGCCACCGCCGATCAGCGCGCAGCCTTCGCCAACGCCAACGGTTTCAACGACCCGCTGATCACCCAGCTGTTCGACTACTTCAAGGGTGTCATCCACCTCGACTTCGGCACCTCCCTGCGGACCGGGGAGCCTGCCTCGGAGATGGCGCTGCGGGCCTTCCCGGCCACCTTGCAGCTGGCAGTTGTCACCATGCTGCTGGCCATCATCGGCGCCGTCGTCATCGGCTGCTGGGCCGCCTACCGGCCCAACTCGCTGGCCGACCGGTTCTCCAGCCTGCTGTCCATGACCGCGGCTTCCATCCCGGACTTCTGGTTCGCCATCACCGGTGTGTGGCTGTTCGCGGTGTTGATGGGTTGGCTGCCCACCTCCGGTACCGACGCGGGCATGTTGTCCTGGGTCCTGCCGATCGCCACCCTGATGATCCGACCGCTCGGCGTCCTCACCCAGGTGGTGCGCGGCGCCATGGTGTCGGCACTGTCGGCGCCCTATGTGCGGCTGGCACGGAGCAAGGGCGCCAGCGACTTCCGCGTCGTCACCCACCACGCGCTGCGCAACGCCGCCGCCCCCGCGCTGACCGTCGCCGGTGACCTCGCCGTCGGCCTGATCAACGGTGCGGTGGTGGTGGAGGCCATCTTCGGCTGGCCCGGTATCGGCAAGCTGATGATCGACGCCATCCTGCAGCGCGATTTCGCGGTGCTGCAGGCGGCGGTACTGCTCACCGCCGTGAGCATCTTCATCCTCAACATCGCCATCGACGCCGGCTACGCACTGCTCGACGCCCGTGTCCGCGAACCGGCCAAGGTCTAAGGAAGAACGCAGATGACTCAAATCGATCTGGTGCCGGTCAAGCCCACCACCGCCATCGTCGGTGAGCCGGTATCGCGCAAGAAGTCCGGCCGCTCGGTGTGGTTCCGCATGCTGATCAACGACCGTGTCGCGGCGGTGGCGGCCGTCGTGCTCGGGTTGGTGGCGCTGACCGCGGTGTTCGGGCCGATGCTGGTCGGCGATCTGGCTACCGATATCGACCTGGACAACTCCAACCAGGCGCCCTTCACCCTGGCGCATGGCTGGGCCAATGTGCTCGGCACCGACCCGCTGGGCCGCAGCATGCTGGCCCGCCTGATCGTCGCCTGCCAGACCACCCTGTCGGTGGCCATTCCCGCCGTGGTGATCTCGGCGGTCATCGGCTCCGTCATCGGGATGTGGGCCGGCTACTACCGCGGCTGGCGGGAGACCATCGCGATGCGGGTGGCCGATGTCATCATGAGCTTCCCATCCCTGCTGCTCGCTGTCGTCGTGCTCTACGTCTTCTCCCCGAGCGCGGCCAATATCGTCGCGGTGCTGGCCATCACCCGGATCCCGGTCTACCTGCGCACGGCCCGCGCCGAGTCCGCCGAGCTGTCCACCCGGGTGTTCGTCGACGCCGCACGTACCTTCGGCGCCAGTGGCGGCTCCATCATCACCCGGCACGTGGTGCCCATCGTGCTGCCGACTCTGCTGACGGTGGCCACCCTGGACTTCTGCTACGTGATGCTCGCGGAGAGCTCACTGAGCTTCCTGGGCATCGGTATTCAGCCCCCCGATGTCAGCTGGGGCCTGATGGTCGCCCAGGGCCGCACCTACCTGCACACCGCGTGGTGGCTGTCCTTCCTGCCGGGTCTGGCCATCGTCATCACCACGGTGTCGGCCACCATCCTGGCGGCCTGGGCACGTATCGCCACCGATCCCGCCCAGCGGTGGCGGCTGACTGTTCCGCAGAAGCGACTGTCCCGCTTCGCCAAGTCCGGAAAGGCTCTGTAGATGACTGCTATCGCTGAACACCCGCCGGTGGACCGGACGGACGCCGACCCCGCCCTGCGGGTGGAGGATCTCACCGTCGACATTCGCACCATCGCCGGCACTGTCCGGGCCGTCGACCACGTCAGTTTCGCCGCCCGCAGCGGTGAGACCCTGGCGCTGCTCGGCGAATCCGGTTGCGGCAAGTCGATGACCGCCACCGCGCTGGTCGGCCTGCTGGAACCCGTCGCGCAGGTGGTCGACGGATCGGCAACCATGGCCGGCGTCGACCTGATGGCGGTCGATCGCAAGAAGCGCCGCGAGATGGCAGGCCCCGAACTGGCCATCGTCTTCCAGGACGCGCTCACCGCACTCAACCCGCTCTATACCGTGGGCACCCAGCTGGCCGAGCCCTTCCGCATCCACCACGGGATGAAGGCCAAGGACGCCAAGCTGCGGGCCATGGAACTGATGACGCGGGTGGGCATTCCGCAGCCCGAGGAGCGGATGAAGGCCTACCCGCACCAGTTCTCCGGCGGTATGCGCCAGCGGCTGCTCATCGCGATGGCCGTTGCGCTCAACCCCAAGGTGCTGATCGCCGACGAGCCGACCACTGCTCTGGACGTGACGGTGCAGGCGCAGATCATGGCGCTGCTCAAGAGTTTGCGCGCCGAGTACGATATGGCCGTCGTGCTGATCACCCACGACCTCGCGCTGGTCGCCGAGGAAGCCGACCGCGTCGCGGTCATGTACGCCGGGAGCATCGTCGAAACCGGTTCGGTGGAGCAGGTTTTCGCCGACCCCAAGCATCCGTACACCAAAGGCCTGCTGGACTCGGTCCCGGTCGCCGCCGAGCGCGGCGCCGATCTCAAGTCCATCGGCGGATCACCGCCGGATCTGCATTCGATCCCGACCGGGTGCGTCTACCAGGATCGCTGCCCGCTGGTCCGGGATCTCTGCCGCAGCACCCGTCCGGGTCTGCAGGACGTCGGCGGCCGGCGCAAGTCCGCCTGCCATTTCCCCGGGGAGGTTTCCAATGCCTGATATCGAGAACGCCGATCAGGTTCTGTCGGTACGTGACCTGACGAAATCGTTCCGGGTGGCCGGCGGCAAGAAGCTGACCGCGCTCGACGGCATCAACCTCGACCTCGGCCGCGGTGAGACGCTGGGTCTGGTCGGTGAATCCGGTTGCGGCAAGTCCACGCTGGCCCGCACGCTGATGATGCTGGAACGCCCGGATTCGGGAACGGTCAGCTTCGACGGTATCGACCCGTTCGGGTTACGCGGTAAGGACCTGCTCAAGTTCCGCCGCCGGGTGCAGATGGTGTTCCAGGACCCGTATTCCTCGCTGAACTCCCGGATGACCGCGGCCGAGATCATCGCCGAGCCGTGGCGCACCCACAAGACGCTGTACACGTCACGGGCCGACCGCGATATGCGGGTCCGCGGGCTGCTGGATCTGGTGGGACTGGGCGCCAAGGCATTCGACAAGTACCCGCAGGAGTTCTCCGGCGGTCAGCGCCAGCGCATCGGCATCGCCCGCGCGCTCGCGTTGAACCCCGAGGTCATCATCTGCGACGAACCGGTTTCCGCCCTGGACCTTTCGGTACAGGCCCAGGTGCTCAACCTGCTCAACGATCTGCAGCAGGAGCTGAAGATCTCCTATGTCTTCATCTCGCATGACCTGTCGGTGGTGCGCCATGTCGCCGACCGGGTGGCGGTCATGTACCTCGGCCGGATCATCGAGAACGGTCCCACCGAAGCTGTTTTCGATCGTCCGTCGCATCACTACACGAACGCGCTGATGTCGGCGGCACCGAAGCTGCGGGACTCGCAGCGTGGTGAACGCATCCTGCTCAAGGGTGAGGTTCCCTCGCCGCTGAATCCGCCGTCGGGCTGCCGGTTCCGTACCCGATGTGCCCGCGCCTCGGACATCTGCGCCGAGCAGCGCCCGCCGCTGGCACTCGATCTGGTCGCACCGGGGCACAGCGCCGAATGTCATCACCCTGTCCAGGAAGAGCATTCGGCTCTGTCGCACGCGTGAGCGGTCTGAGCACAGTGCAACTCGCGATCATTGCGGTCGCGGTGCTCTTCGCGTCTTGCCTGCAGGGTTCCATCGGATTCGGGATGGGCATGCTGGCCGCACCGGTGGTCGCCGTGATCGATCCCGGCCTGGTACCCGGCACGCTGATCATGCTGGCGACCGTGCTCACCCTGATGGTGGTGATCAAGGAACGCACCTCGATGGACGTGTCCGGCACCGGGTGGGCGCTGCTGGGGCGGGTGCCCGGCACCATCGCCGGGGCCCTGCTGTTGGCCGCGATACCCGAACGCGCGCTGGCGATCCTGATCGCCGCGGTGGCCATCGGCGGTGTCGCGGTGACCAGCATGGGCTGGGTTCCGGTGCCACGCAGGCGCAACCTGATGCTGGCCGGGGCCACCTCCGGGGTGCTCGGTACCGCGACATCCATCGGCGGTCCGCCGATGGCTCTGGTGTGGCAGCGCAGTGACGGCCCGGAGTTGCGGGCCACCATGAGTGGTTTCTTCCTGATCGGCTCGCTGATGTCGATCGCCATGCTGACGCTCACCGGCGCCGTCGATCGGCACACCGTGCTGATGTTCGTAGTGCTGGTGCCGGTCGCGATGATGGGGTATGTGTTGTCCCGCTACGTCAATCGGCTGCTCAATTCCCAACGGCAACGGTGGACGGCCATCACGGCCTCCATGACCGGCGCGGTGGTCCTCATCATTCAACAGACGGGTCTGCTATGAGCGAATCCACCTCACGCGCGGGGGTGAAATCGGCCGTCCGGACCGTCGAGCTGCTGGAGTATCTGGCGGCGCGGCAGGATAAGCCGGCCCGTATCCGCGAGATCAGCGAGGCACTGGACATGCCGCGCAGCAGTGCGCACGCCCTGTTGCGGACGCTGATGGCACAGGGATGGGTGCGCGCCCAGCAGACGGGCACCGATGAAACGGGCACCCTGTACGGGATCGGTATCCGCGCACTGCTGGTGGGGACGAGTTACCTGGACGGAGACCCGTACCTACCCATGATCGCGCCGTTCCTCGACGATCTGCGCACCGACTGGGATGAGACGTTCCACCTGGGCCGCCTCGACGGCACCGACGTCGTCTATCTGGCGACCCGCGAGTCACCGCAGTACCGGCGGGCCACCAGCCGGGTGGGCAGGCGGTTGCCCGCGCACGCCACCGCACTGGGGAAGGCCCTGCTGGCCGAGCGGGTGGGCGCCGAGCGCAGCAGCCATCTGCCCGACCAGCTGATGGCGCTGACACCGCGCACCCTCACCAGCCACACCGAACTCGATGACGCGCTGGAGACCGCACGCGTGCGTGGTTACGCGACCGATGATGAGGAGAACACCACCGGTCTGCGGTGCTTTGCCGTAGCGCTGCGTTACACCTGGCCCGCCCAGGACGCCATCAGCGCCTCGGTGCCGGTATCGCGGCTGACCGACGAACGTGAACGGGCCTTGGTCGAGGCACTGTGCGCGGTCGGCGACAAGGTCAGCCGGGTGTTACGCCCGGTCGCAAACGGCGACAAGTGGTTTGCCTGATGTCGGCGTCAGCGCAGGTGGACCATGCGCATGCTGGATCAATCGATGCGATAACAGTGTTGGACGTGCATCAACCGCGGTTTATAGGCTCGTAGCATGACTGCCCCGATTGTCACCGAGATGCGTGTGGTTCCCATCGCCGGACACGACAGCATGCTGCTGAATCTCAGTGGTGCGCACGGCCCGTTCTTTACCCGAAACCTGGTGATCCTCAACGATTCCGACGGTAACACCGGGGTCGGCGAGGTGCCCGGCGGTGCGGCGATCCAGCGCACCCTCGAGGACGCCCGCCCACTGGTCGAGGGCCGCGGAGTCGGGGCGTACAACGCCGTGCTGGCAGATATCCGGCGCACCTTCGCCGACCGCGATGCCGGCGGCCGCGGCGCACAGACCTTCGATCTGCGGGTGACCGTGCACGCGGTGACCGCCGTCGAATCGGCGATGCTGGATCTGCTGGGGCAGCATCTCGGTGTGTCGGTGGCCGCGCTGCTCGGCGACGGCCAGCAGCGGGACCGGGTGCAGGCGTTGGGTTATCTGTTCTTCGTGGGCGACCGTAACCGCACGGATCTGGCCTACCGGGGAGCAGACGATGAGTCCGCTTCGGAAAGCCCAGCCGACAACTGGCTGCGGGTGCGCCACGAGGAGGCGATGACCCCCGAGGGCGTGGTCCGCCTCGCCGAGGCCGCCCGCGACCGGTACGGGTTCCGCGATTTCAAACTCAAGGGCGGTGTGCTGCCTGCCGCCGACGAGTCCAAGGCCGTCATCGCGCTGGCCGACCGATTCCCCGACGCGCGGATCACCCTGGATCCCAACGGCGGCTGGCTGCTCAAGGACGCCATCGCCACCTGCCGGGAACTCACCGGTGTGCTGGCCTACGCCGAGGATCCGGTGGGGCCCGAGGGCGGCTTCTCCGGTCGTGAGGTGATGGCCGAGTTCAAGCGCGCCACCGGCCTGCCGACCGCGACCAACATGATCGCCACCGACTGGCGCGAGATGGGGCACGCCATACGTTCCGGCGCCGTCGACATCCCGCTCGCGGACCCGCACTTCTGGACGATGAACGGATCGGTGCGCGTCGCCCAACTATGTGATGCGTGGGGTCTGACCTGGGGGTCGCACTCCAACAACCACTTCGACGTCTCGCTGGCGATGTTCACCCAGGTGGCTGCCGCGGCCCCGGGCGATATCACCGCCATCGACACCCACTGGATCTGGCAGGACGGCCAGCGGATCACCAAGGAGCCCTACCGGATCGTCGACGGGTACCTGGATGTGCCCGCCGCCCCCGGCCTGGGTGTGGAACTCGACGAGGACCGGGTGGCCGCCGCGCACGAGCTGTACCTGGCCGAGGGCCTCGGCGCCCGCGACGATGCCGCGGCCATGCAATATCTGATCCCCGGGTGGAGCTTTGACAGCAAACGCCCCTGCCTGCAACGAAATCCATGATGATGAAAGTTCTTGTCGCCGATCGCAATCTGGTTCCGCACCGGGGCCGTTTCGAGGCGGCCCTGCCTGCCGAGGTCCAGGTGCACTGGGCTGGCGGCGACGTCGGCTTCGACCGGCTGCGAGACACCGAGGTGTTCGTGGGCAGCCGGTTCACCGCGGAGATGGCGGCGGTGGCCGAGAAGCTGCGTCTGGTACACGTCGCCGGTGCCGGAACCGACCGCGTAGCCTTCGCCGCGCTGGGCGCCGATGTGTTGGTGGCGAACACCTTTCACCATGAGCGCTCCATCGCCGAGTTCGTGCTGGCCGCGACGGTCATGCTGCGCCGGGGCTTCCTGGCCCAGGACCGTGCGCTGCGCAACGGGGTGTGGGCCAGCTCGGTCTACGATGACAGCCTCACCCAGCCGCCGACACTGCACGGAGCCATGGTCGGGTTCGTCGGGTTCGGACACATCGGTCAGCAGACCTGGAAGCTGTTGCGCACCTTGGGCTGCGAGGGTGCGGCGGTCACCGGTTCGGGACGGGTTCGCGACGGTGAGGGGTTGTCGTGGGCCGGTGACGTGTCTCGCCTCGACGAGCTGGCCCGGGTATCGGATGTGCTGGTGGTGTCGGCGCCGCTGACACCGCAGACCACCGGCATGATCGGCCGCAACCAGCTCGGTGCGCTGGGGCCCGGTGGCGTGCTGGTCAACGTGGGCCGTGGCCCGCTGGTCGACGAGAACGCGCTCTACGACGCGCTGCTCACCGGCCGCGTGGGGGCCGCCGCGATCGACGTCTGGTACCGCTACCCGGACGCCACCGGCAAGGGTGCGGTGTGCGCCCCGAGCGAGCTGCCGTTCGCCGAGCTGCCGAATGTCCTGATGACCCCGCACGCCTCCGGTATCACCGCCGACACGTTCACGGGCAGGGCCGACGATATCGCCGCGAACATCGGGCTGCTCATCCGAAACGAACCGCTGCACAACATCGTCGAACGGCATTAGCTGAATTGCAACGCAATGTCACGCTGACAGCGTCGCCATGCACATATATCGATGGCTGCGCTGTCAGCGTGACATTGCGACCGCGACCCCGCGATCGTTACCAGTTGTGGTATCCGCCTTCGGGACCCAGCATCCGTTCCAGCCGGCTGCGCCCGATCTTGGCCAGTTCGTTGCGCAGCACCTTGCGTTCCATCTCGGCCTCGTGGTGCATGCGGTTGGACAGCGCGCTCAGCACGTCGCCTGCGCAGTGCCCGTCGACGTACATCACGAAGGGGAACCCGTACCGATCGACATAGCGATGCGAGGCCTCGCTCAGTTCGGTCATCGTCGCGATGTCGTCATCCCACACCGCGCACTGTTCGGCCTGCGACCGCGCGCTGCCCGGGCGCCGCCCGATGTCCGGGCAGGTGTCGAGGATCTGATCGACGGCCTCTTCGGGCAGTTCGAACAGCAGCGCATCGGCCCGGCGGAAGAGCTGATCATGATCGAGGTAGGCACGCCCGTGGGCGAGCGCACGAGCCATGGCGTAGCTGTTACAGCACTCGTAGAGCGCATGTACGGCCTTGCGTTCGGGCAACGTGTTGAACACGTCCAGGCCGATTCCTTGATGCAGCAGCACACACCCATGATCAAAGGCCCAGGACACGACCGGGTTACCGCGTGTTACAGCGGTGCTAAATCAATTCCCGCCGATCAGTGCCGGATGGATCGGCGCGCCGATCAGTGCGCGGTGTTCTTGAACCGTTCGATGGAACGCTGCAACTCGGCCTCGGCCTCTTCGCGACCCGCCCAGTCGGCGGCCTTGACGAACTTGCCCGGCTCCAGGTCCTTGTAGTGCACGAAGAAGTGCTTGATGGCCTCGAGCTCGAACGGCGGCACGTCGGCGAGATCCTGGATATGGTCCCAGCGCGGATCCCCGGCGGGCACGCACAGCAGCTTGTCGTCACCGCCGGCCTCGTCGGTCATCTTGAACATCGCGACCGGACGCGCCTCGACGATGCACCCCGGGAAGACGGACTCGGGCAGCAGTACCAGGGCGTCCAGTGGGTCGCCGTCCTCGCCGAGGGTGTCCTCGAAGAAGCCGTAGTCGGCGGGGTAACCGAACGCGGTGTAGAGGTAACGGTCGAGCTTGACCCGGCCGGTCTCGTGGTCCACTTCGTACTTGTTGCGCGATCCCTTTGGGATCTCGATGACGACGTCGAACGACACCGGCGTAGCTCCTTCGTCTGGCGTGAGTCTGGCGGGTCCACCTTAAAGGAGCGATACGCTGCAAGATATGCGGCCCGATCGATGGCGCCGATCCACCCACCTGGTGATCGGCCTGGTGGTACTTGTGCTCGTCGCCGCCGTGGTCGGGGTGGCCGCCGTGGTCACGTCCACCCGCACCTCGGCGCGCAGCCCCCTACCCGAACAGCCGGCCGCGGTCACCGCAGCTCCCGGTGTCCGGCCGCTGGGCGACGCCACCACCGAACCCACACCGAAAGGGCTGGCCGCCACCCTGGCCGCGGCGCTGGCCGACCCGAACCTGGGCGCGCTGACCGGCCGGGTGACCGATGCCGACAACGGCACCGAGCTGTGGGAACAGGGCGAGCGCATCCCCATGCAGCCGGCGTCGACCAACAAGGTGCTCACCACGGCGGCCGCGCTGCTCACCCTGGACCGCGATGCCACGCTCACCACGAGGGTGGTCGCGGGGGAGCGGGCCGGTGTGGTGGTGCTGCACGGCGGCGGGGATCCGACGCTGTCTGCCATCCCCGAGAACAAGCCGGGGGACAACCGCACCTGGTACAAGGGCGCCGCCCGGATCAGCGATCTCGCCGAGCAGGTCCGCGCGTCCGGAACCCGGGTCACCGGGGTCCAGGTGGACCTCGGTGAGTACAGCGGGCCGACGATGGCGCCGGGCTGGGACCCACTGGACATCGACGGCGGGGATATCGCACCGATCGAATCGGTGATGCTCGACGGCGGCCGGACCCAGCCGGTCTCGGTGGAATCGCGGCGCTCCCGCACACCCGGCCTGGACGCGGGCCGCGCACTGGCTGTCGCGCTCGGCGTGGACCCGGCCACCGTCACCGTGACGTCGATCTCGGCGGATGCCGAGGAGCTCGCCGCAGTGCAGTCGCCACCGCTGATCGAGCGGTTGCGGCAGATGATGAACGAGTCCGACAACGTGATGGCCGAGTCGATCGGCCGGGAGGTCGCCGCGGCGCTGAACCGCCCGCAGAGCTTCGACGGGGCGGCACAGGCGGTGCTCGGCCAGTTGCGCAGCGCCGGTGTGGACACCGCGAATGCCACCCTGCTCGATTCCAGCGGGCTGTCCGTGGACAACCGGCTCACGGCGCTGACGCTGGACGGTGTCATCGCCGCCGCGGTCGGCGACGATCAGCCCAAGCTGCGCCCGCTGGTCGACCTGCTGCCCATCGCCGGCGGCAGCGGCACCCTGTCCAACCGATATCTGGACACCGATGAGGGCAAGGCGTCGGCGGGCTGGCTGCGCGCCAAGACCGGATCGCTGACCGGGACCAACACCCTGGCAGGCATCGTCACCGATTCCAGCGGCCGGGTGCTGACCTTCGCCCTGATCTCCAACAACGCCGGGCCGACCGGGCGCACCTCACTGGACGCGCTGGCCGCCAAACTCCGGTTGTGCGGATGCGGCGGATGAGCGGTTCCGGCGTGTCCGGCGGCCTGGATGTCAGCGGCGCGGTCGACTGGAACTTCGCCGCCGATATCGGGGCGAAACTCAGCAGGCCCGGACCGGTCACCACGGACTACACCCGCAACCAGGCCATCGCCCAGCTTTATGAATCCGCCCGCACCGCCGAGCTTCCGGTGCGCGAGGTGACCCGGCTCAACGAGGGGGCCGAGGTTCCCGAGGCGCGGGTGATCGACCGTCCGCAATGGGTCCGCGCGGCGACCGAGTCGATGCGGGTCATGACCGGTGGCGGCGAACCCGGGTCCGGTAAGACGGCCGGTGCGCTGACCGGCAAGGTCACCGGAGCCCAGACCGGTGCGGTGCTGTCATTCATCTCCTCGGGCATCCTCGGACAGTACGACCCTTTTTCGAGTGGCGGCGAGCTGCTCCTGGTCTACCCGAATGTCATTGCGGTGGAACGACAGTTGCGGGTCAACCCGGCCGACTTCCGGCTCTGGGTCTGCCTGCACGAGGTGACCCACCGGGTGCAGTTCCGCGCCAACCCCTGGCTGGCAGAACACATGTCGTCCTCGCTGGCCACCCTGACCAATGACGGGGGTGAGCAGGTCACCGATGTGATCGGCAGGCTCGGGGAGTACGTGCGCCGGCAACGGACCGGCAGAGCGGCCGACCCGAATTCGGCGGGTGTCATCGGATTGCTGCGCGCCGTACAGGCCGAACCGCAGCGGGAGGCCCTGGACCGGCTGCTGGTGCTGGGCACCCTGCTGGAGGGGCACGCCGAGCATGTGATGGACGCTGTCGGACCAGCGGTGGTGCCGACGGTGGCGACCATCCGCCGCCGCTTCGACGAGCGGCGCCAACGCAAACAGCCACCGCTGCAACGCATCATCCGTACCCTGCTGGGCTTCGACGCCAAGCTCAACCAGTACACCCGCGGCAAGGTGTTCGTCGACGATGTGGTGTCCCGGGTCGGGATGGACCGCTTCAATGTCATCTGGACGAACGCCGAAACCCTGCCGCTACCAACGGAGATCGAAGAACCGCAGCGATGGATCGACCGGGTCCTGTAGCGCAGCTGCGCGCGGCGGTTCAGGTGTTCACGCGGGCCCATCTCGACGCCGTCGAACAGTGGTGCGTGGGCCTGTCCGGCGGCGCGGACTCGCTGGCGTTGACCGCGGTGTCCGCGCGACTGCGGCCCACCACGGCGCTGATCGTCGATCACGGTCTGCAGCCGAACTCCGCGGCCGTCGCCGAGCAGGCCCGCTCACAGGCAATCGATCTGGGATGCGTTGCTGCGCATATTATTCGGGTCCAGGTCGGATCGCAGGGCGGGCCGGAGGGTGCGGCACGGACGGCTCGCTACGCGGCCCTGGAAGCTGCCCGCGCCGGTGCGCCGGTGCTGCTCGCCCACACCCTCGACGATCAGGCCGAGACGGTACTGCTGGGGCTGGGCCGCGGCTCGGGCGCCCGGTCACTGGCGGGTATGCGGGCATACGACCCGCCGTGGTGCCGGCCGCTGCTGGCGGTGCGGCGCGCCACGACGGTGGGGGTGTGTGCCGAACTGGGGCTGACCCCGTGGCAGGACCCGCACAATGTCGACCCGCGCTTCACCCGGGTCCGGCTGCGCAGCGAGGTGCTGCCGCTGCTCGAAGACGTCCTGGGCGGCGGGGTGGCCGAGGCGCTGGCCCGGACCGCGGCCGCGCTGCGCGAGGATACCGAGGCGCTGGACACCGCGGCGGCCGAGATCGAGGCCCCCGCGGGCGCCCTGCCGATCGAGAAGCTCGACGGGCTGTCGGCCGCCGTGCGCCGCCGCGTCATCCGGGCCTGGCTGCTCGACGGCGGTGCCTGCGATCTGACCGACGGCCAGATCCGCGGTGTCGATGCCCTGGTCACCACCTGGCGCGGTCAGGGCGGAGTCGCGGTGCCCAGCGAACTGACCCTGCAGCGGCTCTTCGCGGCGCGGCGCAACGGTGCTCTGGTGCTCTACCGCGAACCGGTCGGCTGATCACCGCTACGCTGTGACCGTGCCTCCTGCGGAGTTGTATCCCGGCGACATCAAGTCGGTTCTGCTGTCCGAAGACCAGATCAAGGCCAAGACCGTCGAACTGGCCGAGCTGATCGCCGCGGACCACCGCGAGGGGGCGGGCGATCAGGATCTGCTGCTGATCACCGTGCTCAAGGGTGCGGTCATGTTCGTCACCGACCTGGCTCGCGCCATTCCGGTGCCCATCCAGCTGGAGTTCATGGCGGTCAGCTCCTACGGATCGTCGACATCGTCCTCGGGGGTGGTGCGCATCCTCAAAGACCTCGACCGCGATATCAACGACCGCGATGTGCTGATCGTCGAGGACATCGTGGACTCCGGTCTGACGCTGTCCTGGCTGCTGCGAAATCTGGCCACCCGCGGTCCGCGCTCGCTCAGCGTGTGCACGCTCCTGCGCAAACCGGACGCCGTGCGCGCCGATGTGGACATCAAATACATCGGGTTCGACATCCCCAACGAGTTCGTGGTCGGCTACGGGCTGGATTACGCCGAGCGCTACCGCGACCTGCCCTATATCGGCACGCTCGAACCGAAGGTGTACGAGAACTGATCGGCGCACAATGCGGTGATGGCCGACACCACCACCGCGTTGCGAATCTGTCCCCTGTGCGAAGCGACCTGCGGATTGGTCCTGACCATCGAGGAAGGGCGTGTCACGCACGCCCGCGGGGATGCCGACGATGTCTTCAGCGCGGGATTCATCTGCCCCAAAGGCGCCAGCTTTCCCGGGCTGGACAATGACCCCGACCGGCTCAGCCGTCCCCTGATCCGGCGCGACGGTGTGCTGACCGAGGCCACCTGGGAGGACGCGTTCGATGCAGTCGCAGCCGGCCTCGGCGGCGTGCTGGCAGCACACGGCGGCGCGGCGGTCGGTGTGTACCTGGGTAATCCGAATGCGCACACCGTTGCCGGGTCGCTCTACGCGCCGGTCATCGTCAAAGCGCTGGGAACTCATCAGGTGTTCTCCGCGAGCACCCTCGATCAGATGCCCAAACATGTGGCACTGGGCTATCTGTTCGGTAATCCTGTCGCGTTCACGGTGCCCGATATCGACCGCACCGACCATCTGGTGATCATCGGTGCCAATCCCATGGTGTCCAACGGAAGCGTCGCCACCGCGGCGGACTTCCCCGGCAAGTTGCGGGCGCTGCGCCGTCGCGGCGGCAGGCTGACGGTCATCGATCCGGCTCGCACCCGCACCGCCGAGCTCGCCGACCGCCACATCGCACCCCGCCCCGGTACCGACGCGGCCCTGCTGTTCGCGGTCGTGCATGTGCTGTTCGACGAGGGATTGGCCGCACCAGATCTCGGGGGCATCGCCAACTGGTCAACGGCGTCGACGATGTGCGCGACCTCGCGGCCGCGTTCACGCCGGAAGCGGTGGCCGACCACTGCGGTGTGCCCGCCGCCGAGATCAGGACCTTGGCCAGGGAGATCGCGGCGGCGCCATCAGCCGCGGTGTACGGCCGGATCGGAACGTCCACCGTCGAATTCGGCACCCTGGGCAGCTGGCTGGTGGACGTCGTCAACATCCTGACCGGGAACCTGGATCGGCCCGGTGGGGCGATGTTCCCGCTCGGTGCGACCGCGCCTGCCCCCAAGAAGCCCGGTCCGGGCCGCGGTTTCGTCACCGGCCGATGGCACAGCAGGGTGTCCGGGCATCCCGAAGCGCTCTCGGAGCTGCCGGCGGCGGCACTGGCCGAGGAGATCAGCACGCCCGGCGACGGCCAGATCAAGGCGCTCGTCACGATCGCGGGCAATCCCGTGCTGTCGGCGCCCGACGGTGCCCGGCTCGACCGTGCGCTGGGCGGAATCGGGTTCATGGTGAGCATCGATCCGTATCTGAACGAGACCACGCGACACGCGGATGTCATCCTGCCGCCTCCGCCGCCGTCGGCCAGCCCGCATTTCGACTTCGCACTGAACGGTGTGGCCGTGCACAACAATGTGCGGTACACCCCGCCGGTTCTCCCGCCGGGCGGCCGACCCGATGAGGCCGAGATCCTGTCGAGGGTGGCGCTGATCATCTACGGGCTCGGTCCGCACGGCGACCCGGACCTGGTCGATGACCAGGTGATCGCCGCGACGTTGACCAAGGCCACAGCCGATCCTGATTCGTCGGTGCACGGGCGAGGAGCAGCGGAGTTGGCGGCGCAGCTGACCGGGGTGCGCGGCTATGAGCGCCGCCTCGACATGATGCTGCGGCTGGGACCCTACGGCGACGGTTTCGGGGCCGACCAGAATGGGCTCACCCTGGACCTGCTGAAGGCGGCTCCGCACGGTATCGACCTCGGGCCGCTCAAACCCCGCCTGTCGCAGGTGATCCGGACGCCATCGGGAAGGGTGGACCTGGCGCCGCAGGAACTGGTCGCCGATACGGCGCGGTTGCGCGAGTCGCTCGGGAAGGTGGTCGACGGCTATGTGCTGATCGGTCGCAGGCACCTGCGCTCCAACAACAGCTGGATGCACAACGTGGCGACGCTGACCGGTGGGACCAACAGGTGCACGCTGCAGATACACCCCGACGACGCGGCGGATCTCGGTCTGACCGATACCGCGAAGGTCCGCGGCCCCGGTGGTGAACTATTGGTTCCGGTCGAGGTGGCACCCGGTATGCGCCGAGGTGTGGTGTCGTTGCCGCACGGCTGGGGCCACGACCGCGACGGAACCCGGTTGGGCGTCGCGGCGGTGCACCCCGGGGTGAACGTGAATCAGCTCAACGACGGCTGTGCGCTCGACCCATTGTCGGGTACCTCGGTGCTCAACGGCATCCCGGTCGACATCGCGCCCGTTTAGACCAGCTCCCAGATGACCGTGACCGAGAAGCCGACGGTCTGCTCGCCCGGTGCCAGCGGCACCGACTCGGCCATCGCGGCACGCGGCATCGGGACCGGCTGCGGCGGAAGCTGAGTTCCGTCGGCCTCCGATATCGATACCACCTCGCCGAGCGTCAGGCCCGAGAGCTCCGCGTACTGCTGCGCCCTGTCCTTGGCGTCCTCGAACGCGCGGGTGCGCGCATCCCGGACGAGTCCGGAGTCATCGGCGATCGAGTAGCTCACCGAATTGATCCGGGTGGCATCCCCGCCGGTGTTGACGATCAGCGCGAGCACCTCCGATGCGGAATCGGCATCGCGGATCTTCACGTCGATGCCGTTGCCGGCCCGGTAGGAGGCGATGCTGGTGCCGTCGGAGTTGTACTGCGGTTGCAGCGTCACCTGCGTGGTGCTGATGTCCTTCTGATCGATCCCGGAGCCGGTCAGCGCGTCGATGACGGCCTGCTGACGCTGGCTGGTCTGGTTGAGCGCGGTGGTGACATCGGGTGCGATGGCTTCCATTGCCGCAGAGACGGTCAGCGTGTCGGGGGTGCCCTGGACCTCACCGGATCCGACGACGGTGACCTGGCGGGCGGCCGCGGCCGACGGATCACCGGCCGGCGCGGGACCTGCGGTGGCATCGCAGGCGCTCACCCCGGCGGCGAGAGCCGCCGCCGCCAGAGCGAGACAGACACGGACCGGAAGACGTCGCGCGAGTGGCATGTGGGCACCATAGCGCGTCAGGGCGTCACGACAATTTTGCAATGCCGCTCCGGGTCGGCGAGATCGCCGAAAGCCCCGGCCACCCCGTCGAGGCCCACCTCGCCGGTGATCAGCGGCCGGACATCGATATCGCCCTCGGCGATGGCACGCAGCGATTCGGCGAATTCGGATGGGTCATAGCCGAATACGAAGTGCAGGCTGATCTGTTTGGCGCTGGCGAAGAACGGGTGCACGGTATCGGGCTGCATGCACACCCCGGCCACCACGACCCGCGCTCCGGCGGGCGCGCGACGCAGCACATCGTCGATGACGCCCGGGGCGCCGACGGCCTCGAACACCACCACCGGTTTGCTCTGGTGAAACGGTGACCCCTGTGCCGGGTCCACGGTGGCATGCGCGCCGACGGTACCGGCCAGCGCCCGGCGTGCCGAAGAGAAGTCGGCTGCCACAATGGTTTCCACGCCGCGGTACCTCAGGGCGGCGATGATCGCGATACCGATCGGGCCGCATCCGATGACCAGTGCCGATTCGCCTGGCTCGATCTTGGACACGTTGACGGCGTGCAGGCCGACCGCCATCGGTTCGGTCAGCGCGGCATGGCTGGCGTCCAGCCCGTTGGGCACCGGTAACAGCAGCGGCGCCGAGAGCAGCATGCGCTCGGAGTAGCCGCCGACGGTGGTGTTGCTGTAGACGATCATGTCCAGTCCGGCCGGCGTCAGCAGCACCGGGACCGAGGTCACCAGGGTGCCCGGGGCCGGCGCCTCGGTGTCCGGGCCGGCCTCCAGGATCTCGGCGCTGAACTCGTGACCCATGTAGACATCGGCCGACAGGTCGATACCGGACAGTGTGTCCGGCATGCCCTCCATCTCGGCGCCTGCGGCCAGCATCTGATCGCCGTGTGAGGCGAAATGCAGGTCGGAGCCGCAGATTCCGCAGGCCTTGACCGCCACCAGCACCTGCCCGGGGCCGGGTACCGGTTCGGGTACGTCATCGCGCACCACCATGGCGCCGCCGCGCAGGACCGCGGTGCGCATCAGCCCTTGTCCCCGGCATGTTCGGTGATGGCGTTCACGATGGCCTGCCCGGCGCGGCCCAGCAGTTGGTCCCGCATGCCCTTGGCCCACTCGTGGGATGCATGCGGCGCGCTGAGCTGTCCCTTGAAGTGCGGGATGACCTCGCGGGCGAACAGCTCGTAGGAATGCTGGGTGGCTGCCGGTGAAGCCCAGTCGTGGCCGAGCATCAGGAATGTGCCGAACCCGCCGGAGCGGTCCAGCAGGTCCTGGATGTAGGCGATCGCCTCCTCGGTGGTGCCGATACAGCAATTGCCCTTGGCCGCATAGTCTTCGACGAACTGCCGTGGGTCACCTGCGCCATCGGCCGAGTTGGACAGCGGCACGAACCCGGCCGCACCGAAGTAGTTCGCGAAATCCTGCAGTCCGTAGGTGCAGTCCTCGATGGCCTGTTCCTTGGTGTCGGCGACGTGCACGATGCCCAGCACCCGCCAGTCCTTGCGGTCCGGGGTGTTGCGACCCGCCTTCTGCGCCTGCTCGGTGACCATGTCCCAGGTCGTCTCCACCGCCGCGACGCCACCGGGCACCGACATCGACAAGGACAGCAGGGAGGTGCCGAGCTGCCCGGCCAGTCGCGGTCCTGATGGGGAAACCATTGCCGCGGTCGATATCTCCGGGTACGGCCAGGTGTACGGGCGGATGTGCAGTGCCGCGTCGCGCAGGGTGAACCAGTCCGTCTTCCGGTCGATGCGCTCATCGGGTGCGGCTCGGAACAGGGCGAGGATGGCCTCGAGGGACTCCTGCATCATCCGGCGCTGCTCGACCGGATCGATCCCCATCATGTAGGCATCCGACGGCAACGCCCCCGGTCCGGTGCCGAACATGACCCGGCCCCTGGTCAGATGGTCGAGCAGCACCCACCGATCGGCCACCATCAGCGGGTGGTGATAGGGCAGTGACACCACACCGGTGCCGAGCCTGATGTGCCGGGTCCGTTCCGCGGCGGCGGCGATGAACACCTCCGGGCAGGCGATGAGTTCGTAACCGCCGGAATGGTGTTCACCGAACCACGCCTCGTCATAGCCGAACCGGTCCAGTGCCTCCACCCGGTCCATGTCGTACTGCAATGCCAGGGTCGGGGACTGGCCGACGGGATGGAACGGGGTGACGAAGACGCCGAAGTTCAACGGAGCGCTCACCAGGACAGCTCCGTGAGGAACTCCAGCAGTGCGGCGTTGACCTCATCGGGCCGCTCCTGCTGCAACCAGTGTCCGGCGCCGTCGAGCAGCACCTCGCGGTACCCGCCGGTGGCCACCTCGGTGACCCGGTCGCGGGGCGTGAACCCCAGCACCGGGTCGGCGCTGCCCGCCAAGAACAGCACCGGCACCGTGATGGTGTGCGCGGCCAGCCCGCCCGCCTCGGGATCGGTGAGGGGATCGGTGAGCTCCCAGTTGCGGTCGAAGTTGCGGTACCAGTTCAGCGGTCCGGTGAAGCCGCCTGCGGAGAAGGCCTGCACGTAGGTGTCGAACTCCTCGGCGCTCAACCAGTCCGGCAGTGGCGGCAGCGGACTGTCGGCCATCTCGTCGACCGGGCCGCCGAATCCCTCCAGGGCGACCATCCGCTGCAGCGAGGCGCGGGTGTCGGCATCGAGTGCGGTATCGGCCACCCCGGGTTCCTGGAAGTACAGGATGTAGAAGAAGTTGTCACCGAAGATCTGGCGCCAGATCTGGGTCGGCGGGGCGGAGGCACGCGGGATCGGCGCGACGCTCAGCGCGGCCACCCCGGCCACCCGGTCGGGGAAATAGAGCGGAAAGTTGGTCGCCACCGGTGAGCCCCAGTCGTGGCCGATGAGCACCGCGCGCTGCGCACCGACATCGTCGAGCAGTCCGGCGATATCGGCGGTCAGCGCGGCGATGTTGTAGTCCTCGATCGCCTCGGGCTTCGAGGATCCGCCATATCCGCGCTGGTCGGGGGCGATGACGTGGTAGCCGGCGGCGGCCAGCGCGGGGATCTGGTGACGCCACGAGTAGGCCAGCTCGGGGAAGCCATGTGCCAGCACGACGACCGGATTGCCACGCTCGCCGGCCTCCATGACCCGCAACGTCACGCCATTGGTGTCGACTAACCGTTCGGTTGGTGTGATCACGATCTCATGCAAGCACAAGGCGATGGTTCTGACCATGGTGGGCGGGCAAGCCGGGCGGGAACTTCTGATCGTTGGTCAAGCGGTAGCCTTGAGTTTCCCAACTGCGCTTATCGGAAGGACCGGGTCGGCCGCGCATTCTGTAGGCCGGAGACATCGATGAACCGTAAAAACGTCATCCGCACGCTGTCGGTGATTGCCGTCGTGTTGCTGCTGGGTTGGTCTTTCTTCTATTTCAGCGACGACACCCGCGGCTACAAACCCGTCGATACCTCGGTGGCGATGGCACAGATCAACGCCGACAACGTCGAGAGCGCACAGATCGACGACCGTGAGCAGCAGCTCCGTCTCGAGCTCAAATCCGGCAACGGCGACACCGAGAACAGCGACAAGATCCTCACCAAGTACCCGACCGGCGTCGGTGTACAGCTCTTCGACGCGCTCAGCGCCAAGAACGCCAAGATCAACACCGTCGTCAACCAGGGCAGCGTGCTCGGCACGTTGCTGATCTACATGCTGCCGCTGCTGCTGCTGGTCGGCCTGTTCGTGATGTTCTCCCGCATGCAGTCCGGTGGGCGGATGGGCTTCGGCATGGGCAAGTCCAAGGCCAAACAGCTGTCCAAGGACATGCCCAAGACCACCTTCGCCGATGTCGCGGGCGCTGATGAGGCGGTCGAAGAGCTCTACGAGATCAAGGACTTCCTGCAGAACCCGAGCCGCTACCAGGCGCTCGGCGCCAAGATCCCCAAGGGCGTGCTGCTCTACGGGCCGCCCGGCACCGGCAAGACGCTGTTGGCGCGCGCCGTGGCCGGTGAGGCCGAGGTGCCGTTCTTCACCATCTCCGGCTCGGACTTCGTCGAGATGTTCGTCGGCGTCGGTGCTTCGCGCGTGCGGGACATGTTCGAGCAGGCCAAGCAGAACAGCCCCTCCATCATCTTCGTCGACGAGATCGATGCCGTCGGCCGTCAGCGCGGCGCAGGTATGGGCGGCGGGCACGACGAACGCGAGCAGACGCTCAACCAGCTGCTGGTCGAGATGGACGGTTTCGGCGAGCGCCAGGGCGTCATCCTGATCGCCGCCACCAACCGTCCCGACATCCTGGACCCCGCGCTGCTGCGCCCCGGCCGGTTCGACCGGCAGATCCCGGTGTCCAACCCGGACCTGGCCGGTCGGCGCGCCGTGCTCAAGGTGCACTCGGCGGGCAAGCCGATCGCACCCGACGCCGATCTGGACGGGCTGGCCAAGCGCACCGTCGGGATGTCCGGTGCCGACCTGGCCAATGTCATCAACGAGGCGGCCCTGCTCACCGCCCGCGAGAACGGGACCGTCATCACCGGCGCGGCGCTGGAAGAGGCCGTCGACCGGGTCGTCGGCGGCCCGCGCCGCAAGAGCCGCATCATCAGCGAGCACGAGAAGAAGATCACCGCCTACCACGAGGGCGGCCACACCCTGGCGGCCTGGGCGATGCCCGATATCGAGCCGATCTACAAGGTGACCATCCTGGCGCGCGGGCGCACCGGCGGTCACGCCGTCGCGGTCCCCGAGGACGACAAGGGTCTGATGACCCGCTCGGAGATGGTCGCGCGGCTGGTGTTCGCCATGGGCGGCCGGGCCGCCGAGGAACTGGTGTTCCGCGAGCCGACCACCGGCGCGGTCTCCGATATCGAGCAGGCCACCAAGATCGCCCGCGCCATGGTCACCGAGTACGGCATGAGCGCCAAGCTCGGCGCGGTGCGCTACGGCTCCGAGCACGGCGATCCGTTCCTTGGCCGCTCGATGGGCACCCAGGCGGACTACAGCCACGAGGTCGCGCAGATCATCGACGACGAGGTTCGCAAGCTGATCGAGGCCGCGCACACCGAGGCGTGGGAGATCCTCACCGAGTACCGCGATGTGCTCGACATCCTGGCCGGCGAATTGCTGGAGAAGGAAACGCTGCACCGCAAGGAACTCAAGGCGATCTTCGACGGGGTCAAGAAGCGCCCCCGGATCACCATCTTCAACGATTTCGGTGGCCGGGTCCCGTCGGACAAACCGCCCATCAAGACCCCGGGCGAGCTGGCCATCGAACGCGGCGAGCCGTGGCCGCCGCCGGTGGCCGAACCGGCCTACAAGAACGCCATCATGGAGGCCAGCAAGGCCGCGGAAGCGGCCGGTGGGCAGAACGGCGCCAACGGATCCAACGGTGGCGCCCAGAACGGTGGCGCCCAGAACGGTGGTGCCCAGAACGGTCCCAACGGGCAGGGCCAGCACGGTCCGGCCCAGCCGAACTACGGTGCCCCGGCCGGCTGGCATGCGCCGGGATGGCCGCCGCGGCCGACCGGTGGACAGCAACCCCCGCCGCCGCCCCCGCCGGGCGGCTGGTACCCGCCTCAGGGCCAGCCGGGCCAGCCGGGCCAGCCGGGCCAGCCGGGCCAGCAGCATCAGCCGCCGTACCAGCAGCCCTATCCGCCGCAGTACGCGCCGGCCCCGCCTTCGCCACCGAATGAGGAGCAGGGCCCGGACACACCACGGTCCCGTGGCTGAACAGAACGGAGCGTCGATGACGACGTCGGAGAACGACCTCGCTGAAGCGGTCGCCTTCACCCCCGCCAACTTCGACCAGGAACGCGCCGAGGCGGCGGTCCGTGAACTGCTCATCGCGGTCGGCGAGGATCCGGACCGGCACGGTCTGGTCGACACCCCCGCCCGGGTGGCGCGGGCATACCGGGAGATCTTCGGTGGCCTGTACACCGATCCCGACACGGTGCTCAACACCACCTTCGACGAGCAGCACGACGAACTGGTGCTCGTCAGAGGCATCCCGATGTACTCCACCTGCGAGCACCACCTGGTGTCCTTCCACGGGGTGGCCCACGTCGGGTACATCCCGGGACTCGACGGCCGGGTCACCGGCCTGTCGAAGATCGCCCGGCTGGTCGATCTCTACGCCAAACGTCCGCAGGTCCAGGAGCGGCTGACCGCACAGATCGCCGATGCCCTGATGCGCAAGTTGGACCCGCGCGGGGCGATCGTGGTGGTCGAGGCCGAGCATCTGTGCATGGCGATGCGCGGTGTGCGCAAGCCCGGCGCGGTGACCACCACCTCGGCGGTGCGCGGGCAGTTCAAGACCGACAAGGCATCGCGGGCCGAGGCGCTGGACCTGATCCTCCGGAAGTGACCATGCCGGTGGTGATGGGCGTCGTGAACGTCACCGAGGACTCGTTTTCCGACGGCGGGCAGTTCCTGGACCGCGACCGTGCCGTCGCACAGGGTCTGGCGCTGGTGGCCGCGGGTGCGGCGATCATCGATGTCGGCGGCGAGTCCACCCGACCGGGCGCCACCAGGGTGGACCCCGAGACCGAGAGCGCGCGGGTGCTGCCGGTGATCCGGGATCTGGCGGCCGCAGGCGTGACGGTCAGCATCGACACCATGCACTCCTCGGTGGCCCTTTCGGCACTGGAGAACGGGGCGCGGATCGTCAACGATGTCTCCGGTGGACGGGCCGACCCGAAGATGGCGGCTGTCCTCGCCGAGGCGAAAGTGCCGTGGATACTGATGCATTGGCGGTCCGTACGGGCCCACGCCCCGCATGAGGTGCCGAGCTACGGCGATGTGATCGGCGAGGTGCGCGACGAACTGCTGCGCGCCGTCGACGATGCGGTGGCCGCCGGTGTGGACCCGGCCCGCGTCATCATCGATCCCGGTCTCGGTTTCGCGAAGACCGCGCAACACAATTGGACGCTGCTGCAGGCACTGCCGGTATTCGTGGGAACGGGTTTCCCGGTGCTGGTCGGCGCATCCCGCAAACGCTTCCTCGGTGCGCTGCTGGCCGGGCCCGACGGTGAGATGCGCCCCGCGCCCGGGCGGGAGACCGCGACCGCGGTGATCTCCGCACTGGCGGGGCTCAACGGTGCATGGGGGGTGCGCGTGCACGATGTGCTGGCGTCGGTGGACGCACTCAAGGTGGTCGATGCATGGACCGGGGAGTGAGAACAGGTGACTGATCGAATCGAACTGCGCGGCTTGACCGTTCGGGGCAACCACGGGGTCTTCGACCATGAGCGCCGCGACGGTCAGGACTTCATCATCGATGTGACGGTGTGGATCGACCTGGACACTGCCGCCGCCTCCGACGATCTCGCCGACACCTTGGACTACGGGTCGCTCGCGACGCGGGCGGCCCAGATCGTCGGCGGTCCGGCGCGCAATCTCATCGAGACGGTGTCGGCCGAGATCGCCGACGATGTGATGACCGACGAGCGGGTGCATGCCGTGGAGGTCGTGGTGCACAAGCCCAGCGCACCGATTCCGCTGACATTCCACGATGTCGCGGTGGTGGCCCGCCGGTCCCGGCGTGCGGCAAAGGGCCTGACGCCGTGAGCACGGCGGTGTTGTCGATCGGTTCCAATCTCGGTGACCGGCTGGCACACCTGCAATCGGTCGTCAGCGGGATGGCCGGGCTGGGCAGCCACATCGTGGCCGTGTCGCCCGTCTACGAGACCGATGCCTGGGGCGGGGTCGAACAGGATGCCTTCCTCAACGCGGTGCTGATCGTCGAGGATCCGGCCTGTGACGCGTACGGCTGGCTGCGCCGCGGTCAGGCGCTGGAGGCCGCGGCCGACCGGGCACGTGAGGTGCACTGGGGTCCGCGCACCCTGGATGTCGATGTCATCTGTTGTCATGAGGGGACAACCGAATTGCGTTCCGAGGATCCCGAACTCAGGTTGCCGCACCCGTTCGCACACGAGCGCGCCTTTGTGCTGGTGCCGTGGCTGGCCGCCGATGCCGATGCCGAACTGTCCGGCACACCGCTGGCCCGGTTGCTTGACCGGATCGACCCCGGTGAGCGCACCGGCGTCCGGTGCACCGACCTGACGCTGACCGCGCCCGAGCAGCACAGCTGATGGGCCCGACCCGTAAGCGAGACCTCGCGACGGCGGTGGGTGTCACCGCCGTCCTCTGCTATTTCGTGGTCGTCTTTCTGTACCGGTGGTTTCCGCCGATCACGCTGTGGACCGGGGTGTCGCTGCTGGCGGTCGCGCTCGTCGAGGCCGGCTGGGGGAACGTGGTGCGGTCGCGGATCGCCGACGGCCAGATCGGGATCGGTGCCGGCCGGCTGCACCCACTGGCTGTGGCCCGTTCGGTGGTGATCGGGAAGGCATCGGCGTGGGTCGGTGCGCTGGTACTCGGTTGGTGGATCGGGGTTCTCGGCTATCTGTTGCCGCGTCGCGACAGCATGCGGGTGGCCGGGGAGGACACCGCCGGTGCCGTGGTGGCCGCGCTGTGCGCGCTGGCACTGTTGGCGGCCGGTGTGTGGTTGCAGCATTGCTGCAGATCTCCCGACGACCCGAAGGACGATCAGGACCGTCTCGGTGGGGTACCCGAGTAGCCGAATCGCCGTGCAGGTCGACACGCTATGTGAGCTGTGACCGGTACAGTCGCCCCATGACCGATCCGTCCCGCGGCGTGCGCGTTCGACGCGTCAACCGCAGGCCGGGTTGGGTTCTGCTGACGGTGTTGCTGGTGCTCGCCATCGTTGCCAGCACGGTGCTGGTGTTCACCAATCGGGTCGAATTGCTCAAGCTCGCCGTCGTCCTGGCGCTCTGGGCCGCGGTGGCTGCGGCATTCGTGTCCTTCATCTATCGGCGGCAGAGCGATCTCGACCAGGCCAAGGTGCGCGACCTGAAATACGTCTACGACCTTCAGCTGGATCGTGAGATCTCGGCGCGTCGCGAGTACGAGTTGGCGGTGGAAGCTCAACTGCGCCGCGAACTGTCGGCCGAACTACGGTCGCAGGCGGCCGACGAGGTTGCCGCGCTGCGTGCCGAACTGGCTGCGCTGCGCACCAATCTGGAGATCCTCTTCGACGCCGATCTGGACCATCGCCCCGCGCTGGAGACCGATCGCCCGGCCGGCCGGGTGATCGCCAGCCGGGTCGATACCCCGACGCGGGTGGAGGCCGAACCGCGCACCGAGGAAAGCCCGATCATCGACGTGCCCGCCGAGCCGCATCCGCCCGAGTACCAGTGGACCCCGGCAGAACCGTTCGGAGGAGCCCACCGCAGGCCCTCGGAGTCCGAGGAACCCGCGCCCTGGCAGCGCCGCGCGACGGGCTCGCCACCGCTGGTGAATCAGACCCCGCCGGTGAATCAGACCCCGCCTCCCGATCCGGTGGCCGCCCAGTGGGCGCCCTGTCTCTT
>JBPPMV010000210.1:0-8741 GCA_051306235.1 Mycobacterium sp. | reverse complement strand
TTCGACTACGCATTCCTGGCCGCCGAGGCCGAACTCGCCGGAGCGCAGCTGCCCGTCGACACCGTGATGTGCACCGTGGAACTGTCCCGCCGGCTGAATCTGGGCACCGAGAACCTGCGGCTGGAGACCCTGGCCCGGCACTGGGGCGTCACCCAGATGCGGCCGCACGACGCGCTGGACGACGCACTGGTGCTCGCGCAGATCCTCAAGCCCGCACTGGTGCAGGCCAGGGAGCGCAAGGCGTGGCTGCCGGTGCGGTCGGTGGGCCGCCGCATCTGGCCCAACGGTCAGATCACCCACGAGGAGCTGCGACCGCTGAAGGTGCTGGCGGCACGGCTGCCGTGCGCCCATGTGAATCCCGGTCTCTACAGTCCCGGCAGGCCGCTGGTCCAGGGCATGCGGGTGGCACTGTCGGCGGAGATGACGCATACCCACGAAGAGGTCATCGAGCGGATCCTCGATGCCGGCCTGGCCTATGCGGAGAACGTGGACCAGCAGACCTCGTTGGTGATCTGCAATGACGCCCGCCCCGAACAGGGCAAGGGTTACCAGGCCGTCGATCAAGGCATACCGCTCCTCGGCGACGCGGAGTTCATGTCGCTGATCGGGCATGCCGTCGGCGGCGCCGATCTCGAGGAATTCGTCGATACCACCGCAGACGGCGACCAGTTCACCCTGTTCTGACGCCGGCGCGCCAATGGCGCGGGGTCGCGTCGTGTTCCCTGCGGAACAGTCGTGCAAAGTAGCTGGGGTCGGAGATGCCGACGCGCCGGGCGATGTCCGCGACCGGTAGATCCGTGTCGGCGAGCAGCATTCGGGCCTCGGACATCCTGCGGTCGAGGATCCAATCCACGACCGTGCGCCCGGTACGCCTTCGGACCACGGTGGTCAGGTGGCCGGGACTCAAGCCCAGTTCGTCGGCGACCTCACGCAAGGACAGCGGTTCGGCGATGCGGCGATCGATCACCGCGAGGACATCGGGCACCACCGACACGCTACGCAGCGACCGATCGTCGACGGCAGCATCGGCCATCCGGGCCAGGTCGATGAGCAGTAACGTCAGATGCGCCAGCGCCGCCCGCCGGTAGCCGTCCCGGCGGGTGGTGAGTTCCGCGCCGATCGACTCGATGGCACTGTCCCAGAAAGGTCTTCGGTCAACGGGGACCTGCAGTTCGAGCATGCCGCCGCGGTGCTCGTGCTGAAAAGGAAACAGCAGCGGGTGGGCCCGCCAGGTCGGCCAGGGCGAGCGCGTCCCGTCACCCAGCGCGGCGGGGTCGAAGAAGACCCCGATCGCGTCGGACCGCGTGCCCACCAGGGTGGTGTCGACCGTTTCTCCGGCGGCAGCGACGAAGACCGTGCCGCAGGCCGGAAAGTAGGTCAGCGCCGGGAAATCGTGGATGTGCGGGCGCGAATCGGGTAGCTCGCCGAGCCGAAGCCGGATCAGCGATACCGGTGGTGTATCGAGTCCGACGGCATAGTCGTAGACCGGAATGCCGCCACGATGGCGGACGACTCGGGCTGCTGCGGCCATGAACCGAAGATAGTCCTACTTCTGCCGAAGATCGACCAACAAGTTTGGTGCAACTGGCAACACGATATGAGTATGACGAAAGATAATCCGAATCCGATGACTACCCGGATGGGAAACAAGCACGACTACCTGCCCGCGACTGGCAACGACCTGTTGCTACCGGCCTACGATCTGATCGCGCGGGTGTTCGGGATGATGCCGGGCTACGACATGCTGGCCGGGCAGGCCGAGCTTTTCGACAGGGCCCGAGTTCTCGAAATCGGCTGCGGTACCGGAAACCTCACGACCAGGATCATGCGCGCACAACCGAATGCGCACGTCACCGCCACGGATCCGGACCCGCGGGCACTGGCCCGGGCACGCCGAAAGGCCAGGCGGTTCAACGATGTCCGGTTCGAACGGGTCTACGCACAGCAGCTGCCCTACGCCGACGCGTCATTCGACCGCATCCTGAGCTCGATGATGTTGCATCATCTCGACAGTGAGGTGAAGTATGCGGCACTGAGTGAGGCGCGCCGGGTGCTGCGGCCGGGCGGGAGCATGCACATCGTCGACGTACATGACGATGAGCTACCGAACCTGTTGCACAGTAGCGGTTTCCAGGCAGAGCAGGTCGGCACCCGGAAGCTGCGATTCGCCGGGACGGCCGGGTTCTATCGCGCGGTTCCGGTCTGACAGCGGACAGGCCGGGCCCGTTGGAAGGCCCGGCCTGCACGCACTTGCTGGTCTAGCGGGCGGCCCGGTTCACCGCGGACACCACGGCCCGCAGCGATGCGGTGGTGATGGATGTCGCGATACCGACACCCCATACCGTCTTACCGTCGATGGACGCCTCGACGTAGGCGGCCGCCTGGGCCTCCTCGCCGGCGGACAGGGCGTGCTCGGAGTAGTCCAGCACGTTGACCTGGAAGCCGACCGCGCCGATCGCGTCGACGAACGCGGCGAGCGGACCGTTACCGGCGCCGACGATTTCGCGTTCCTCACCGTCGATCTTGACGATTGCGGTGATGGTGTCCGTGCCGCCGTCCACCTCGGAGGCGTCGACCTTCTGCCGGATCCGCTCCAGCGGCCGGATCGGGGCCAGGTACTCCTCGGAGAAGACATCCCAGATCTCCTTGGGGGACACCTCGCCGCCCTCACCGTCGGTGATCTGCTGGATGGCCTGGCTGAATTCGATCTGCAGCCGCCGCGGCAGTGCCAGTCCGTGATCGGACTTGATGATGTACGCGACGCCGCCCTTCCCGGACTGCGAGTTCACCCGGATGACAGCCTCATAGGTGCGGCCGACATCCTTGGGATCGATCGGCAGGTACGGAACCTGCCACAGTATGTCGTCGACATCTGAATCGGCTTCGTCGGCAGCGACTTTCATCGCGTCCAGGCCTTTGTTGATGGCGTCCTGGTGGCTGCCGGAGAACGCGGTGTAGACCAGATCGCCACCGTAGGGGTGCCGTTCGTGCACGGGCAACTGGTTGCAGTACTCGACCGTGCGGCGGATCTCGTCGATGTTGGAGAAGTCGATCTGCGGGTCGACACCGCGGCTGTACAGGTTCAGCCCCAGCGTCACCAGGCACACGTTGCCGGTGCGCTCACCATTGCCGAACAGGCAGCCTTCGATGCGGTCGGCGCCGGCCTGGTATCCCAATTCTGCTGCGGCGACTGCGGTTCCGCGGTCATTGTGTGGGTGCAGGCTCAAGATGATGCTGTCCCGGGGTGCCAGATTCCGGTTCATCCACTCGATGGAATCGGCGTACACGTTGGGGGTGGCCATCTCCACCGTCGCGGGCAGGTTGACGATCAGCGGCACATCGGGTGTCGGCTGGACGATCTCGGCAACGGCGTTGCAGACGTCGACCGCGTACTCCAGTTCGGTACCGGTGTAGGACTCCGGGCTGTACTCATAGCGCCACTTGGTGTCCGGGTACTTCTTGGCCTCTTCCACACACATCGTGGCACCGTCGGTGGCGATCTTCTTGACCGCCGCGCGATCGGCGCGGAAGACCACCCGACGCTGCAGAATCGACGTCGAGTTGTAGAAGTGCACGATTGCCTGCGGCGCACCGGCACACGCCTCGAAGGTCTTCGAGATCAGCTCGGGACGGCACTGGGTCAGTACCTGGATGGTGACGTCGTCGGGGATGGCGCCCTGCTCGATGATCTCGCGGACGAAGTCGAAGTCGGTCTGGCTGGCCGACGGGAAACCGACCTCGATCTCCTTATAGCCCATCCGCACCAGCAGATCGAACATGCGGCGCTTGCGGGCGGGGCTCATCGGGTCGATCAGAGCCTGGTTGCCGTCGCGCAGGTCCACCGCACACCACTGCGGGGCCCGGTCGATGACCTTGTCGGGCCAGGTGCGGTCCGGCACGGTGACCGGTTCGACCTCGTCGGCGAAGGTGCGGTACCGGTGCACGGGCATGGACGATGCGCGCTGGGTGTTCCAGGAGGACTGGCCGGGGTTGCGGTCACCGGCCGGGGTGCTGATCGCACGGACTGATGAGAAGGCGTCCGAAGAGATGTCTGAGGTGGTCATGATGTTGGCTCCGGGTCTATCGGGGGATTCAGACCGGCGCATCGCGAATACCCGCGACGGGAGGCCAGTCTGGATCAGACCCCGCCGCGGCGTCCGAGAAGGAGCACGCGCTGCACGCAGGCAACTGTACTCCGGGTGCCTTCAGGGCCAAAACGGCTGCCCGAAATTGGTGCACATAGGGGTCCCGAACCCGGCTTAGGGTTTTTGGGGAAGCTACGAATTCGGGGGTCGGATGGGCGAGTCGGTCGAGGTTGTCACCTCGGAGCTGCACCTGGCAGCGGACCGTCTACACGGCGCAGGGCAGCGCCTGCAGGATGGACTGTCGTCGGTGGACCTGGAGACCAGCAACCTGCTCGCGTCGGGCTGGAAGGGTGAGGCCGCGACGGCCTTCGAGAAGTACTGGGACCAATGGCACAACGGCGCGGGACAGGTGGTGCGTGCCCTGCAGACGATGTCGGAGGCCCTGAACGCGGCCGCCAATAACTACGAGGCGACCGATGAGCAGGCCGGCGGCGCGATCGATTCCACGATGCAGGGTGGAGGCGGCGGCAGCCCGTCCGGAGGTGGCGCCCCGAGCGGGGCTGGCGCTCCCGCAGCGGGAGAATCCGTTGCTCAGCAGGGCGCCGGGGGTCAGTCCGGCGGCCCGGCCAGCCCGCAGCCCGGTTTGGCGGAGCAGATGAATCTCGGCCAGGCGATGGCTCCGATGTCGCAGGCCGCCGGTATCCCCGCCCAGTTCGCGGGTCAGGTGGCGGGCGGGTTGATGCAGGCCGGGACGATGGCCGCCGGGGCGGCGCAGGAAGCCGTTCAGCTGGCCACGCAGTTGGCGCAGCAGGCCGAAGCGGCCGCCGCGGAGCAGGAGTCCGAGAAGCCTGAGGACGTGCCCGAGGGCGCGGCCGGTGGTGCCGAGCCGGGCGCCGCCGCGCCGATCGAAACACCACGAGAGGGTCCCTCGCAGGACGGTTCGGAGTCTGTGTCGGATAGGAGCCTCTGATGACGAAGCTGGTGGTGGACTTTCCGCAGCTGCAGGGGGCCATCGATCACATGGCGGAGTTCGGCCGCGAGGTCGCCGAGGTGCTCGAGGAGATCGACCAGGCGATGGCCGCATTGCGGGCCAACTGGGAAGGGCAGGCGTCGGAAACTCAGCAGCAGTCCCAGCAGCAGTGGGACGACGGCGCCGAGCAGATGAAGACGTCGCTGGAGGCGTTGCGCACGGTCGCCGAGAACGCGCACAAAAACTACACCGACGCCGTGGACAAGAACGGAAAGATGTGGGCGGGCTGATCGCGTGCGGATCGAAGTAGAACCGCAGGCGCTCATCGATGCGGGTAAGCAGGTCGGCTCCCTCGGTGGTCAGCTCGGAGCGCTGTCCGACGCGATGGGCCAGACACTGTCTGACGGCATCGCATCGGGCACCGATCCGGCCGGGTTGAATTTCGGGATCTCCTACGGTCGCCAGGCCGACGAGTTCGGGAAACAGTTGGCGCAGCTGGCCAACGCCTTCAAGAGTGTCGGCCTGATGTTGGAGGCCACCGGCGTCAACTATCAGAACGCCGACGCCGCATCGACGGCAGGCGGGCCGGGACCGTCGGGCAGTATCAATGGTGAGCCGGCCGAGACCACAGCCGGCGATGCGCCCTACGCCCCGAACGGGAACATCGTTCCGCCGCCATCGAAATGGTGGATGATCCAGCCGTTCCTGAACATGATTCCATTGTTCGGGGCGGCGATGACCTGGCCGACCGGCAATGCCGCGATGATGAATCTGACTGCGGCGCAATGGGCCAACATCGGTCGGGGTCTGAAAGTGTTCGAGCCCGCACTGGCCGGTGCTGCCGCTGCCGCAGGGGCTCAGAACATCCCCGAGGTCGACCAGATCAACAAAGCCCTGAAGGATCTGGGTGACGGCGCGACCACGCTGGCGAACTTCGGCGACAAGATGGCCACCACCATCAGCGATTTCGCCAAGGGTGTGCAGGAGACGCAGGACTCCATTCGCGACCTGTTGGACCGGCTGTCGCTCGATGGCCTCTGGGACACCGTGACCGGGTTCCTCAGCGGTGACGGCGACAAGATCCTTCGCGAGATCGCCGAGGACGTCGGCAATGTGCTGGAAAACTTCCAGAATCAGGTTCAGGGTGTCCTTGGGTTGCTCTCCGAGCTACAGACCTTGCTGGGCGAGGCAGCCGATTCGTTCCAGAAGTGGATAAGACCTGTCCTGGTGGGGGCTTTCGGCGATGACGTCGGCAACGCGCTGGCCGATGCCGTCAAGATCTCCACTGATCTGCAGGCGGGCCTGGGTATCGCGGTGATCGGCCTCGTTTCGGGCACCGTGGCCCTTGCCGATCCCGATACGTGGAAGGGCTTGGCGGACACCGCGATCATGATCGCCAAGGATCCGACGATGATCGACGACGTCCTTCTTCAGTCCGGCGGCGAGTTCATCGCCTACGACGCGATCACCGGTGACAATCCAGCACGCGGGGTGGGTGAGGCGCTCGGCAACATCGGATCGCTGTTCATCCCCGGTGGCGCGCTGGCCAAGGGCGGTTCGGTCGCGAAGGGACTGGCCGCGACCCGACGCCTGCTCGATGGTGGGGGCCTGGAGGGGCTCGGTCGACTGCCGGGACTGGGTGGCAACCGGATGCCGGATACTCCGGAGCTTCCGGATGCGCCTGCCGCGCCGCACGTTCCGGAGTTCACGCCGCCACCGGGAATTCCGGGCTCGGTGCTGGGGCCGGGGAGCCCGTCGAGCCCCGGCGGTCCGTCGGGTCCCACCCCGACAGCACCGACCTCGCCGGGGTCCGGCTCCGGCGGCGGCCCTGCGCCAACAGGGCCATCGTCCAACGGTGCGGGGCCGAGCCAGTCCGGTGCGGGAGCCGGGCCCGGCAGCTCGTCGTCGAATGGCGCTGCCCCGACGGGTGGTTCGCCGAATTCCGGCGGAAGCAGCGGCGGTCCGTCGTCCAATGGCCCTGTCCCGACGGGTGGTTCGCCGAGCTCCGACGGCCCGAGCAAGCCCTCAGGTGGCGCGCCCGTGTCCCCGTCGATTAGCTCGCCTAGTGATTCTCCCGGTTCGAGTGAGCCGAGCCAGTCGCCTTCGGGGGCGGGTCCTGTTGGGGGCGGCGACGGGCCGGGTGGCGGGTCTTCGAGCGGTGGTGGATTGGACCCCGCTGCGGAGAAGCCCGGTGCCGACTCCGGAATGTCGCAGCAGCCTGATGGTGGTGGAGGACAGTCGCCGGAGCGCGATCCTTCCGGCCAGACATCCGAAGTCGGCGACACCAATTCCTCTGTTCCTGATGATGACGGGTACAAGCACAGTCCCGTGCACTCGCACGAGCAAAGTGGCGACGGTTGGCACCGTATCGAAGACAAGCCAGATAATCCGGACTACGGACAGCCGCTCGAAAAGTACTGGGAAACGGGCGAATACCCGACCCCGACGCCATCTACACAATCGACCTTCGATCTCATCGAACGTCACGACGAGCCGTATGGACACGACCTGGATGGAAATCCGTTGAGCAAGGCCGACTATGACGCGAGATACAACCTTGTTGGTCCTGAAGGGCAACATTGGGAGAATTACCCGCCGAACGACGGGGCCGTTCCCGGTAGCCGTGTGGTTTACGAATCAGGTGACGCGTTCTTACGCGACTACGGTCAGCATCTTGACCGTATAGGGAGGGAGAGCGGCACGTACCTTGGCGTGATGCCAGATGGTGTCGCGCCGTCGTTCGAAGCCAGAGGGTTGCCAATTTCTTCGCTCAATCAGGAATACGATAGATACGTTCTGGCGGAGCTTCCCGAGACTTGGTCGATCGAAGTGTCCCAAATTGCTCCCGCATTTGGACGCGATGGTGGCGGACTGCAGGTACTGATCTACAACGATAAGGGCGAGAAAATGTCGGTTGCAGAGCTAATTAAGAACGGTGTCCTTGAATGACAGCGCCCGAGGTTTCAAGCGAACTCGTCGAATGGGCCCACCTGGCCGGGTACTCCCTGACGCCGAAGCATCACTCGGACGCTGCGTTGTTCTGGACGGATCCCGGTGGTGAAATCCGGTTCTATATCCGCAATAAATTTGATGGCTCTATTTTGCTCACCAAAGCGGAACGGGCCGCGGAGGAACAGTTCGAACTAGCCGGAATTTCGGTCGAGGTGATAGAGCGGCATCTATACGGCGTCTTTGGGTGGGATATCCGCCATGCGAAGCGGCTGACCAGAATCAAGACGCCGAGGAAGGTCGGCGAGATCGCCGAAGGGTACCGGCTCAGCGAAGAGGACTCAGAAGGCTTCCGTCAGCTGTCGGAGGACACCGGGACTGTAGTCGCAACCGCCGCTGGTGGGCTTACTGGCGTGACCAGGCTTGTCGAGTTGTCACACCTGATCGCGTCGTCGCCAAGTGAGATTAAGAGATCGTACGAAAGCCCTGACGGAGCTCCGTTGTTTCGAGTGTGATTTTGGCAGCTGCGGAATCCGTTGTGAAGAATCTGGCATCGCTCAGGACGCCGGGTTCTCGCCGAAGCGTAGTGGCGATATGGCCCAATTGCGCTGTGGATAACTAGATTCCACTCATCGAAGAGAGGTCAAGCTGTGAACCTGGCCGAACTCGCGCGAGTACTGGCCGCGATCGGCATATCGCCACAAGCGCTGGCGCTGGGGGGCCACGCGGACTACTCA
>JBPPMV010000209.1:0-2497 GCA_051306235.1 Mycobacterium sp. | reverse complement strand
GTACTCCCGACCGTGTGGTTTCGCAACACGTGGAGCGAAGGAACACAACCGCGACCTGCTCTCGAGCGGATGGCCGATCTCCCCGATGCGACAGTGGTGCGCGCCGACCACGACGCGATCGGTCGGCGCTTCCTGTACGCGGCGAACCGTCCGGCGACTCTGTTCTGCGACAACGAGACCAACGTGCAGCGGCTGTTCGGCGAGCCGAACGCGTCGCAGTACGTCAAGGACGGCATCGGCGAAGCGGTGATTAACCTCAAGAGCGAGGCTGCGCATCCGACGGGCCCCGGGACCAAGGCGGCCGTTCACTACGCGATCGATGTCCCGGCGGGAGCGACGGAACGCTTCACGCTGCGCCTCACCGACCTCGTGCCCGAATCGTTCGCCGCGGACGGCGGCCCATTCGGCGCCCGGTTCGCCGAGATCATGACGCAACGCCGACGCGAAGCCGACGAATTCTATGCGTCCGTGATCCCGTCCTCGCTCAGCACCGAAGCAGCGCTGGTCATGCGCCAATCCCTCGCCGGACTGCTGTGGACCAAGCAGTTCTACGCATATGACGTCACCAAGTGGCTCGGCGGGCACGGGGTCACGAGCCGCGCCGCGCAGCGTCGGTCGACCCTGCGCAACGCGAGCTGGTTCCACATGGTGAACGAAGACATCATCTCGATGCCCGACAAGTGGGAGTACCCCTGGTACGCGGCGTGGGATCTGGCGTTCCATGCGGTCTCGCTGGCTGTCGTCGACGTGGACTTCGCGAAGGCACAGCTCGCGCTGATGCTCGACGAAAGGTATCTGAACCCCAACGGGCAGATTCCGGCGTACGAGTGGAACTTCAGTGACGTCAACCCGCCGGTCCACGCCTGGGCGGTCATGCGCGTCTACGAGGCCGAGCACGAAACGCGCGGCGAGGGTGACCTGCGCTATCTCGAGGAGGCATTCCACAAGCTGATCCTGAACTACACGTGGTGGGTCAACCGCAAGGATCCCGACGGCAACGACGTTTTCGGCGGTGGGTTCCTGGGGCTGGACAACATCGGCGTGTTCGACCGCAGCGCGCCGCTCCCCACAGGTGGCCACCTCGAACAGGCCGACGGCACCGCGTGGATGGCGTTCTACACGCTCGAGATGCTCGAGATCGCGCTCGAACTGGCCCGCCACGACCCGTCGTATCAGTCGATGGCCGCCAAGTTCCTGGAGCAGTATCTGTGGATCGCTGCCGCGATGGACGATCCCGACGACCCGGAGGGGAGCTTGTGGGACGAACAGGATGGCTTCTTCTACGACGTCCTCGCGACACCGGACGGGCGCACGACCAGGCTGAAGGTGCGTTCGCTCGTCGGCCTGTTGCCGCTCGCCGCCTGCGTTGTCCTGCGTCCTGCCGATGTGCGGCAGCTGCCCGAGTTCATGGCCCGTGTGCAGTGGCTGCGCACGCATCGACCCCAGCTCGCCGCGCGGTTCCCCGCGCTGGGCGAGCCTGGCATCGAGGATCGACGCCTGCTGTCGGTGCTGGATGAGACCAAGCTGCGACGCCTTCTCGCGCGGATGCTGGATGAAACCGAGTTCCTCGGCGAGCACGGCATCCGTTCGGTGTCCCGTTATCACCGGGACCACCCGTTCGTCGTCGATGTCGCGGGTCAGGAATTCCGGGTCGACTATCTGCCGGCCGAATCGAACACCGGCATGTTCGGCGGCAATTCCAACTGGCGCGGGCCCATCTGGTTCCCGATGAACTTCCTTCTCATCCGCGGGCTGCTGGCGTACGCCTCCTACTACGGCGACCAGTTCATGATCGAGTACCCCACCGGCTCCGGCCAGGAACTGACGCTAAGGGACGTCGCCAAGAGTATCTCCGAGCGATTGATGGGCATCTTCCTGCGCGACGAGAACGGCATCCGCCCCGTCTACGGAGGCACAACGCTGTTCCAGGAGAGCCCGCATTGGAACGACCTGATCTCGTTTCACGAGTACTTCCATGGCGACAACGGAGCCGGCCTCGGCGCGAGCCATCAGACCGGCTGGACCGCGCTGGTGGCCCGCATGATGCAGGTCTTCGGCAGCGACGGCGAGCCCGGCACGAGCATCCCCGACCGTGATCGACGCGCCGAACGTGAGACGACGTGATGAAGAACACCACGGCGTTCCGCACTGAGCGGGGCACCCCCGCCCCGCTGGGCGCGACGATGCGCGATGGCGGCGTCAATTTCTCGATCTACTCGCACCACGCCGAGTCCGTCGAACTGGTGCTGTTCGACAAGGGTGCAGCCGATTCGGCGACGACGCTTCGGCTCGATCCCCTCTCTCACCGCACCGACAACTACTGGCACGTCTTCGTGCCGGGCCTGCACGCTGGCACCCAATACGGTTACCGGATGACAGGCCCGAATCGACCCGATGACGGCCTGCGGTTCGACAGCAGCAAGCTCCTCCTGGACCCCTATGCCAGAGAAGTCGTCGATGACGACTACGACCGCACGATCGCATCGCAGCCCGACAC
>JBPPMV010000208.1:0-21726 GCA_051306235.1 Mycobacterium sp. | reverse complement strand
AGGCAAACGCGTTCGGCGGACCCGCACTTCGGGTATGCACCCCGCATGTGGAAGGTGAGCCGGGACGTCGATGCGCCCGCAGACACGGTGTGGCAGATCCTGACCGACCTCGATGCGTGGCCGCGGTGGGGCCTGACGGTGGCGAAGGCCGAACTCGACGGCACGGCGATCCTGCTGGGCGCCACCGGCCGGGTCTGGACGCCGGTCGGCATCCCGCTGCCCTTCGTCATCTCCGAGTTGGATCCGGGACGGATCTGGGGCTGGGATGTCGCCGGGGTACCTGCGACGCGGCACGGTGTCGAACCGCGCGACCGCGGTTGCCGGGTGTGGATGAGCGCACCGGTCTGGGCGCCCGCCTACCTGCCGGTGCTCGAGATCGCGGTGCGGCGGATCGCGAAGATGGCTCAGTGAAGCGTGTACCCGCCGTCGGGGAAAAGGATCGAACCGGTGGTGGCGGGGTTCAGTAGGAGATACCCGAGGGATCTCAGCTGCAGACCGCGCCCACTGCCGCCGACCCGACCAGCTTGGTGTACTTGGCCAGCACGCCGCTCTTGTACACCGGGGGCAGCGGCTCGAAACCGGCCTTGCGGGACTCGAATTCGGCCTCGTCGACCAGCAGGTCCAACGTGCCCTTGCCGACGTCGAGACGGATCTTGTCACCGTCGCGGACGAAGGCGATCGGCCCCGCGTCGACGGCCTCGGGAGCGATGTGGCCGACGCACAGACCGGTGGTGCCACCGGAGAACCGTCCGTCGGTCATCAGCAACACATCCTTGCCCAGCCCGGCGCCCTTGATGGCACCGGTGATCGCCAGCATCTCCCGCATCCCCGGGCCGCCCTTGGGGCCCTCGTAGCGGATGACGACGACATCACCGTGGGTGATGGTGCCGTCCTCCAGCGCGTCGAGCGCGGCGCGCTCACGTTCGAAAACCCTTGCGGTGCCTTCGAACACATCGGAGTCGAACCCTGCGGACTTGACCACGGCGCCCTCGGGGGCCAGCGACCCGTGCAGGATGGTGATGCCACCGGTCGGGTGGATCGGGTTGTTCATCGCCCGCAGCACCTTGCCGTCGGGATCCGGCGGTTCGATGTGGGCGAGGTTCTGGGCCATGGTCTCGCCGGTGACGGTCAGGCAATCCCCGTGCAGCAGACCGGCATCCAGCAGCGCCCGCATCACGACCGGCACGCCGCCGATCTCGTCGACGTGCTTCATCACGTACGCGCCGAAGGGCTTCACGTCAGCGAGGTGCGGGACCTTGTTGCCGACGCGGGTGAAGTCCGCCAGGGTCAGCTCGACACCGGCTTCCCAGGCGATCGCCAGCAGGTGCAGCACCGCGTTGGTGGAACCGCCGAACGCCATCACGACGGCGATCGCATTCTCGAAGGCTTCCTTGGTGAGAATATCGCTCGTGGTGATCCCGCGGCGCAGCATCCCGACCACCGCTTCACCGGACCTGCGCGCGTACTCGTCGCGGCGCTTGTCGATCGCGACCGGAGATGCGCTGCCCGGCAACGACATACCGAGCGCTTCGGCGGCCGAGGCCATGGTGTTGGCGGTGTACATACCGCCGCAGGCGCCCTCGCCGGGACAGATGGCGCGTTCGATGATGTCGACGTCCTCGCGGGACATCAGACCGCGAGCGCACGCCCCGACCGCCTCGAAGGCGTCGATGATCGTGACTTCCCTCTCCGAGCCATCGGTCATCTTGGCCAGGCCCGGCATGATCGAGCCGTTGTAGAGGAAGACGCTCGCGAGGTTCAGTCGCGCGGCGGCCATCAGCATGCCGGGGATCGATTTGTCGCAGCCGGCCAGCAGCACCGATCCGTCGAGGCGCTCGGCCTGCATGACGGTTTCGACGCTGTCGGCGATGACCTCACGGGAGACCAGCGAGAAGTGCATCCCCTCATGGCCCATCGAGATGCCGTCGGAGACGGAGATGGTGCCGAATTCCAGCGGGTAGCCACCACCCGAGTGCACGCCGGCCTTGACGGCCTGCGCCAGCCGCTGCAACGACATGTTGCACGGGGTGATCTCGTTCCACGACGAGCCGACACCGATCTGGGGCTTCGCCCAGTCGTCATCGCCCATACCTACCGCCCGCAGCATGCCGCGGGCGGCGGTTTTCTCCAGGCCGTCGGTGACGTCGCGGCTGCGGGGCTTGATATCCACCCCGGGAAGAGAATCAGAGGCTGAGGGCATGAACGTAAGTATGCCTCCGGCGTCATGGCCACCCAAACCGATTACCGATACCCCTGTGGGGTACCGGTAGCCTTGGTGTATGAGTCGGGTGGGTTTGGTGGCCGCAGTGGCAACGGCGGTGCTGATCTCGGCGTGCGGCGGGCAGGATCCCGCGCCGCCCGTGACATCGGAGTCCGCGAGCGCCTCGGCGGTGCTGACACCCGGGGTGAACGCCACCGATCGTGCCTTCGCCAACGCGATGCTGGCCCAGCGGCCGCAGGTGGAAAAGATGGTGGCGCTGGCGCGCACCAACTCCGGCGACCCGGCGGTGGTGGAAGCGGCCGAGGCGCTGGCCGTCAGCGAGAAGCAGCTGAACGAGACCGTCAACGCACTGCTGGTGCAGTGGACCGACGGTGAAGAGGGAGGTCAGGGCCCACCGCCGGACGGGCCGATGCTGTTCGACCGTGGCGCTGTCGAGCGACTCGGGTCGCTGCAGGGCCGGGAGTTCGACACACTGTGGCTGCAGGCCATGCTCAATCACCATCAGGCCGTGCTGACGATGGCCGCCTCCGAGATCAAGGAGGGTGAGGACATCAACGCCAAGACGCTGGCGCAGGCGATCATCACCACCCGCCAAGCCGAGCAAGTTCAGATGCAGCAGTTGTTGGGAGGCGGTTAGCGATGAGCGATGCACCAGAACATGAGCACGGCTACTCCGCGCAGAAGGAGAATTACGCCAAACGGCTGCGGCGCATCGAGGGCCAGGTCCGGGGGATCGCCAAGATGATCGACGATGACAAGTACTGCATCGACATCCTGACCCAGATCAGCGCGGTGAACAGTGCGTTGCAGTCGGTTGCCCTGGGGCTGCTCGACGAGCACCTCGGTCACTGCGTCACCCAGGCTGTCGCCGAGGGCGGGGATCAGGCCGACGCGAAGCTGGCCGAGGCGTCGGCCGCCATCGCCCGGCTGGTGCGGTCCTGACCGCTGCCGGACGACATCACACTTGTAACGAACCCCGGTCCGCTGCCGATGAAACTCCCAGGTCAGTGGCGCAGGTCGGGCGGCGATGAGGGGTCCGTCCGGCCTCGCCAGGGGATAGCTGGTTCCTCTGTTATGACACACTGGTCTGCAGATATGCCTGTGGAGGTGACACATGACGCAGCGGACGAGAAGTAAATTCGCCAGCGCGTTCCTGGCGGCCGGATTGGTCGTCGGACTTGGTTTCGGCAGCCCGGCTGCCTCAGCGGAGCCCCCGGCGCCACCCCCGGCGCCCGGCCTCCCCAACCCGTTCGCGCCGCCGTCGGCGGCCGAACCCGACCCGTTCGCACCGATCGGTGGCCCGGGTGCGGTACCTCTGGCGATCCCCGAGGGGACCCCGGCGGGCCAGAACCCGAACCCCTTCATCGGCATGCCGCCGTTCGTCCCGCCGTCCTTCAACCCGGTCAACGGGTCGATCGCGGGCGCTGCTAAGCCGATCTACATCAACTTCCAGCGGCCCATCGCCAACCGGCAGATGGCCCAGGACGCCGTGCACATCACGTCGAACCCGCCGGTGCCCGGCAGGTTCTACTGGGTCACCGATACCCAGCTGCGCTGGCGGCCCCAGGACTTCTGGCCCAAGGGAGCCGTCGTCAGCATCGACGCCGCGGGTACCAAGTCGACGTTCACCGTTCCCGAGCAGCTCGTCGCGACCATCGACGACGCCACCAAGACCATGACTGTCACGCGCAACGGTGAGGTCGAGAAGGAATTCCCGGTGTCCATGGGCAAGCCGGGCAACGACACCAAGAACGGCACCTACTACGTGCTGGAGAAGTTCGCCGACATGGTGATGGACTCCTCGACCTACGGGGTCCCGGTGGATTCCGCCGATGGGTACCGGACCAAGGTCAAGGATGCCGTGCGCATCGACAACAGCGGCATCTTCGTGCACGGCGCACCGTGGTCGGTGGCCTCGCAGGGCGAAACCAATGTCAGCCACGGCTGCATCAACCTCAGCCCTGCCGATGCGAAGTGGTTCTTCGATAATTTCGGCAGCGGTGACGCGGTGGTCATCAAGAACACCGACGGTGGCCTGTACGACCAGCCCGACGGTGCGTCTGACTGGCAAATGTTCTAGCCGCACACAGCACAGCGACTTCGGCGCGTTCACGTTCGCTCAGCGAACGCGAGCGCGCCGAAATCGTTTAATTCCAGATACGTACCCGGGCGTCGGGCTCCAGATACAGCGCGTCATCGGTGCCGACCTCGAATGCGTCGTAGAAGGCGTCGATATTGCGGATGACGCCATTGCACCGGAACTCCGGTGGCGAGTGCGGATCGGTGGCCAGCCGGCGGATCGCTTCGGCGTCGCGGGATTTCGTGCGCCAGACCTGGGCCCACCCGAACAGCACGCGCTGCACGCCGGTGAGACCGTCGATCACCGGAGCCTCCTCCCCGCCCAGCGAGAGCTCGTAGGCCAGCAGCGCGATGGACAACCCGCCCAGATCGCCGATGTTCTCCCCGACGGTGAACGCGCCGTTGACGTGGTGCGATGCCTCCAGGCTGCGCGGGGTGAAGGTCTCGTACTGGTCGATCAATGCCGTGGTGCGGGTACCGAATTCGGTGCGATCGGTATCGGTCCACCAGTCGACCAGATTGCCGTCACCGTCGTATTTGGCACCCTGATCGTCGAAACCGTGCCCGATCTCGTGGCCGATCACCGCACCGATACCGCCGTAATTGGCGGCATCGTCGGCACCGGCGTCGAAGAACGGCGGCTGCAGAATCGCTGCGGGGAAGACGATCTCGTTCATCCCGGGGTTGTAGTAGGCGTTGACCGTCTGCGGTGTCATGAACCATTCGTCGTGGTCGACGGGCCCGCCCAGCTTGGCCAGATCGCGGTCGTACTCCACGGCGTACCCACGCTGATAGTTGCCGTACAGGTCGGCGCGGTCGACGACGAGGGCCGAATAGTCGCGCCAGCGTGCGGGATAACCGATCTTCGGGGTGAACTTGTCCAGTTTGGCCAGCGCCCGTTCCCGGGTCTCGGGGGTCATCCAGGCGAGGTTGGTGATGCTCACCCGGTAGGCCTCACGCAGGTTGGCGACCAGCTCGTCCATCCGGGTCTTGGCCTCGGGCGGGAAGTGGCGCTCCACGTACAGCTTGCCGACGGCGTCACCCATCAGGTTCTCGACGAGTCCGACACCGCGCTTCCAGCGGTCGCGGATTTCCTCGGTGCCGCTGAGGGTCTTTCCGTAGAACGCGAAATTCTCGGCCACCAGGTCATCGGTGAGCAGCGATGCGCGCGAGCTGATGACCCGCCAGCTCAGCCACTGCTTCCAGTCCTCCAGCGATTCGGATGACCACAGCGCGGCGAACGCGGTCAGATAATCGGGCTGGCGCACCACCACTTCCTGCGGTGCGGCGCCCAGTGCGCCCACCCAGGTAGACCAGTCGAATCCCGGTGCCTCGCCCGCCAGTTCGGCGAAGGTGCGCAGGTTGTAGGTGAGGTCGGCGTCGCGGCGCTTCACCACATCCCAGTGCGCGGCGGCCAGTTTGGTCTCCAACGCGACGATGCGGTCGGCGGTAGCCGCATGATCGCCCTCGCCGTGCACCAGCGTGAACATGCGCGCGATGTGCGCGGGGTAGGCGGCCAGGATCTCGGCGTGTCCGGCGTCGCGGTAGTAGGACTCGTCGGGCAGTCCCAGCCCGGACTGCGACATGTGCAGCAGATACCGGGTGGAGTTCTTGGAATCGGTGTCGACGTAGACGCCGGTGCCACCACCGATACCGGTGCGCTGCAGGCCGCCCAGCACACCCGCCAGCGCCTCCCTGTCGGCGGCCGCGGCGATGGGGGCCAGCTCCGACAGCAGCGGGGCCACCCCGACCCGGGCGACGGTGTCGGTGTCCATGAAGCTGGCGTACAGATCACCGATACGGGCGCCATCGGGTCCGTCGGCCGGGGACGCCGAGGTGATGATGTCGCGCACCTGCTCCTCGGCGCGATCGGCCAGGGTGCGGAACGCGCCGTCGGTGGCCCGGTCGGCGGGAATGTCGTACTCGTCGAGCCACCGGCCGTTGACGTGGCCGAACAGGTCATCCTGCGGACGCACGGACGAGTCGACGAATCGGAGATCGATACCGGAACGAATATCACTATCCAGAGTCACTCTCACATCCTGCCAGAGGACGCCGGGTGGGCACCGGTAGCCTCACGGCCATGCCTGATGAGCAACCCCGCGCGGTGTCCCGTTACGGCATCGCGGCAATTGTGCTCGGCGTGATCGCAGTTGCCGCCGTCGTCCTCGGCTCGATGATCTGGTCCGGACACCGCGGCGAGGTCGCCGAACGGGTGCACCAGACCGAGGCGCTGCAGGCCGCGGCGGATTGGACGAACCTGCTGATCAACATGAACAAGGATTCGGCCACCGAGAACCTGCAGCAACTGCGCGACGGGACCATCGGTCAGCTCAACGTCGAATTCGACAACACGGTGGAGCCGTTCACCAACCTGGTCGCCACACTGCAGTCGCAGACCGTCGGGCAGGTCGAATCGGTGTCGATCGAGCGGCTGCACCACCGGCCCGGTGACGCACCCGGGCAGCAGGCCGAGGACGCGGCCCAGCCCGAACTCGACACGATCGCGTCGCGGACCGACACCGTCCTGGTGGTGGCCACCTCGGTGACCCAGAACGCCGGCGCCGAGCCCACGACGGTGCGCTGGAATCTGCGCCTGGACGTCGCCGACGTGGACGGCAAACTGTTGATCTCGCACCTGGAGACGATCCGATGAACAACCGGTTGCGGGTACTGGCCGTCGACATCCTGGCCCCACTGGCGGCCATCGCCGCGCTGGTGTTCATCGGTTCGGCGCTGGACTGGCCGCGCTGGTGGGTGGCGGTGTGCACGGCGCTGTGCCTGCTGATCGTGCAGGCGGCCGTGGTCAACGTGGTGCTGTACCGCCGCGACGGCGTGACGGTCGGCACCGATGACGACGGGCCCGGCCTGCGCTTCGCGGTCATCGCGGTGGCCGCGGCGACCCTGGCGGCCGGGGTGTTCGTCGGCTACACCCGGTGGACGGTCCCCGATGCCGATCTCAACCGGGACAGCGCCGAGGTGGTCGGGATCGCCAGCAGTGTCTCGGAGGCATCCGCCACGTTCTCGCCGAGCAGCCCCAATGCGTCGATCGACCGGGCCACAGCGTTGATGTCACCGCAGCGAGCCGAGGCGTATCGCAACGAATTCGCAGCAGTGGCACAGGATTTGACCAGTCGCAACATCTCCGGTCAGGCGCAGACCGTGTCGGCAGGGGTGGAGGCCATCGGGCCGGACGCGGCCAGTGTCGCCGTCGTGATGCGGGGCACCCAGAACGCGCCGGGCAAACCCGCGGATGTCGCGGTGCTGGCGTTGCGGGTATCGCTGGCCAAGGAGGGCGGCACGTGGCTGGTGACCGAGGTGGCGCCGATCAACGCGCGCTGAGCGCGGCGAACGAGCGGGAAACTAGCCCGAGCCGGCGGCGCGCTGGGCGCGGATGCGGGCGAACCGGTCCGACAGCCGCCGCATGCGGATCATCATCGAGGCCGACGGGGTACCGACCGCGTCGAGCCATCCGGTGAACTCGTCGAGCGGGATACCGATGCGCGAGGCGAACTCCGGGGCGCCCAGTTCGGAGCGCTCCAGCAGTTGGCGCACGTGGCGGGACACCTCGGTGCGCTCGTTGTCCTCCAGGTGCTCACGGGCCTTGTCCAGGACCTCGGACAGCGCCGCCGAGACGCCGTAGGGCTGCTCGGTCTCCAGCACCTCTTCGACCTGGCGGGCGGTCCTGCCGAACGGATCGCGTTTGATGGCCGCAACGATGCGCTGCCACACGTCGAGATCGTCGTTGTCCAGCGCGGCACGGATGGCCGAGGTCGGCCAGAACTCGACCGGTCGGTCGTCGGGACGACCGAATTTCTCGGAGACAGCCTGCGAGGGCTTCGCGGCCACACTCACTTCGCCTCCTCCAGCATCGCTACCGCCACTGACAGGCAGCGCTGTCGGACATCGGCCCAATCAGCATCGGCCTGCTCCGGTTCATCCGGTTCGTCCGACGGACGCGGGTCGGCCAGGCGGCGAACCAGCTGCGTGGCGACCCACTGCGTCCGCGGGCGTTGTCCACAGTAGTACTGGTCCATACCTGTGAGGACCCGGGCCGCGGTGTGGGTTTCCATGGAATCCACCAGCCGGGCGAACTCGGTGTAGTCCTTGGTGCTGTTGCGGCACATCAGCAGATAGCCCTTGAGGCGCAGGGTCTCGGCGCCGGTCGGGATGAGCAGCCGGTCCCCGGTGGGCAGCTGCACGTTGGTGGCCTCCATCGGACCGCGGCGCTGCACCGGCAGCTTCTCCGAATCCGAGGCGGTGGCCAGTGCGTCGAGCGCCACATTGAGCCGGCCGCGCCACATGGTGATCGGGTGCACGGGCCGGGTGGCGGTGTTCGTCGGGATGCGCCCGGTGAAGCGCCGCCCGCCCGCGATATCGGGGTCCGGGCCGCAGCCCAGGAATGCCAGCGGGTCGGCCACCACCACGGTCTGCGGGGCCAGGCTCTTGAGCTTGGCGGCGCTCTTGACCACCATCCGCAGGTCACCGCCGGGCGCGGCCAACGCAGATTCGGGGACCATCACCAGATCGCCGATATCCACCTTGGGCAGTGGCTTCTCGAAGTCCACCGACGGCAGGATCCGGTCCAGCCAGCGCGGCAGCCACCAGTTCCACTGGTCGAACATGGCCATCAACGCGGGCACCAGTACCAGCCGCACCACGGTGGCGTCGACGGCGATGGCCGTCGCGCAGGCCACCCCGATCTGGGCGACCAGCGGCATACCGGCGAACGCGAAACCGATGAACACCGCGATCATGATCAGCGCGGCGCTGGTGATGGTGCGCGCGCTGGTCGATACGCCGTAGGTGACGGCGTCCCGGGTGTTGTTGGTGATCAGGTACCGCTCCCGGATCCGGGTCAGCAGGAAGATCTCGTAATCCATCGACAGGCCGAATGTCATGGCCAGCACCAGTGGCGGCACCGTGCTGTCGAGCGACTCGAGCGGGGCGAAGCCCAGGTCCTCCAGCCAACCCCACTGGAACACCACCACCAGGCTGCCGTAGGCGGCGGCCACCGACAGCACCGTCATCAGCACGCCCTTGAGCGCGAGGAACACCGATCTGATGGCGATCAGCAGCATCACGAACGCGATGACGGACACGAACAGGAAGACCAGCGGCTGCACCGTGGACACCTGGTCGTCGAAGTCCTTGATCAATGCCGTCGGGCCACCGACGTCGACGCGGACACCGCTGTCGACGGCGGGCAGCTCGGTGCGCATCCAGTCGACGGCCTCGCGGGCACGGAAGTCCTCGGGGTCCACCGACAGCACCGCCGACATGATCGCGCTGTCGTTGTCCTTGCCGATCGCGGGCGGGGACACCGTCGCGACATTGGGTCCCTGGGCCATCCGCAGCCCGATGGTGTCCAGGGTGCTGCGGGCCGCCGCACCGTCGGCGTCGCCATCGGGGAAGGTGACCAGCACCCGTACCGGGCCGAGCGCTCCCGGCCCGAGCGCCTCAGCTGCCGCGTTGACGCCACCGCGGATCTCGTGGCTGGGATCGAACTGGCGCAGCATGCTGTTGCCCAGCGTCATCGCGAATGCGGGCGCGGCCATGGTGAGCAGGAAAACCGTGGCCAGCGACGCCGAGAGCCATGGCCGCCGCATGACGGACCCGATCCAGCGGGTCCAGAAGCGCGACTGGGTGGTGTCCGGGCGCCGTGACCAGTGCAGCAACCGCGACCGCTTGGCCGCCGAGCGGCCGAAGGTCGCCAGCGCCGCCGGGATCAGGGTGGTGGAGGTGAGCACCGCGACGGCCACGGCCAGGATGGCACCGGTCGCCATGGACTGCAGCACCGGTGTGTTGATCAGGTAGATACCGGTCACCGAGGCGATCACGGTCATGCCGGAGAGCACCACGGCCAGCCCGGAGGTTGCCATCGCCGCGTCGATGGCCTGCGCCGAGTCGCGCCCGGCGCGCAGTTCCTCGCGATAACGCATCAGGATGAACAGCGAATAGTCGACCGCCAGCGCGATACCGAACATCGACACCGTCGAGGTGGCGAACACCGACATCGTGGTCACCGAGGACAGCAGGAAGACGACGCCCATCGTCACCACCACGGTGCACACACCGAGCAGCAGCGGCATCGCCGCGGCCGCCAGCGAGCCGAATACGGCCAGCAGGATGATCAGGACGACCGGCAGGTTCCACTTCTCGGCCTGGGCGATGTCATGTTTGGTGGCGTACTGGGCGGCGGCCCCGAGCGCGCCCTGGCCGATGACATAGAGCCGGACCTTGCCGTTCTCCGATTGGCCTGCGGTATCGCCGACGATGCCGACCTTGTCGCGCAACTGGTTGGCGATATCGACGGCGCCGCTGTTGTTGAAGTCCATCTGGAGCTGGACCACATAGGGGCGGTCCGGTGCGGGCGGCGGTTGCTGCGGGTTGGGCACTTCCCGGACGCTGGGCACCTCGGTGGCGATGCGTTGCAGCTGCGCGACGGCGGCGTTCATATTCTCGAACGACGCGTCCGCGCGCGGCACGGCCACCAGGGCCAGCGGCGAGGCACCCTGCTCGGGGAACTGGTCCTCGAGCTGATGCTGAACGCGCAGCGACTGGGACCCCGTGACCTCGAATCCACCGCCGGTGAGCTGGTCGGATTGATTCATCGCGAGATAGACCGAAGGCACCAAAAGCAGCACCCATACGACAAACACCGCCCAGCGATATCTGCGCAGGTTGCTGCTCAAGCGCATCATGAACTGCTGGATGGCGCCCTCTGCCTTTCTCCCCGGCTGGCTGGTAGCGAGAGCGTACCGCAGGAGTCTGTGACGGGACGGGGCGTCGATTTCAGTTGTGACCAGGCTGGAATGTCCGGCGACGCCGGCTCGTCCGCGACCGTACCCCAATCGACCAGCAAGTTTGCTGCGCGGTTGGTTCCCGGCTCCCACGGATGGCATGATGGCGGCTGTCCGTTATTGGGTCGGGGAATCGAGCACTGCCGATCGCTACTGTTCGCGAGCCGGTACGACGTGCATCACAGTCGAGGAGTCACCCATGACCGTCACCACTTCACCGCTGCGCAGGGGCCTGTTCGCCGCGTTCGCTGGATCCGTCATCGGCGGCTCGGCCCTCCTGAGTATGACCGGCGTTGCGCCGGCCGCCGATGCCGCGCCCGATCCGTGCCAGGCCAGCCAGATCGCCAAGACCGTCGGATCGGTGTCCACCTCGGTGGGCACCTACCTGGACGCGCACCCTGCCGCCAACCAGGCGTTCACCGCCATTGCGGCGCAACCGGCGGGCCCGCAGTCGCTGGTGGCCACGAAGAACTACCTCGACGCAAACCCCGAGACCGCCGCAGATTTGCAGCGCCTGCAGGCACCGCTGGTGACCCTGTCGACCCAATGCAAGCTGCCGGTCACCTTGCCCCAACTGCTGGGCCTGATGCAGGCAGCCCAGGCGCCCGGGGCGGGCCTGCCCGGTGGGCTGGATGCGCTGGCGACCGTCGGCGCGGAGCGCGTCGCCGAGGCGGTGTCCTCGGGCACGGTGCCGGGATCGGCCGAGGCTCAGGCCGCTGGCCCGCAGCCCGATCCGGCCGCTGCCACGCGATAACCCGGTAAAAACAGCCATACTCCATCAGTGCGGACCACATTCGAGACTTCCCCGGCGGAGAACACCGGCCGGACCGTCCTGATGGTCGACGACGACCCGGACGTGCGAACCTCGGTGGCTCGTGGACTGCGGCATTCCGGTTTCGATGTCCGGGTCGCCGCCAACGGCAAGGAGGCGCTGCGGCTGCTGTCCAATGAGGCACATGACGCACTGGTCCTCGATGTGCAGATGCCCGAGTTGGACGGTGTCGCCGTCGTGACGGCCCTGCGCGCGCTGGGCAATGACATCCCGATCTGCGTGCTGTCGGCGCGCGATACCGTCAACGACCGCATCGCCGGTCTGGAGGCCGGCGCCGACGACTACCTGACGAAACCGTTCGATCTCGGCGAGCTCGTCGCCCGCCTACACGCGCTGCTGCGCCGGTCCAGCCATTCCGAGCAGGCATCCGACGTCATGATCGTGGGGCCCTTGACCATCGACACCGCGCGCCGGCTGGTCTACGTCGACGGCGAACGCGCCGATCTCACCAAGCGGGAGTTCGATCTGCTGGCCGTGCTGGCCGAGAACGCCGGCGTGGTGCTGACCCGGCAGCGTCTGCTCGAGTTGGTATGGGGGTATGACTTCGACGTGGACACCAACGTCGCCGATGTCTTCATCTCCTATCTGCGGCGCAAGCTGGAGCGTGAGGACCGGCCGCGGGTGATCCACACCGTCCGCGGTATCGGGTACGTGCTCCGGGAGGAGGCGTAGTGAGGAGGGACGGCCGGTGCGCCTGTCGCTTCCGCTGATCGGCCGCTCGGCCTCACTGCGCACCAGGGTCGCCGTCGCGTCCGCGATCGCAGCGTCGGCGGTGGTCGCCGCCTTCACCGTCCTGACCACGGTGGTATTGGTCAACAACGATGCCGCACAACTGGATCGGCGCCTGGACTCCATCGTCGAGGCGAGCATGTTCCCCGAGCAGCTGTCCGACCCCCGCCGCGGGGTGCTGACCACCGGCCGTGCCCTGTCCGGCGGGCAGGTGATGTTCCAGCGCGGGTTCCAGTTGCCTGCGTTGACCCCGGGCACCGAGACCGTCGAGGTCAACGGTGTCGAGTACCGGGTCCGTACCATCCCGATGGAGCAGCAGGGCGGCGGTGTGCTGTTGTCCATCGGTATTCGCGCCGACAGTATTCTGTTGAGCCAGGCCAGGATTCCGATCTATCTCGCCGTCGGCGTGCTGACCGTGCTGGTGGCGGCGGGATTCGGCTGGTTGCTCGCCGGGCCCGCGGTGCGACCGCTGCGCAGGCTGACCGAGCAGACCAAGCTGCTGGGTAACGGCAGCAACACCGGTGCCCAGGTGCCCGCGGTCACCGGTGCCCGCGAGGCGGAAGAGCTGTCCGACGCGATGGCCGGGATGCTCAGCCGGTTGGTGGCCGCGCAGCAGGCGACCACCAGATCACTGCAGGCCGCCCAGGATTTCGCCGCCAATGCGGCGCACGAACTGCGCACCCCGCTCACCGCGATGCGCGCCGATCTGGACACCCTGCGCATTCACGATCTGCCCACCGAGGAGCGTGACGAGGTGGTGGCCGACCTGTTGCGCGCGCAGCGTCGGGTGGAGGCCATCATCACTGCGTTGGGCCAGTTGGCTTCCGGACAGTTGGCGCAGGCCGAGGATCGCGAGCTGGTCGATATCACCGATCTGCTGGACCGGGTGGCACGGGAGAACTCGCGGACCGACCCGCCGCTGGACATCACCGTCGAGGCCGACGACGATCTGGGGACCGTCTGGGGCTGGCCCGGCGGGCTGCGCCTGGCGGTGGACAACCTGGTGCGCAACGCCGTCGCGCATGGTGGGGCGCGCCGGATCGTGCTGTCCGGGACCCGCGGACCGGACCGGCGTTTGCGCATCGTGGTCGACGACGACGGTCGCGGACTGCCTGCCGAGGAGCGCAACGCGGTGCTCGGCAGGTTCGCCCGCGGCAGCACCGCTGCCCCCGGTGGGTCGGGTCTGGGGCTGGCGCTGGTCACCCAGCAGGCCGCTCTGCACGGCGGCCGACTGGAACTCTCCGACAGTCCGGCCGGCGGATTGCGCGCGACGCTGACGATCGCCGACCGGGCTCCGGATCAGGCCGAGGAGGGTGCGGAGGCGCTGCTTGTCAGCGCCGCGCCAGAACCGTCGCGATGGCGCGCCAGCCGAGCAGCAAGACGGCGGTCGTCACCGAAGCCACCACGATGAAGCTGCTCGCGGTGCCCGCAGAAGTGGCCTTGCGCAACAACATTGCGATGGCGACGGTGCACACCCAGATGATCAATCCGGTGGGGTAGAGGGTGGCGGGCCGCTGCCAGGCCCGCGCCGCCACCCAGCCGGCCAGGGTGCCCGTCACGAACGGCCATGCGGTTTCGGCGATACCGGTGACCGTCAGCCCCTCGGCATGGCTGCGTCTACCGATGGAACAGAACACCACCACGCACACCAGGTCGGTCAGCAGCGCCGCCGCGGGGCGGGTGCCTTTGGTTGCCTGTTCAGTCATCGGGGTAGTCCATCACATCGGAAACCACTGGACTGACCCTGGTTTCATCGCTCGCGCTCACCCCGGGGCGCAGCGGCGCGGGCTTGCCCGCCATGGCGATGTCGATCGCATCGCCCTCCGGGCCGACCTCGTCGGATGTCCGTGCGGTGAGCCGGAATTCGTCGATGACGAACGGCAGGCCGTCGGCCTTCAGTGGGTCCGGTCCGCTCATGATATGGAAATGCAGGTGTGGGGCATCGGTGTTGCCGGTGTTGCCGAGCTGTCCGAGTACCTGTCCGGTGGTCAGCCGGTCGCCGGGTTTCACGGTCACCGAACCCGTCTTCAGGTGTGCGTAGAACGCGTAGTTGCCGTTCCCGATGTCCTGCACGACATGGTTTCCGCCGTATTCGTCCAATCGCAGCCCGGTGGGGTTGACGCCGGGAACCTGCTCCTGCAGGCCGTCGAGAACGGCGACGACCGGGCCGTCGGCGACCGCGTGGACACCGGCGCCGAAGTAGGCGAAACTCGCCAGGTCGGTGACATCGCCGGTAACCAGCCGACCGTCGGGCAGCAGTTGCACATAGTCGATGGCGAATCGTTCGGCGCCCCAAAGCTCACCGTCGATCGGGTTGATCGCCATCCGGTGTGCGGTCATACCGCAGCAGCCGTTTGCGTCCCACCACCCCGGGCCGCGCAACGGTGGTGCGATGACGACCGGCTCTCGCGTCTGCACGGTCACCGGTGCGACTGTCTCGGTCAACGTCTCCGGCAACAGCGGCGGCATGGGTTCGGTCAATCGCACACTGATATCGTGGCTGAGTGTTGTTGGCGTAGAGCCATTCTCGGTGATGGCATCGATCCAGACCAGGGCAGACTGTGACGGCCCGAGCTTCGCGGTCGGGGTGGTGGTGCCGAGCACCCGGGTGCGGTCGGCGAGTTCGGCGCCCGACAGTGTCAGCAACGGCGCGCCGACGGCGGGCAGCACCTGCAGCGAATCGATGGTCACGTCCTGGTTCATCGAATTGATCAGCAACAGTTCGTAGGCCAGGTGGGTGCGGCCGTCGGTGGCGGGCACCGGTACCGGGGCGGCCACCACTCGGGCCAGCAGTGGGGTGGCCACCGGTGGGGCCGCCGCAGTGCTGCTCGGTGGTGCGGGGGACGGCGCCGAGGTGGTCTCGGTACCGGCCGGTTCGGTACTGGGCGAACAGCCGGTCAAAGCCATGAGAGCCACGAGAGTCATTGCCGTCAAGGGGATTCCGGACCTCATGGGTCCCTTTCCTGCGAGGGTTCCACCTCGGCGGCATCGGGGTCGATGTCCATCTCGGTGCGGAACATGAAGAAGAACACCACCCAGCCGATCGTCGAGATGAAGATCCAGCTGACCAACCGATAGATGAGCATGGCCGAGATCGCCGAGGCGAGAGTCATCCCGCTGGACACCAGGCCGGGCACCAGCACCGCCTCCACCACCAGCAACCCGCCGGGCATCAGCGGGATGGACCCGACCGCACGGGCGGCGGCATAGGCCACCGTCAGCGCGGCGAGAGAAGGATGCCCGCCCGCGGCATAGGCCGCAAACGCCAGGCAGGCCACATCGGCGATCCAGTTGAACAGCGACCATCCGAACGCGTTACCCAGGGCGCGGCGGCTCAGCTGTACGGACTCCAACTGGTGCAGCATCTCTCGCCACTTGTCCAGATAGGTGTCGGTGGGTTTACCGCGCAGTGAGTTGAACCAGGACAGCAGGCGGACGCCGATGCCGTCGAGCTGCTGCGGGTTGGACGCCACCGACTGCGCCAGCACCAGCAGCAGGAAGAAGCCACCCAGGGTGAAGATCAGCGACAGCGGATTCTTGCTCGCGCCCAGCAGGAACGCCCCGCCGAGGCCGAGCAGGGCCAGCCCGACCGCCTGCAGCACCCCCGACATCACCAGCTGCCAGGACGCCACCACGGGGGAGGCGCCCCAGATGCGCTGCTGGCGGTAGACGAAGGTGGCCGACAGGACCGGTCCGCCGGGCAGGGTGGTGGACAGCGCGTTGCCTGCATAGAACGCGGCCTCGGACCGCCATTGGCGCACGGTGACGCCCGCCGATCGCAGCAGGGTGCGCTGGATCTGGGCGAAGCTGTGCATCGACGCCATCGCCGCGACAACGGCCGCCAGCACCCACCACCAGTTGGCCGAGAGCAGGCTCTTCCAGGCCTTGGCGAGCTGATCCCACACCAGCACCAGTTCGACGGTCAGCACGATGACCGCGACGGCGAGCACGGCCCACCGCACCCACCAGTACTTGCCCCGCGGGCGCGCATCCTGTCCAGGGGCGTCGCTCATCGGCGCGTCGTGCGACACGGCTTACAGGGTAACGGCGTTCGCGTGTGCTTCCCGCCGGTTCCGGCGGCGCGCCGTGACCCGGTCGTACGCTACGGCGATGACGATAGATTCGGTCGCCGACCAGTCGGTACATCCGCTGGTCCGTAAGGCCGCGGCCTGGTCCTGGCGGCTGCTCATCCTCGGCGCCGCGCTGGTGGCGCTGTTGTGGGTCGTATCGAAGCTGACGCTGATAGTGGTCCCGGTGGCGCTGGCGTCACTGCTGGCCGCGCTGCTGCTGCCCGCGGTGGACTTTCTGCACAGCCGCCGGGTGCCGCGCGGCTGGGCGGTGGCCGCGGTCATCCTCGGCGCCTTCGCCGTCATCGGTGGCATCTTCAGTTTCGTTGTCAGCCAATTCATCTCGGGCGCACCGGGACTCGTCGAGCAGGTGACCCGCAGTGTGGACGGGCTGCGCACCTGGCTGATCGACGGGCCGGTGCATCTGAGCCGGGAGCAGATCGACCATGCCGGGGATTCCGTCATCAAGGCGCTGCAGGAGAACCAGGCCAGGGTCACCAGCGGTGCGCTGTCCACCGCGGGTGCGGTCGCCGAGATCGTCACCGGCGCGGTGCTCGTGCTGTTCACCCTGATCTTCCTGCTGCAGGGTGGGCGCGGCATCTTCGCCTTCGTCACCGGCATCTTCCCGACCGCAGTGCGGGGACGGGTGCGCAATGCCGGCCGGGCCGGTTTCCGCTCGCTCACCGGCTATGTGCGGGCCACCGGCCTGGTCGCCCTGGTGGATGCCGTCGGTATCGGGACGGGTCTGGCCATCATGGGCATACCGCTGGCGCTGCCGTTGGCCTCGCTGGTGTTCCTGGGCGCGTTCATCCCGCTGATCGGAGCGGTGTTCGCCGGCGGGTTGGCAGTCATCGTGGCGCTGCTCGCCAAGGGCTGGGTGTACGCGCTGATCACCCTCGGGTTGATTCTCGCGGTGCAGCAACTGGAGTCGCATGTGCTGCAACCACTGGTGATGGGTCGCGCGGTGGCGGTGCATCCACTGGCGGTGGTGCTGGCGATCACCAGCGGGGGTGTGCTGGCGGGGATCGTCGGCGCGCTGCTCGCGGTGCCGGTCGTGGCGGTGCTCAACAGCGCCATCCGGGTGCTGCTGGCGCCCGACCCCGAAGCCGAGCGTGAGGAGGTCGCCGCCGAACTTGCGCCCGAGGGCCTTACAGGCGACCCTCCCGGCGCAACAGATCTGCCGCACTGACCCCGCCACCACGGCGGGTCGGTGTCTCACCCTTATCGCGGGTGTCGATCTTCTCGGTCGACTCGGGATCCTGCTTTGCAGAGTCCTTCTGGACCGGATCCTTCTGGGTGGGAATGGCGGTCGTCGGTTCGCTGCTCTCCGGATCCGGGATGGCGCGGGTCTGATCCGTCGAGGGCCGCGGGGGCGCAGCGGCGTTCGGGATGGCGGTCGTCGGCGTGCTGCTGCCGCGGAGTTCGCCGAGCCACGACTCGATCTCGCGGCGTTCCCGTCCGGGGGACGGGTCGACGCGCGGGGCGCGCTCGGTCGGGGCATTCACGGCGTTGATGGCCGTGGTCGCTGCCGAATCCGGTTGCGCGGCAAAGCGCGTCGTAGGCGGCTCCGGAGCGGGACCGGCCGGCGGCGTCGGGATGCGACTGGTGCCTGCGGCCGACGGACCCGATGGCCGCACCGGTGGCAGCGACCCGCGTGGTGCGGGCGCCGGGATCGCCGGATGCCCGGGATCGTGCTGGACCGGTTGGGCCGGCGCACCGGCACCGACAAGGGCCTCCTGATCGGCAACCTCGCCCTCGGGTTCGCGCACGACGGGCCGCTTGCGCTCGTCGGGCAGCTCGGTCTCGCCGAGACCGATGCGCTCCTGAACACGCTTCATCCACTGCGGCGCCCACCAGCAGTCGTCGCCGAGCAGTTTCATGATGGCCGGCACCAGGAACATCCGGATGACGGTGGCGTCGAGCAGAAGTGCGATGAGCAGACCGAAGGCCAGGTACTTCATCACCACCAGATCGGAGAACGCGAACGCCGCGACCACCACGGCCAGCACCAGCGCGGCGCCGGTGATGAGACGTCCGGTGGTGGCGGTACCGATGCGGATGGCCTCGGCGGTGGACATTCCGCGCGCCCTGGCCTCGACCATCCGGGATACCAGGAACACCTCGTAGTCGGTGGACAGGCCCCAGATCACCGCGATGATCAGCCCGATCATCGGCGCCAGCAGCGGCTGCGGCGTGTAGTTGAACAGCTCGTCGCCATGACCGTCCTCGACGAACATCCAGGTCAGGATGCCCATCGTGGAGCCGAGCGTCAGCGCGCTCATCAGTGCCGCCTTGATCGGCAGCACCAGCGATCCGAAGGCCAGGAACATCAGGATGGTCGTGGTGATGACCAGGATCAGCCCGAGTAGCGGCAGGTTGGCGAACAGGCTGTGGATACTGTCCTGCGCCAGCGCGGGGGTTCCGCCCACCAGCACCTCGGTGCCGCGTGGCGGTTGCAGGTCGCGCAACTCGGCGAGCTTCTTCGGGGCGCTGCTCGCGTCGACCAGGCCGTTCTGCAACACCCGGACGGACGGATCCTTGGTCCCGCCGTCCTGCGCGGACCGTTCCTGCCACATCTTCGACGGGTCCTCGGTACCGGAGAATCCGGACACCGTCTGCGCCTCGGCGCGCAGTGTCGCGACCTGTTGGTCGGTCACCGGTTCACCGTTGTCGGAGCGGATCACCATGGTCAGCGGTTCGGTGCGGAACTCGGAGAACTCACGGTCGAACTGTTCCTGCGCCATGCGCACGGAGTTGTCCGGCGGCAGGTACTTCTCGCTCAGGCCGCCGAGCGCCAGTTGCCCGATCGGGATGACCAGCAGCGTCATGATGATCAGGATCGGCGCGGCGAAGGCGATCGGCCGTTTCATGACGAGGTTGACGAGCTTGCCCCAGAAACCCTTCTCGACCTCTTCGCGGGTCATGGTCTTCTGGGTCTTCTCGATGAACCAGTCGATGATCTTGCGGGAGAACGGCCAGTTCGCCAGGAACGGCACCCGCAGCAGGGTTCGCACCCCGAGTGCGTCGACATTCGGTCCGAGGATGCCCAGGACGGCAGGCAGCACCGTGATGGACAGGATGGCCGCCAGCAGAACCGACGCGATGATCGCGTAGGTGATCGATTTGAGGAAGCCGAGCGGGATGAGCAGCAGCGGTAGCGAGGACGCCACGATGATCACCGCGGAGAACGCCACCGTGCGCCCGGATGTCATCACGGAGCGCCTGACCGCGGCCTCGACGTCATAACCCTCTGCGAGCTCTTCTCGGAACCGGCTCACCATGAACAGGCCGTAGTCGATGGCGATACCGAAGCCCATCATCGTCACGACGGGTTGGGCGAAGAAGTGCACGGGCATGAACTCGGCGGTGAACCGCAGGATGCCGAGCGCGCCGGCGATGGTGAGACCACCGATGATGGCGGGCAGCGCGGCCGCGACCACGCCGCCGAAGACGAAGAACAGCACCACCGCGACCAGCGGGACGATGGCGATCTCGGCACGTTTCTGGTCGGTGCCGATGGTTCCGGTCAGTTCGCTGGCCAGCGGGTTGAGGCCGGCAAGCTTGATGTCACCGCCGTTGATCTTTTCCAGATCGGGCTGGACGGTCTGATAGTTCTTCAGGATCGAGTCGTCGTCATCGCCCTTGAGCGGGATGCTGACGAAGGTACTGCGCAGATCCTCGGTCTTCATCTGGCTGACCGTGGGATTGGTGGTATCGGGAGCCTTCAGCCAGCCGACCCAGCCCACGATCTGATCGGGGTGGTCCTCGACCGCCTGATCCAGTTCACCGACGACCTTCTCCTGCCAGGCCCGGTCGGTGACCAACTTGTCGTCCGGCGGCGTCAGGATGGCGACCACATGACTGGTGCGATCGCGGCCGTAGACCTCGTCGCCGATCAGCGATGCCTGGACCGACTCGCTGGTCTCATCGTAATAACCACTCTGGGTGACGTGGGAGCCCAAACTGGCCCCGTATACGCCGCCACCAAGGCACAGTGCGACCATGATCCCGATCACCACGTATCGGAATTGGTACACCGTTCGACCCCACCAGGCGAACACGTCAGCTCCTTATTTGTTCTTGACGATCTGACTCATGCTGCGCGCGCATTCGTCACTTCAGTTTCTCAGACGCGCGAGGTCAGCAGCGCGGACAGCGGCCGGAACGGCTGCAGCCACGCGCCCTGCTCGGGCAGCGAATCGAGTCCGATTCGCGGTAGCGGCTCCCGGAAGACACCAGGGATGTCCTCCAGGTCGACGAACTCCAAGCTATCCGACGCTAGCGCCCAACTCGCATGTTCGCGAAATCCGAGCACCTGCACCGGAACGCCCCCGTGGGCGATCTCTTCCAGCGGTATCCGGAACGCCTGACCGTCAGCGGATGCCACCACCACACCGGCCAGCCCCTCGCTGCGGCGCAGGGCGATATGGCTGAGCATGTCGCTGTCGACATCGCTGTCCTCGTCGACCTTCGGCTTGGCGAAGACCGCGAAACCCACGTTACGCAACGCCTCCACCCACGGGCGGACGACATCGGCGCTACCCGGGGCGATATTGGTGAACACCGTCGCTTCCGGTTCCAGCGGGATCCCCGCCGCGGCGGCGGTCTCGCGTTGGCCGGACAGCTCGGCGGTGCGGCTGAGCAGCCAACGGCCCAGCGCGTCGAAGCGGGGCCGGTGGGCCGCGGTCGGGCGGCCGCCCAGGATGGACCCCAGACCCATGTCGAGGTTGGGGGCATCCCAGACCAGCAACACACGCTCGGTGGCCGGGGGTGCGGGAGCGACCTCGGGGATCTCCGGCTCAGTGTCGACACTCATAGGCGCTCCCAAAGCAGTTCGGACACCACGGGACCCGCAAGGGCCTTGCGTTCGTACTTCGTCTCGGGCCGGGCGACCGATATCGGCAGGCGGTCCTCGATACCGACGCGGCGCAGGCGCGGCTCCGCGTCACCGACCTCGGCGATGTGCTCGGCGTACTCCATGTGGTCGGTGGCGGC
>JBPPMV010000207.1:0-12788 GCA_051306235.1 Mycobacterium sp. | reverse complement strand
CACGCCGTAGCGGTCACCCCAGAACATGTCGCCGACCTCCATCACCACCTCGGCGCCGGCCTCGACGGCCCGGGCGAACGATGCGTCGACGTCGGTGACGACGAGATGGATGGTGACCGGCGTTCCGCCGAGCGATTTCGGTGTCTCCGACTGCCCGTCGCAGTACTCCGGGTAATCGTCGGCCAGCATCACGGTGGAGCCGTTGATCTGCACGGCGCCGTGCACCAGACGGCCGTCCGGTCCGGGCATCCGGCCCAGTTCGGTGGCGCCGAATGCCTTGACGTAAAAATCGATGGCGCCGGCGCCATCGTCGACGACGAGGTGCGGGATGACGGCGGGAGTGATCTCGATGGACATGTTTCTCCTGATGTTCGGCAACTGACGATCTATAGACCCGGGGAGTCCCCGGTTCTCATCGCGCGGTTGTAAATACAGGTAGTCGCCTACGCTATGGCGCGCCGCAACCGGGGCCGACGCTGGTCACATGCTCCCCCTGGTGCCGCTCAGCCCGATGTCCTACCGCGAGCAGGTCCGTGCGCTGCGGTCCTCCGGCACCGGCTTCGAGATCTTGCGGGACTCCGGCGGACCGGTGACCCGGCTCAAACTCGGTCCCCGCCGGCTGATTCCGGAGGTGGTGGTGGCGACCTCGCCGCGGGGCGGCCGCGATGTGCTCGATCAGCCCGACTCCTGCGTGGACACGACGACGATGCACCGCGAGATCCGACGGGTGCTCGGCGGCAATCTGTTCGATTTCAGGCACGACGAGTTGCTGCCGCGCCGCCGGGCACGGCAATCGGTGTTCACCACGAAACACGTGCAGTCGTTCGGCGGGCATATGGCGCAGGCCGCGCATGCGGTGGTGGATTCATGGGTGGAGGGCCAGCGCATCGACCTCGATGTGGAATGCCGACACCTGACCGTGCGGGCGCTGGGCCGATCGGTGTTCGGTATCGACCCGGACGAGCGGGCCGACGCCATCGCCCAGCCGCTGCGCGAGGTGCTCGGATACATCGCCGATCGGGCAACCTCCCCGATCCGCAGCCCGCGGTGGCTTCCGACCCCGGGCCGCGCCAGGGCGCGCGCGGCCGGCGCGACACTGCGGAAGCTGGCCGCCGATGTGCTCGCCGCGTGCCGGGCGGATCCGGATCTGGACGCACCGGTGGTGCGCGCACTGCTCGCCGCCACCGACCCGGAGACCGGGAAAGCGCTGACCGACGCGGAGATTCGCGATGAGCTCATCGTCTTCATCGCCGCGGGCCACGACACCACAGCCACCACGCTGACCTATGCGCTGTGGCAGCTGGGCCGCAACCCGCAGATCCAGGAGACGGTGCGCGCCGAGGTGGCCGAGCTGGAGGACCGTCAGCTGACCCCCGACGATATCGCCGATCTGGGCTACACGGCGCAGGTGCTCAAGGAGACGTTGCGGCTGTGCCCGCCCGCGCCGGTCTCCGCGCGGGTCGCGATGCGCGATATCGTCGTCGACGGCCACCGGGTCAGGGCGGGCACCCTGCTGCTGTTCGGTATCTACGCCGTGCACCGTGATCCGCAATTGTGGGACCGGCCGCTGGAGTTCGATCCGGACCGATTCCGGCCCGAGGCCGCCAGGCGGCTGAACCGTTGGCAGTACCTACCGTTCGGTGCCGGGCCGCGGTCCTGCATCGGCGAGCACTTCGCCATGCTGGAGGCCACCCTGGCGCTGGCGACCATCGTGCGCCGAGCCGAGATCCGTTCCGAGAAACCGGAATTCCCGATGGCCACCCCGTTCACCCTGGTGGCCGGCGGACCGATCGAGGCCACGGTGTCCTGGCGGCGCGCTCAGACCACCGAATACTCCTGGGGCAGAGACGATCTGCCGGTCAGTGCGGACAACACCGTTTCGCCCTGACCCAACCGGACCGCCACCCGGGCAGCCAGTACGGTGGCCTCCTCGAGCACATCGACAGGTGGTTCGAAGTCCACACCGGCTGCCCGGGCGATGTCCACACCGTGCACCGCCAGTTCGAAGACCCGGGTCTGCAGGTAGTTCGACAGCCGGATGCCCAACCCGTCGATGACGGCGATCACCGGGTCACCCGCGTTCGCCACATCGGCCACGGCACGGGTGACGAGGACATCCACGGTGCCGGCCGGGTCGGACCCGAGATCACGCCCGGCCTGGCGGCCCCGCTCGTTGATGGCATCGGCTCCGGCGCTGCTGCTGTATTCGCGGACCCAGACGTAATAGGCGACGGCGTCGGTGACATCCTCCTGCTCGGCCGTTCGCTGCAGGTACTCGCTGACGGTGATGAGCGAGCGCGAGGTGTGGCCGACCAGCGCGCGCATATCCCAGTCGCCCAATCCCGGACCATCCCAGGCTGTTCGGGGTATCTGGCGCACCAGGTGTGCGAAAGCGTGCGCAGCGGAGGCGAATACCGACGCGCTCATGGCCGGACTACGCGATCCCACCCGGCGACGGCTTCCGGTGAGCGCGGTTGCGGCCCGACGTAGATCGCCGACGGGCGGACCAGCTTGCCCAGCCGTTTCTGCTCGAGGATGTGTGCACACCACCCGGCGGTGCGCCCGCAGGTGAACATCGCCGGCATCATCTTCGGCGGCACCTGTGCGAAATCCAGGATGACCGCCGCCCAGAACTCCACATTGGTCTCGATGGCCCGGTCGGGGCGGCGTTCCCGCAGTTCGGCGAGCGCGGCCTGCTCGAAGGCGGCGGCCACCTCGTACCGGGGGACGCCGAGACGCTGTGCCGTCGCCCGGAGCACCCGGGCCCGCGGATCCTCGGACCGGTACACCCGGTGGCCGAAGCCCATCAGCTTGTCCTTGCGATCCAGGATGCCCTTCACCACGGCGCGGGGATCACCGGATCGGTCGGCTTCGTCGAGCATCGGCAGTACCCGTGCCGGTGCACCGCCGTGCAAAGGACCACTCATGGCGCCGACGGCACCGGACAGCGCCGCCGCGACATCGGCACCGGTGGAGGCGATCACGCGTGCGGTGAAGGTGGAGGCGTTCATCCCGTGTTCGGCCGCGGTCACCCAGTAGGCGTCGATGGCCTCGACGTGCCGGGGGTCCGGATCGCCCTGCCAGCGGGTCATGAAACGTGCGGTGACAGTGGGGCATTCGTCGATGGACCGCTGTGGCACGGCGGGCTTGTAGATACCGCGGGCGGACTGTGCGACATAGGACAACGCCATCGCCGAGGCGCGGGCGAGCTGATCGCGGGCGGTGCCGTCGTCGATATCGAGCATCGGCGCATAGCCCCAGATCGGCGCCAGCATGGCCAGCCCGGCCTGGACGTCGACCCGGACGTCACCGGAGTGGATGGGCAACGGGAACGGTTCGGCCGGCGGCAGGCCGTGCGCGAAACTGCCGTCGACGAGCAGACCCCAGACCTCGCCGAAGGTGACCCGGCGGTCCACCAGATCCTCGATGTCGACGCCGCGGTAGCGCAGCGCCCCGCCGTCCTTGTCCGGCTCGGCGATCTCGGTGGTGAACGCCACCACCCCTTCGAGTCCCGGTGTGAAGCCCTCGGGAACCAGTGACAGCTCTGTCATGGGCAGATTCTCGCACCCGTCCGTCGTCGCCGCCGCGCGCGTACCGTTCTGCTGATGGAACCGGAGGAGCTCGCGCGGATGCGCGCCGAATACGGGTCGGTGGAGAAGGACGGCAGCGCGGACCTGGACGCCGACTGGGTCGGGCAGGGCTGGTTGGTGTTGTTCCGGCAGTGGCTGGACGACGCGCACGCCGCCGGCCTGTCCGAGCCCAACGCGATGGTGGTGGGCACCGTCGATGCCGAGGGCCGGCCGGTGACACGCACGGTGTTGTGCAAGAGCGTCGATGAGGACGGGATCAGCTTCTACACCAATTATGACTCCGACAAGGGGGAGCAGCTGGCAATACATCCGTATGCCTCGGCGACCTTCCCTTGGTACGGGCTGGGACGCCAGATTCATGTGCGCGGAACGGTGATCCGGGTGTCGGCCGAGGCGACAGCCGCCTACTGGTCCAAACGTCCGCGCGGCTCCCAACTCGGGGCGTGGGCCTCGCAGCAGTCCGCACCGATCGCCTCCCGGGAGGCGCTGCTGGGCCGACTCGCCGATGTCGGTGACCGGTTCGCCGACCTCAATGAGGTGCCGGTGCCGCCCAATTGGGGCGGATACCTGATCGCGCCCGAGGTCGTGGAATTCTGGCAGGGCCGGGAAAACCGGGTGCATAACAGAATTCGGGTCACCCCGGCCGACGGGCACGTCGTGCGACTGCAGCCATAGTTGGCCCCGAAGGTGACCGAGGTGACCACGAACCTCCCGTGGACACCCGTCAGGTCGGGTTACGATCCAGTTGTGGCGGCAAACAGGGAAACCGATCTCGGTTTGCGTGAACGTAAGAAGCTTCGGACCCGGGCGACGCTGATCGACGCGGCCATGGACCTGTGCCTGCGTCAGGGGTACGAGCAGACCACCGTCGACCAGATCGCCGCCGCGGCGGAGGTCTCCCCCCGCACCTACAGCCGGTATTTCGCCACCAAGGAAGCCGTCTTCCTGACGTTGCTCGAGGAACTCTCCGAACAGATCGCATTGGAACTGCACAAACTTCCTGTCGGTATCGGCCCGCTGGAGGCGCTGCGGGCCGCCCACATCGCGGTGCTCACCAGGGTTGCCACCGGGCGGATCGGCAGCCTCACCAGTGACCGGGTGGTGCTGATCCTGCGGGTCATCAACGGCGCAGATGCCTTGCGGCAGGGCGCTTTCGAATTCAAGTCGGCCGAGGTGGTGGCGGCACTCGCCAAGCTCATGGGTGTCGATACCGGCGATCGAAGTCTGTTGCTGGGGCTGTCGGTGTTCTCTGCCGTCATCATCTCGGCGTGCGGTGACCTGGTCGCCGACACCGATGGGATGCCGCTGGGGCCGCTGCTGATGATCGAGCGCATCAACCAGGCGTGTGAACAGGTGGCCGGGTTCGCCGGGCAGATCTTCACCGCGAGCACCGGGCAGCTCGCCGCCGATGACGCCGTAGCCGATATCCGCGCCAATGTCTGAGCAGCAGCCGCCGGGGCTGCGGGAGCGCAAGAAGCTCAGAACCCGCGTGACACTGATCCAGACCGCCGCCGAACTCTGCGAGCGTCATGGTTTCGACAACACCACCGTCGAGCAGATCGCGGCCGCCGCCGAGGTGTCGCCACGCACCTTCAGTCGGTACTTCCCGACCAAGGAGGCGGTGGTCTTCGCCATCATCGAAGAGACCGCCGCCTATGTCGCCGCGGAACTGGAGACGTTGCCCACCGATATCACCGAGTACGAGGCCATGCTGCGGGCCCATCTGAAGGCCGTGCAGCGCGGTCGCGACGGCAGGCCTACCGACACCTTCCACCGGATGGCCGCCCTCATCCGGATCGTGAACTCGTCGGCGAGCCTGGCTGTGACGAATATCCCGTACCGGCAGCAGGCGGGACATTTCCCCACAGTCGTCGCGGTCGCCAAGCGGATGGGGTTGCCCACCGATCACGACGGCGTGCACGTGGTGCTGGAGATCTGGACCTCGATCATGAATGCCGCGACCAGGGGCCTGGGCACGCCCGGCTTCCCGGCCATCGAGCCGGAGATCGTCGCTGCCCGCATCACGGCGGCCTATGAGGTGTTCACCCGGACGTGGCGGCCGTGGACCTCGGCCCCCGAGACGGACCGGGGTGCTGCGGATGCGCCCGGCGGGGAACCCCCCGCAAGCGCTCCGGATTGTTAGCGACTACCGTCCAGTACCAAGAGACGGCTTTCGCGCGCCTCACCCATGACGATGCCCAGAGAAGGGGTTCCAGTGGCCGAAAACTCCAGCCCTGACGAGACAGCCACCCTGTCCTATCCGGGTGGTTCCCTGGACTTGAACATCGTCCAGGCCACCGAGGGCTCGGACGGTATCGCGCTGGGACCACTGCTGGCCAAGACCGGATACACCACTTTCGACGGCGGCTTCGTCAACACCTCGGCGACCAAGAGTGCCATCACCTACATCGACGGCGACGCCGGCATCCTGCGCTACCGCGGTATCCCGATCGAGCAGCTCGCCGAGAAGTCGACTTTCATCGAGGTCAGCTACCTGCTCATCTACGGTGAGCTGCCGACCGCCGATGAGCTTGCCTCGTTCACCAACCAGATCCAGCGGCACACCCTGCTGCACGAGGATCTCAAGCGCTTCTTCGACGGATTCCCGCGCAATGCGCACCCGATGCCGGTGCTGTCATCCGCGGTGAACGCGCTGAGCGCCTACTACCAGGACTCGCTGGATCCGCTGGACAACAAGCAGGTCGAGCTGTCCACCATCCGGCTGCTGGCCAAGCTGCCGACCATCGCCGCCTACGCATATAAGAAGTCCGAGGGGCAGCCGTTCCTGTACCCGGACAACTCGCTGACGCTGGTGGAGAACTTCCTGCGGATGACGTTCGGCTTCCCGGCCGAGCCCTACGAGGTCGATCCCGAAATCGTCCGCGCACTGGACATGCTGCTGATCCTGCACGCCGACCACGAGCAGAACTGCTCGACGTCGACGGTGCGGCTGGTCGGCTCCTCGCAGGCCAACCTGTTCACCTCGATCTCCGGTGGCATCAACGCGCTGTGGGGCCCGCTGCACGGCGGCGCCAACCAGGCGGTGCTGGAAATGCTCACGAAGATCCGCGACTCCGACGATGACGTCAAGGAGTTCGTCAAGAAGGTCAAGAACCGTGAAGACGGTGTGAAGCTGATGGGCTTCGGACACCGCGTCTACAAGAACTACGACCCGCGGGCCCGCATCGTCAAGGAGCAGGCCGACAAGATCCTCGCCAAGCTCGGCGTCGACGATCCGCTGCTGGACATCGCCAAGCAGCTCGAGGAGATCGCCCTGACCGACGACTTCTTCGTGGAACGCAAGCTCTACCCGAACGTCGACTACTACACCGGCGTCATCTACCGGGCGATGGGCTTCCCGACCCGCATGTTCACCGTGCTGTTCGCGCTCGGCCGGCTGCCCGGCTGGATCGCGCACTGGCGGGAGATGCACTCCGAGCCCGGCAAGATCGGCCGTCCGCGCCAGATCTACACCGGCTACACCGAGCGCGATTACGTCGAGTTCGGCGGCCGCTAGTCCCGCTGCGAGACATATGTCACTGTCGTCGTAGGTTGCTCCGGCAACAGTTGTAGTTTCACAATAGTTGTGTGAATGAAACGATCGGCACGCTGACGCCCCGGCGCAAGGCAATCGTCCTCGCGTCCTGCTGTCTGAGTTTGCTGATCGTGTCGATGGACGCCACCATCGTCAACGTCGCCGTCCCGTCGATCCGTGCCGATCTGGGCGCGACGGCCTCCCAGCTGCAGTGGGTCATCGATATCTACACCCTGGTGCTGGCCTCGCTGCTGATGCTCTCCGGTGCCATGGGCGACCGGTTCGGCCGGCGGCGGGTGTTCCAGATCGGGCTGGTGATCTTCGCCGTCGGATCGCTGCTGTGCAGCCTCGCCCCGGGTATCGGAACCCTGATCGTCGCCCGCTTCCTGCAGGCCATCGGCGGTTCGATGCTCAACCCCGTTGCGCTGTCCATCATCTCGCAGGTCTTCACCGCCCCGGTGGAACGCGCACGGGCGCTGGGCATCTGGGGCGCGGTGGTCGGTATCTCGATGGCGCTGGGCCCCACGGTCGGCGGGCTGCTCATCCACCTGATCAGCTGGCGCGCGGTGTTCTGGATCAACCTGCCGATCTGCCTGGCGGCCATCGTGCTGACGGCGATCTTCGTGCCCGAGACCCGATCGGCCACCATGCGCAACGTCGACCCGATCGGTCAGCTGCTGGCCGTGCTGTTCCTGTTCGGTGCTGTGTTCGCCCTCATCGAGGGCCCGGCGCTGGGCTGGGGCGATCGCCGGGTGCTGGCGATCGCCGTGGTGGCCGCGCTGGCCTTCGCCGCGTTCCTGCGCTACGAGTCCCGCCGCGACGACCCGTTCATCGATCTGCGTTTCTTCCGCAGCGTGCCGTTCGCCTCGGCCACCGTGATCGCCATCTGCGCCTTCGCCTCCTGGGGGGCACTGCTGTTCATGATGTCGCTGTACCTGCAGGGCGCTCGTGGCTTCTCTGCGGTGCAGACCGGACTGATCTACCTGCCGCTGGCCGTCGGTGCGCTGGTGTTCTCGCCGCTCTCGGGGCGACTGGTCGGCCGCTACGGGGCGCGCCCGTCGCTGTTGGCCGCCGGGGTGATGATCACCGCGGCGTCCACCGTGCTGGCCCTGCTGCCCGAGGCCGCGCCGGTGTGGGCGCTGATGACGGTCTTCGCGTTGTTCGGTATCGGCTTCTCGATGGTCAACGCGCCCATCACCAACGCGGCGGTCAGCGGGATGCCGCTGGACCGGGCCGGCGCCGCCTCCGCGGTGACCAGCACCAGCCGCCAGATCGGTGTGAGTATCGGTGTGGCGCTGTGTGGTTCGGTGGCCGGTGCGGCGCTGGCCGCGTCGGCCGATCCCGCCATGGCCGCAGCGGGTGACTTCGCCGCCTCGGCCCGGCCGCTGTGGCTGGTGTGTACGGTCCTCGGTGTGGTGATCGCGGTGCTCGGCTACGTGTCGACATCGCCGCGGGCACTGGAGTCCGCACGGCGGCTGGCACCGCTCATCGACAGCCCGAAGGCAGTCGTCGATGTCTGATCCCGCCGATGAGGTCTGGCGATCGATGTCCTCGCTGGTGATCAACAACCAGGACACCTGGAAACGGACCGTGGTGGACAGGACGGGTCTGCCGTTCAGCAGGATTCGCATCCTCAGCCGGTTGGCCCGTGAGCCGCTGTCGGTCAAGCAGATCGCGGCCGCAGCCACGATCGATGCGCCCGCCGCGACCGTGGCCGTCAACGACCTGGAGGAACGCGGTCTGGTGATGCGTCAGGTCGATCCGGACAACCGGCGGTCCAAGACCGTGTCGCTCACACCCGCAGGGCGTGACCTGCTGGCCGTCATCGACGCGGTCGAGAACCCGGCGCCCGCTCCGTTGCGGAAACTCGATCCGGCGGATCTCGCTGCGCTGCAGGTACTTCTGCAGAAGCTGGTTTAGCTCTCCAGTACAGCCATCGCCGCATTGTGCCCGCCGATCCCGGACACCGCGCCGCCGCGCCGGGACCCCGACCCGCACAACAGGATTGCGTCATGGCCGGTGGCCACGCCCCAACGGCGCGCCGGGGTGTCGAGCTCCTCGTCGTCCTCGGCGAACGGCCAGTCCAGTGCGCCGTGGAAGATATTGCCCGCGGTCATGCCGAGTGCGTCCTCCAGGTCGGCGGTGGTCTTGGCCTCGACGCATGGGCGACCCTCGTGATCGGTCATCACCACATTCTGAATCGGCTCGGCCAGAACCGAATTCAGCGAATGCAGCGCCGCCGCGGCGAGTCTGATGCGGGCGGTGTCCGGGTCCAGGTCGGCCAGCAGGCGGTGCGGGGTGTGCAGCCCGAAAACCGTCATGGTGTGGGCGCCGCTCTGACGCAGGCGTTCGGACAGGATGCTGGGATCGGTCAGCGAGTGGCAGTACACCTCGCACGGCAGCGGGTCGGGCAGCTCACCCGACGCTGCTGCGGCATAAGCGGAGTCCAGCTGACGCAGCGTCTCGTTGATGTGGAAGGTGCCTGCGAACGCCTGCTCGGGGCCGACCCATTGATCACGTAGCCGGGGCAGCCGTTTGAGCACCAGGTTGACCTTGATCTGGGCCCCGGGCGCGATGTCCGGTTCCGGTTCGCCGAGCAGGCGCGCCAGCACCGCGGGCGTCACACCGGCCAGCACATGCCTACCGTGCACGGTGTGCTCGCCGTCGCGGGTGCGGTAGCTGACGTCGCCGTCGGGGGAGATGGCGTACACCTCGGCGCCGGTGATGATCTCGGCGCCGAAGCCCTGGGCGGCCGCACTGAGTGCGCCGGTCACCGCACCCATTCCGCCGACGGGGACATCCCAGTCGCCGGTACCGCCACCGAGCAGGTGATAGAGGAAACAGATGTTCTGGATCAGCGAGGGATCGTCGGTGGCGGCGAAGGTTCCGATCAGCGCATCGGTGGCGATCACCCCGCGCACCAGATCGTTGTGCACGGCCTCGGTGACGGTACGCCCGATCGGGGTCTCGATCAGCGACTCCCAGGCGGCGGCCGCGGCCGGGTCACCGCCGTTCAGTACCCGGTTGTGGATGGTGTTGCGGGTGCTCAACGGTGCCATCAGAGTCGGCCACAGCGGTCCGGTCACCAGCCGTGCGCGTCGGTAGAACTCGGTGAACCGCGCCTCGTCGCGGGCCGCCCCGATGGCCGAGAAGGTGTTTCGCGGGCCGATCAACAGTCCGGTCGCGCCGCGGTTCACCGGATCCGGGGTATAGGACGAATAGCGTCGGCGCGCCAGGCGGAACCGCGCACCCAGATCGTCGACGATGCGCCGGGGCAACAGGCCGACCAGATAGGAGTATCGGGACAGCCGGGCATCGACGCCCTCGAAGGCATGCGCGGAGACCGCGGCACCGCCGACGTGGTCCAGCCGCTCCAGCAGCGTGACCCGGCGTCCGGCGCGAGCTAGGTACGCCGCCGCGACAAGACCGTTGTGCCCGCCTCCGACGATGACGATGTCTTGGTCTGAGGCCACAAAACCAGTTTGCCCGACTACGGTGTGAAACCGTGGCAACGAAACCCGAGATTGAATTTCCCGATGGCCCCGCACCCACCGAACTGGTCATCGAAGATGTGACCGTCGGCGACGGCACCGAGGCGGTGCCGGGCGCCACCGTCCAGGTGCACTACCTCGGCGTCGAGTACGACACCGGTGAAGAATTCGACAGTTCGTGGAACCGCGGCGAGGCGATCTCGTTCCCGCTGCGCGGGCTCATCCAGGGCTGGCAGGACGGCATCCCGGGCATGCGTGTCGGCGGCCGGCGCAAGCTCACCATTCCGCCGGAGTTGGCGTACGGACCGGCAGGTGGCGGCCACCAGCTGTCCGGCAAGACGTTGATCTTCGTGATCGACCTGCTCGCAGCCCGCTGAGATCGTGTCGTCGGCCGGCACGACCCGCTTCTACCGGCGCCCGCCGGGAGCGGGTTGGCTGGCGGCGCTGATCGTCATCCCCCTGCTGCTCGGGGTGATCGGATCGGGCGGAATGGACCGGACGGATGAGGCGCTGCCGCCGCCCGTGATCAGCACGCCCGCGACGCTGACCCCCGCCAGCGGCGCCCGTCCCGCAGTGGTGGTGGCGCCATTGTCGTTGCAGCGCAGCGGCGATGACGTCGTCCTCAGTGGTCAGGTGCCCGACGAGCTGTCCAGGGCCTTTGCCCTCGACCGGACGCGCACGGTGCTGGCCGGGTCGAATGTGATCGATTTGCTGACCGTCATCGGCGGGATCACCGCGGTGGATCTGGCGGGCCTGAACGAGGTGCTGACCACGGGTGCGGCGTTGCCCGACTTCGGGTTCAGCATCGACGGCGGCGATATCGTGCTCACCGGTACGGCCCAGGCCGAGGCCGCTGCGAACGATGTGGCGGACGCGGTGCAGACCGCCTGGCCGGAACTCACCGTCGTCGACGATATCTCGGTGATCACCCCGGGCTTGGCGCCGTCGATTGCACCGCCGGGTCCGGGACCGACCGGTGACTGCGCGGACCTGCAGGCCAAGATCTCGGGGCTGCTGCGCACGCCGATCCAGTACGACGCCAACGGGTCCGGGCTGGCCGACAGTTCGGCGGGGCTGATCGCGCAGATCGTCAGCGAACTGCGGGACTGCCCCGCGGCGAAGGTGTCGATCACCGTGCACACCGATGACTTCGGAACCGCCGCCGGCGATCTGCAATTGAGCACCAGTCAAGCCCAAACCGTTGCCGATGCCTTCATCCGGCAGGGTGTGGGTGCCGACCGGATCACCGCGCAGGGCGTCGGTTCGGCCGAACCGGCTTCGGGCAGCGACACCGAGTCGGGCCGGGCTCAGAACCATCGCGTCGAGATCACGGTTTCCTGAAGGGGTTTGGGGGAGGAACACAGATGGCGTTCATGATGGAGTGGTTCTGGTATCTGCTGGCGTTCGTGCTGGGATCGGCGCTGGCGTGGGGTGGCTCCGTACTACTGATCAAGCACACCAGCGAGGCCGAGGCGCTGGCCGACCTGCCGACCGAGATCGGCGGTCCGGCATGAACTTCGCGTTGCTCGCGCTGTCATTCTTCTCCGGAGTGTGCCTGACGCTGGCGTTCACGCTGCGCTGGGTGCGCTCGGGCCCCAAAGGTTAGTGCGGGCCGGGTAACCGCAGCAGGAGTCGGGTGCCCCCCAGTGGGCTGGCCTCCAAAGATGCGGTGCCGCCGTGCAGTTCGGCCTGTTGGGCAACCAATGCCAGACCGAGGCCGGATCCGGAGGCCGAGGCCGTCGAACCGCGGGAGAATCGCTCGAAAACCCGGGTCCGTTCCTCTTCGGGGATGCCGACGCCGTCGTCGTCGATGGCGATCTCCACACCCTCGCGGGAGCTGACAGCCGAGAGCTGAACCCGGGTGGCGACACCGTGTTTCACGGCATTGGCGATCGCGTTGTCGACGGCCAGCCGCAGGCCGGCGGCCAGACCGAGGATCAACACCGTCGGGGCGGGCACCAGGGATACGTCCAATTCCGGATAGACCCGCATGGCGTCATGCGCCGCGCGGTCGAGCAGCTCGGTCAGATCGACCGGGGCGTGGTCATCGGAGGTGGACAGCTGCCCCTGGGCCAGCCGTTCCAGCGCCGACAGGGTGGCCTCGATGCGGGACTGGGTGCGGATGACATCGCCGAGTACCTCGACGCGCTGTTCGTCGGGCATGTCCAGGGT
>JBPPMV010000206.1:0-17502 GCA_051306235.1 Mycobacterium sp. | reverse complement strand
ACTAGCGCAACACGCGTCCCACGAGGCACAATAGACACGCACGAAACAGCTGCACAGTTCGGTAACGCCAGGTCGTTGGGGAAGACGTCCCTAGTGGAGCCGAAGGAGCAGAAGTATGCGTGCGTCGAACCAGTTCGCCGAGGCGACAACTGGCGTGGTCTACGTTCACGCCTCGCCCGCGGCGGTATGCCCACACGTCGAGTGGGCCCTTTCGTCGACCCTGTCGGCGCGGGCGAACCTTAAGTGGACGCCCCAACCCGCCATGCCCGGACAGCTTCGTGCCGTCACCAACTGGGTGGGCCCGGTGGGTACCGGTGCGCAGTTGGCCGGTGCCCTGCGGTCCTGGTCGGTATTGCGTTTCGAGGTGACCGAAGACCCGAGCGAAGGTGTCGACGGGCATCGTTGGTGCCACACCCCGCAGCTCGGTCTGTGGAGTGGGTCCATGAGCGCCAACGGTGACGTGATGGTCGGCGAACAGCGGCTGCGCACCCTGATGGCTTCCGGCGCCGACGCGCTGGCAGCCGATCTGGACTCGGTGCTCGGCACCGCCTGGGACGAGTCGCTGGAGCCCTACCGCGGTGGCGGCGATACCGGCGAGGTCACCTGGCTCAACAGGGGTGTGGGGTAGGTACTCCCTCTTGGCGCGAGCGACCGTGTCTGCACAGGACACGGCGTGTGCTGCGGACAGTTCGCGGTCGCTCGCGGGGGATCGGGTCAGTGACCCACGTGCAGGCGCACCCGCACGAGGTCGCCGTCGTCGATACCTTCCGGCCGGCGTAGCGCGATCTTCAGCGGCACCAGATACACATCGTCCTTGGGGATCAGCGATGTCGTCACATTGGTATCGCCGATGCCCACCCGCGCGGGGATGACACCCCAGCCGTAGGTCAGCTCGCCGAGGTGAGCGTGCAGGAAATCGTCGATCCGGGGGTGTGGCGAGGAATCGATTTGGTGCGCGGGCTTAGTCATGAGGGAGCCACTGGAAAACCTCGGCCTCGAAGTCCCAATCCACGGTTCCAGATTACGGTCGCAGAATGGTCAGCGCGCCCGGTACCGCCGATACCTCGACGGGCAACGGGCACACGTACTCGCCGTCGGCGTAGGCGTTGATCCCGGGTGAGTCGACGGTGATCGTCGCCGCCCGCGCGGTGCGCACCTCGTCGAGATCGACGTGGGTGCCCTTGAAGACGGTCGGGAACAGCCGGATCAGCTTGGTGCGCGAGGCCGAGGACACCATCGTCGCGTCGAGCAGTCCGTCCCGCGGATCGGCGTTCGGGCAGATCTTCATCCCGCCGCCGTAGCTTCTGGTGTTGCCGAAGGCCGCCAGGGTGAGCTCGGTGTCGAGATCGGCTGCGCCGTCGAAGGACAACCGGAACGGCAGCAGTCGCAGCTGGGAGATCTCGGCGACCATGGCCAGGTTGTAGCGCATCCGGCCGTGCGGCCAGCGCATCCGGTTGGTGCGGTCGGTGACAAGGGAGTCGAAGCCCGCGGCCATCACGGTGCCGAACCAGCGGTCGGTACCGTCGGCGCCGGAGATGCGGCCGAGATCGATCCGATCGGCGATACCGTCGACGATTACATCGGCCGCGGCAGCGGGATCGTCTGTGGGGATGCCGAATTCGCGCGCATGATCGTTACCGGTGCCGGCCGGGATGATGCCGAGCGGGATATCGGTCTGGGCGAGTACCTGCAGCGCCAGCGAGATGATGCCGTCGCCGCCGACGACGACGAGCGCGTCCATGCCACGTTCGAGGGCGCCCTCGACGAGTTGGCGGGCATGCGTGGAATCGCGGCCGGCGATGGCCACGACGTCGACGCCACGCCGGTGCAATTGGGTGATCGCCCGTTCGGCCGCATGTGATGCGCTGCCATGCCCGGATGCCGGGTTGGTCAGGACGGTGACCCGGCTGATCACGGAATCAGCTTGCCGGGGTTCAGAATACCGCCGGGATCCAGCGTCGCCTTGACGGCCCGCAGAATCTCCGCGCCGAGATCGCCGATCTCGGCCTGCATCCACGGTCGGTGATCGGCGCCGACCGCGTGGTGGTGGGTGATGGTCGCGCCGGTGGCCACCATCGCATCCGAGGCGGCGGTCTTGGCGCGCAACCACTGCGCGATGGGGTCACCCTGCTGGGCGGCGACGACGGTGAAGTACAGCGACGCTCCGGTGGGGTACACATGCGAAATATGGCACATCACCAGGGCCTGTCCCAGTGATTCGGTGAGGGCCGCGGTGACGGCGGCCTTGAGCGCTGGGACGTTCGACCAGTTGGTCGCGGTCTCCAGGGTTTCACACAGCGCGCCGGCGGCCAGCAGTGAATCGCGCAGGTACGGGGCGTTGAACCGGCCGTGTTCCCAGCCCTTCGCGGGTGCCTCGCCCAGCGAGGTACCACCGTGCGCGCGCAGCAATTCGGCTGTCTCGGCGTGCCGGCTCTCGGTATGGGCCGCGGTGCCTTCGAATACGGTGATCGACAGGCAGCCACCGGTGATGCTCTGCTCGCCGATGCTTTCCGTGGTGGCCAGGTTGACCCCGGTCTCGGCCTCATCGGACAGCCGGATCACCGTCGGGCCGGTGCCGGTCTGGATGACGGCCCGCAAGGCGTCGGCGCCGGTGGCGAAATCGGGGAAGGACCAGGCCTCGTAGCGGGTGGACTCCGACACCGGGTGTACCCGCACCCGAACCCGGGTGATGATGCCGAACACGCCCTCGGAGCCGACGATGAGCTGACGCAGGTCGGGGCCGGCCGCCGAGGCGGGAGCGCGACCGAGATCCAGCACGCCGGCGGGTGTCACCACCCGCAGCCCGCGGACCATATCGTCGAACCGGCCGTACCCGGCGGAATCCTGGCCCGAGGACCGGGTGGCGGCGAACCCGCCGATGGTGGCGAACTGGAAGCTCTGCGGGAAGTGTCCGAGTGAGAAGCCTTGTGCGCCAAGCAGATCTTCGGCCTGCGGGCCGGTGAGACCGGCGCCGAGTTCGGCCTCGCCGGATACCTCGTCGAGGTTGTGCAGGGCATCGAGGCGCCGCAGGTCCAGCGCGATCACCGCGGCGAATGCACCGCGTTCGGGGTCCACACCGCCCACCACGCTGGTACCCCCACCGAACGGCACGACCGCGATGCGGCGTCCGGTGCAGATGCCCAGGATATCGGCGATCTCCGTCTCGTCGCCGGGGAACAGGACCGCGTCGGGAGCATCCTGGACGCCGGTGTCCTTGCGGCGCAACAGATCCAAGGTGGATTTTCCGCCGGCTCGCAACAGTCGGCTCTGATCGTCGGTGCGGCAGAATCCGGTGCCGACGACGGCCTCCAGCGCCGCGCGGTCGTCGCCGGTCAGGGTGGACGGCCGGACCCGGACCTCGGTGATGCCCAGTTCCGGCGTCGCCGGGCCTTCGATGCCCAGTGCCTGCTTCAGCAGCGCCTTGATGCCGTCGGAGAGTGGTTTGGCGGCCTGCGGGTCCCCCCAGGCGTTCCACTTCATCGGTGGCAGCAGGTCGGCGTCGGTCACGCGGTCTTGCATCATGCGTTACAGTATTACACATGATGTCAATCAGTAACGAGGAGTCCGAGGCTCCGGTCGGGGACCGGATTCTCGACGCCGCCGCTGCCTGCGTCCTCGCCTACGGCATCGAGCGGGTCACCCTCGCCGAGATCGCCCGACGTGCCGGTGTCAGCCGTCCGACGATCTACCGGCGCTGGCCCGATACCCAGTCGATCCTGGCTGCGCTGCTCACCTCGCGGGTCACCCGCGTTCTCGACGACGTGAGTGATACCGAGATCGATCGCGCAGCGCTGGTCGCACGGATCGTCGCGGTGGCCGGACGGCTTCAGCACGACAAGATCGTGATGTCGGTGCTGCACAGCGCGCCCGAACTGGCCATGGTCTACATCGCCGAGCGGCTCGGCACCAGCCAGCAGATCCTCATCGATGCCACCGCGGGCCAGATCAAACTGGCCCAGGAACACGGCAGTGTGCGCCCCGGGGACCCGCGTCGCCTGGCGGCGATGTGCCTGCTCATCACCCAGTCGACGGTGCAGTCCGCGCAGATGGTCGAGCCCATCCTGGGCGCCGACGATCTGGCCGACGAACTCACCCACGCCCTGAACGGATACCTGCAGCCATGAACCCTGCACCTGTCAAGAACAGCGCCCTCAATCGCGCCCGCCGCAGTGCGGAGCTCACCGCTCTCGGTGACGGTGGGCCCGTGGATCTGCTGGTCATCGGCGGCGGGATCACCGGCACCGGTATCGCCCTGGATGCGGTGACCCGTGGGTTGCGCGTCGTACTGGTCGAGAAACACGATCTGGCCTTCGGCACCAGCCGATGGAGCTCCAAACTGGTGCACGGCGGCCTGCGCTACCTGGCCACCGGCAATGTCGGCATCGCCCGCCGCAGCGCCATCGAACGCGGAATCCTGATGTCCACCAACGCCCCTCACCTCGTGTCGGCGATGCCGCAGCTGGTTCCCCTGCTGCCGGAGATGAACCGGGCGTCCCGGGCGCTGGTGCGCATCGGATTCGTGGCCGGCGACGGGTTGCGCAGGCTGGCGGGGACATCGGTCTCGACGCTGCCCCGGTCGCGCCGGGTCGATGCCGCCCGCGCGGTCGAACTGGCGCCCACGGTCCGCCGAGAGGGACTCGACGGGGCGTTCCTGGCCTACGACGGTCAGTTGATCGACGACGCCCGGCTGGTCACTGCGGTGGCCCGCACCGCCGCGCAGCACGGAGCCACGGTGCTCACCCGGGTGTCCGCCCAAGCCGCGCAGGGGGATTCGGTCACGCTGCGCGACGAACTGACCGGCGAGACGGTCGAGGTGCGGGCCCGCGCGGTGGTGAATGCCTCCGGAGTGTGGGCAGGGGAGGTGGACCCGTCGATCCGGTTGCGGCCCAGCCGCGGCACCCATCTGGTGTTCGATGCCGCCGCATTCGGCAATCCGACTGCCGCCCTGACGATCCCGATCCCCGGTGCGCTCAACCGCTTCGTCTTCGCGATGCCCGAACAGCTGGGCCGGGTCTACCTCGGCCTCACCGACGAGGACGCGCCCGGACCGATTCCCGATGTGCCGCAAACGACCCCGGCTGAGGTGGCGTTCCTGCTCGACACCGTCAACACCGCGCTGGACACCGCACTGACGACCGCCGATGTGCGCGGTTCCTATGCCGGACTGCGACCCCTCATCGAGTCCGACGGGCACACCGCGGATGTGTCCCGCGAACACGCGGTGACCGAATCACCCGACGGCGTCATCAGCGTCATCGGCGGCAAACTCACCGAATACCGTTACATGGCCGAGGATGTGGTGGACCGGGCGGTGGCGCTGCGGGCTCTGGCCGCGGGCGACTGCCGCACCCGCAACCTGCCACTGATCGGCGCTCCTGCGAACCCCGTCGCGACACTGCGGGCACCGGTGGACATGCCGTCCTCGCTGGTGGCCCGCTACGGTGCCGAGGCCCCCAACGTCATCGCCCAGGCGACGTGCGACCGGCCGACCGCCCCGGTGGCCGACGGTATCGACGTGATCCGCGCCGAATTTGAGTACGCCGTGACCCATGAGGGAGCGCTCGACGTCGAGGACATCCTGGACCGGCGCACCCGGATCGGCCTCGTGGTCGTCGACCGCGAGCGTGCAGAAACCGTGGCCGCCGAGTTCGTCTAGCGCGCCGAAATAGAATTCCACGTCGTCATATCGCGCGATTGACGACGTGGAATTCTATTTCGGCGCAGAAGGTGCGTGGTTACAGCGGGATGTTCTTGTGCCGTCCACGCCGTGCGGGCGCTTCGGCCAGCGCCTGGGTGATGACGCTTCGGGTGTGCGCGGGGTCGATCTTCGCGTCCACGACACCGATCTCGATGGCGCTGTCCACGCCGCCGGCGATCCGCTCGTGCTCGAGGGCCAGTTCCTCGTGCAGCGCCTCGCGGTCCTCGGGCGCAGCGGCGGCGAGCTTGCGCTTGTGCAGGATGCCGACTGCGGCCTTGGCGCCCATCACGGCGACCTCGGCCTCGGGCCAGGCGAAGACCTTGGTGGCGCCCAGCGAACGCGAGTTCATCGCGATGTAGGCACCGCCGTAGATCTTGCGGGTGACCAGCGTGACGCGCGGGACGGTGGCCTCACCGAACGCGTGCAGCAGCTTGGCGCCGCGGCGGACGACGCCGCCCCACTCCTGATCCACACCGGGCAGGTAGCCCGGCACGTCGACGACGACGACCAGCGGGATGCCGAAGGCATCGCACAGTCGCACGAAACGTGCCGACTTCTCGGCACTTTCGGAGTTCAGGCAGCCGCCGAGGCGCAGCGGGTTGTTGGCGATGACGCCGACGGTACGCCCGGCCAGCCGGCCCAGACCCACCACGATGGACGGGGCCCAGCGGGACTGGAACTCCTCGAAGGGCACGCCCTCGTCGAGCAGCGCCTCCACGATCGGATGCACGTCGTAGGCGCGCCGTGCGGATGCGGGCATCAGCGCCTTGAGGTCGGTGTCGCCGGCCTCGGCCTTGGTGCGGTCGAAATGGCCCTGCTGGCTGAACAGTCCGACCAGACGACGGCCGCGCTCGTAGGCGTCGACCTCATCGTCGGCGACGATGTGGCACACACCGGATTTCTTGTGGTGGGCTTCCGGGCCGCCGAGGGACACCATGTCGACATCCTCGCCGGTCACGCTGCGCACCACGTCGGGTCCGGTGACGAACACCTTGCTGTCCGGGGCCATCACGATGACGTCGGTGAGCGCCGGGCCGTATGCCGCGCCACCGGCGGCGAAGCCGACGACGATCGAGATCTGCGGGACGTAGCCGGAGGCACGGATCATGGCCTCGAAGACCAGGCCGACCGCGTGCAGGGCCTTGACGCCCTCGGCCAGCCGTGCGCCGCCGGAGTGCCAGATACCGATGATCGGGCTCTGCTCCTCGATGGCGACGTCGTAGGCGTTGACGATGTGCGCGCAACCTTCGACGCCCATCGCGCCACCCATGACGGTGCCGTCGGTGCAGAACGCCACGGTCTTCACGCCGTTGACGGTGCCGGAGGCGGCCAGCACACCGGACTTGTCGCGCTCGTGCAGCACGGTGACGGTGCCGTCATCGAAGAACATCTTCAGACGGAGCAACGGGTCACGCGGGTCGAGCGACTCAGCGGCCGCTTCGGGAGCCATGATGGTCATCCAAACCTCCTAATACGCGTCGGATGGTGACCGGCGCCTTCGGGTTACTTCTGTCAGTACTTTCCGAAGGTGAGCGCCACATTGTGCCCACCGAATCCGAACGAGTTGTTGATCGCGTACTTGTAGTCACCGGTACGGGGCTCGCCAGCCACCACGTCCAGGTCGATCTCGGGGTCCAGATTCTTAAGGTTAAGGGTGGGCGGGATGATCCCGTCGCGCAAAGCGAACACTGTGAGAATGGACTCCACCGCGCCGACGGCGCCCACGGAGTGACCCAGCGCCGATTTCGGTGCATACACCGCGGGCTTGTGGCCCTTCATCGCGTTGTTGATCGCCACGCCCTCGGCGACGTCACCGACGCTGGTGCCGGTCGCGTGAGCGTTGATGTGATCGATATCGGAGGGCTGCAGGCCTGCGAGTTCGACGGACCGCGACATCGCGTAACCGGCCTGCTCACCGTTGGGGTCGGGCGCCACGATGTGGAAGCCGTCGGAGGTGATGCTGGCACCCATGATGCGGGCCAGGATGTTGGCCCCGCGCGCCTTCGCGTGCTCCTCGGTCTCGATGACCATCAGCGCGCCGCCCTCGCCGAAAACGAAACCGTTGCGGTCTCGGTCGAACGGGCGGCAGGCACCCGCCGGATCGTCATTGGTGTTGGACAGCACGATGCGCATCTGGGCGAATCCGGCGATCGGCACCGCTTCGATCCTGGTCTCGACACCACCGCAGATGGCGATGTCCGCTTCGCCGAGCACAATGTTGCGCCAGGCGTTCGCGATACCTTCGGAGCCGGACGCGCAGGCCGAGATCACGGTGGTGACACCGGCTTTGGCCTTGCGTTCCAGTCCCACCGCGGCCGCGGCACCGTTGGGCATGAACATCTGCACCACCAACGGGGACACCGCGCGCAGGCCACGGGCCCGCATGCCGTCGTAGGCGAACACCAGCTCTTCGGCCGAGCCCAGCCCGGTGCCGATGGACACCATCAGCCGCTTGGGATCGACCTCGGGGGAGCCGGCGTTCTCCCACACCCGGCGGCCGATCACCGTCGACATCTTCTGCAGGTAGGACAGCCGGCGCAGCTCGACCCGGGTCAGCTCGCTGTCGAAATCCTCAAGGAGGTGACCGCCGATGCGTACCGGCAGGTCGTACTCCTCGATGAACGCGTCGCCCAAGAGCCGGATGCCGCTTTCGCCGCCCAGCAACTTCTTCCACGTCGTATCGGCATCGGTGGCCAACGCGGTCGTCATGGCAACGCCAGTGACGACCACGTTGGGTAGACCGTTCCCCGTAGACAGCTTGCTCAAGCCGTTCCCCACCATCAGTTACTGCTTCTTTTCTCTTGCCTCAGTAACGCCCGAATGCCAGTGCCACATTGTGGCCACCGAATCCGAACGAGTTGTTGAGGGCGTACCGGTAGTCGCCGTACCGAGGCTCGCCTGCAACAACATCGAGATCGATCTCGGGATCCGGTGTCTGGTAGTTGAGCGTCGGCGGGATGACACCGTCACGCAACGCCAGCACCGTGAGGATCGACTCCAGGGCGCCGACGGCACCGATCGAGTGACCCAGAGCCGACTTCGGCGCGTACACCGCGGCCTGCTCCACACCGGCAACCCGGATGGCGTTGGCCTCGGCGACGTCACCGATCGAGGTCGACGTGGCGTGCGCGTTGACGTGCTGGATGTCCGAGGGGGACAGTCCGGCAGTCTCCATCGCCCGCTTCATCGCGGCGGCGGCCCGAAGACCGTCCGGCGCCGGCGCCACCATGTGATAGGCGTCCGACGAGATGCCGGCACCCATCAGCCTGGCCAGCGGCTTGGCGCCACGAGCCAGTGCGTGCTCCTCGGTCTCGATGACCATGAGCGCGCCGGCCTCACCGAAGACGAAGCCGTCCCGGTCCTTGTCGAACGGACGCGAAGCCGCTTCCGGATCGTCGTTGCGGGTCGACATCGCGCGCATCATCGAGAACGCCGCGATGGGCAGTGCCTCGATGGTGCCTTCGACGCCACCGCACACCGCGATATCGGCGTCACCCATGACGAGCTGGCGCCATGCGTGAGCGATGCCTTCCGAGCCCGACGAACACGCCGACACCGGGGTGATGACCCCGGCGCGGGCGCCGAGCTCCAGGCCGACGACGGCCGCTGCGCCATTGGGCATGACCATCTGGACGGCCAGGGGGGACACCTTTCGGGGCCCGCCCTCGTTCATCGCGTCGTACATTTCGACGATCTTCTCGCCGCCACCGAGTCCGGTGCCGATCACGACCGAGAACCGGTCGGGATCGACCTCCGGACGTCCGATGCTGTCCCAGAGCTGGTTGCCGAGGTACTTCGACATCCGCTGCACGTAGGACATGCGGCGGTGTTCCAGCCGGGACATCAGTGGGTCGAGGGGCTCCGCGAGGTGCCCGCCGATCTTGACCTGGAGGTCCCACTTCTCGACGAAGTCGTCATCGAGGATGCGGATACCGGACTCGCCGGCCAACAAGCCCTTCCACGTGCTCTCGATGTCCGGGGCAATCGAAGTGGTCGCCGTGACGGCGGTCACGACGACGTTGGGGAAACCGCCGTTAGCAGTGGAAGGACGTGTCACTGTGCGAACTTCTCGCGCAGTGCGGCGGCAGCCTCGGGGTTTTCCTGCTCGAGCTTCTCGATGTAGGCGACGACGTCACCGACGGTGCGCAGGCCGGCCAGATCCTCATCGGGGATCTTCACGCCGTACTTGTCCTCGGTCTGCACGGCGATCTCCACCATCGACAGCGAGTCGATGTCCAGGTCGTCGACGAAGGACTTCTCCATGGTGACCTCGGAAGGCTCGATCCCGGTGACCTCTTCGATGATCTCGGCGAGGCCGGCGATGATTTCTTCTTGGTTTGCCACAATGGCTCCTTTTTGTTACGGCACTCCGGCTGTCGGAGTGTGTTTTACGTTTGTCGTGCTGGCAGTGCTACCCGGACTCAGATCTCGGCGAGTCCATCCAGGTCTGACGGGGCCTTCACCGCATGAGTCGGCGTGCCCTTCAGCTCTCGTTTGGCGATTCCGACCAGGGTCCCGGCGGGCGGGAACTCGACGATGGCCGTCACGTCCAGACCGCGCAGGGTCTCGTTGACCAGATCCCAGCGCACCGGCCGGGTCATCTGGGCGACCAGCTTGGTCATCGCATCCGCCGCCGACGCGACGGGCTTGCCGTCGGCGTTCGACAGCAGGGTCAGGGTGGGCTCGTTGGTGGCGACCTGCTGGGCCGCGGCGGCGTACCCCTCGGCGGCCGGGGCCATGTAGTGGGTGTGGAACGCGCCCGCGGTGGCCAACACCCGGACACGGGCCTTGGCAGGCGGGTCTTCGGCGAGTTTCTCCAGCGCCGCGACGGCTCCGGCGGCCACGATCTGACCGGGAGCGTTGCGGTTGGCCGGGACGAGGTCCAGGGATTCCAGCCGCGCGAGCACCTCGGCTTCGTCGCCACCGAGTACGGCGGCCATCCCGGTGGGCTCCAGCGCGCAGGCCTTGGCCATTTCTGCACCACGGGTGGCGGCCAGCTTGACGGCGTCGTCGGCGGAGATGACACCGGCGATGGCGTAGGCGGCGATCTCGCCGACCGAATGCCCGGCGACCGCGGCATCCTTGTCGCTGATCAGTCCGCGCCTGGTGAGTTCTTCGTGGGCAAGCAGGGTTGCGGCGACGACGAGGGGCTGGGTCACCGCGGTATCGGTGATCTCTTCGGCCGTCGCGGTGGTGCCGAGGCGGGCGAGGTCCAGCCCGCTGATCTCCGACCATGCGCTGAGACGGTCAGCGGCCCCGGGCAGCTCCACCCAAGGGGAGAGCATGCCGGGGGTTTGAGAGCCCTGTCCGGGCGCAAGCAGTGCGAGCACGTCTCTAAGAGAACACTGTGAAGTGCCATTCGTGCCGTGTAAGAGATTATGAACCTTGTCTTATTCTTTTGTGGAGAGTCTACAAAAGGGCACGTGAAGCAACCGTCCTGAGACCGCGCCGCAATGTGCGATCACGGGCTGTACCCGCCCCAGCGGGTCATCTGCAGTCCACCTGACGCCGTCGAATAGCCGTTTTGCGAGCTGAAGTGGCTTGCCTCACGTTTGAGCCGTCCCACCGTCGTGGCGACCCGCAAGACGTACGCATCCCGGGGGACGGTGGGATCCCGGCCGGTGAAATCGGCGATCCGCTTGAGGCGGTAACGGACGGTGTTTGGATGAACCGTCAATTTGCGGGCGCACGCCTCGATGGCCCCGCCGGAGTCCAGATACGCGTCGAGTGTTTTGGTCAGCGCGGGGTCGGCATCGGCCAGTGGGCGCATGACCTCGGTGGCCAGCGCGGCCACCGCGCTGGCATCGCCCAGCAGGGCCCGTTCGGGCAGTAGTTCACGCGAGGACACCGGGCGCGGCGCCCCACTCCAGCCGGCGACAGCGTTCATCCCGGCGATGGCCTCGGCGGCGCTGCGGTGCGCGGCGCCCAGGGTCGGGACCGTGGGTCCGATGACGACGGGCCCGTCGCCGAACACCTTCAGCAACTCGGCCAGGAAGCGTTCGGTCGGGGACACCCCGCCGGTGACGATGGTGACCAGCCAGGTGCCGTGCACATCCGAGAGCGCGGAGCGTCCGCACTTCTTGGCCGCGGCGTGCACATCGTCACCAGTCTGATCGGCCTGATCCGGATGCGGTAATCCGACGATGACCGTGGCCGGCTCGGTCGCATCCCAATTCAATGCCGCTGCCTGCGACTGCAATTCGGGCCCGGTGTCGCCGCGCACCACCGCGTCGACCAGATTGGCCTCCATCCGGGTGTCCCAGGCGCCACGGATCTCGGCCTGGTCGGCGTATGCGGTGGCGGCCGCGAATGCCAGGTCCCGGCTGTAGCGCAGGATGCCCGCGGTCAGCGCCGTCAGCTGCTCCTCGTTGCGGGCCAGCAGCGGCACGACCTCTTCGAAGAACTCCATGGTGACGCGCACCATCTCCACCGACTGCCGCAGGGCGACGCGGCGGCGCAGATCCTGGGGGACCACCTCGAAGGCCTGCGCGGTGTAACTGACATCGCTGTTGGGATCGCGCATCCACTCGACGAAGTTGATCACCGCGGTCTGCACGACCAGCTGCACGCTGGCGCGTTGGGAGGCCTCCAGGTCGGAGAAACCCGGTAGGCGGGTCTCCATGGCCTGGACGGCCTCGGTCGCCAACCGGCCCGAATACTGCTTGAGACGACGCAGCGCTGACTCGGGCACGCTCTGGAGCACTTCGAGCGTCGACGCCGGCGGGCCGAACCGATTGTCGGTCATGCCTAAAATCTACGCCTGTTTTTTGTATGGCTACGCCAGTTTTTGTATGGTTTGTGGAGCGCCGGCCGCAAAGGTTACGGCCGACGCTCCACAAATCGCGGTCTAGGCGCTACCGGTGTCCGCGTAGGACACGCCGGCGGCCTTGACGTCGTCGATCTGGTACTCCTTGGCCGCGGCGATGGCCACCGACGGATCGATCTCACCGTCGCGGGCCAGCGCCTCCAGCACCGCCACCACCACCGACTCGGCGTCGGTGTTGAAGTACCGGCGCGCCGCCGGACGGGTGTCGGAGAAGCCGAACCCGTCGGTGCCCAGGGTGAGGTAGGTGCCAGGCACCCAGGGTCGGATCTGCTCCGGCACCGCACGCATCCAATCCGAGAACGCGACCACGGGACCGGTGGCATCGGCGAGCACCTGGGTGACATAGGCCGTGGGTGCCGGCTGGTCGGGGTGGCGCAGCCGCTGCTTCTCGACCGCGACACCGTCACGGTTGAGCTCACCCCAACTGGTCACCGACCAGACATCGGCGGCGACGTCCCACTTCTCGGCCAGCATGTCGGCGGCCTTGAGCGCTTCGGGCATCGAGACCCCGGACGCCAGGATCTGCGCGGTGCTGCTGCGCTTCTCCGGGGCCCTGCGGAACCGGTACATCCCGCGCAGAACGCCCTCGGGATCGAAGTTCTCCGGTTCGGCGGGTTGCACGTAGGGCTCGTTGTAGATGGTGATGTAGAAGAACACGTTCTCCGGGTTCTCCCCGTACATCCGCTTGAGGCCGCTCTCGACGATATGCGCGATCTCGTAGGCGAACGCCGGGTCATAGGTGACCGCGGCCGGGTTCGTCGTGGCGAGCAGCAGCGAGTGCCCATCGGCGTGCTGCAGTCCCTCACCGGTCAGCGTGGTGCGACCCGCGGTGGCGCCGAGGACGAAACCACGCGCCATCTGATCCGCCGCCGCCCAGAACCCGTCACCGGTGCGCTGGAACCCGAACATCGAATAGAAGATGTAGATCGGGATCATCGGCTCGTTGTGGGTGGCGTACGACGTGGCCACCGCGGTGAACGATGCAGTCGAGCCGGCCTCGTTGATGCCCTCGTGCAAGATCTGGCCGATCTCGGATTCCTTGTAGGCCAGCATCAGCTCGGAATCCACAGCGGTGTAGAGCTGCCCGTTGCGGTTGTAGATCTTGAGGCTCGGGAACCACGAGTCCATCCCGAACGTGCGTGCCTCGTCCGGGATGATCGGCACGATCCGGGGCCCGATGTTCTTGTCGCGCAACAGTTCCTTGAACGTACGCACGGTCGCCATGGTGGTGGCCACCGGCTGCTTGCCCGAGCCCTTCTTGAGCGCCTTGTAAGTCTCGGTGGGCGGCAACTTGAGCACCTTGGCCTTGGTGCGGCGCTCGGGCAGGAACCCGCCCAGGGTGCGCCTGCGGTCCAGCAGGTAACGGATCTCGGGAGCGTTCGGCCCGGGGTGGTAGTAGGGCGGCAGATACGGATCCTTCTCCAGATCGGCATCGCTGATCGGCACCCGGGTGACATCGCGGAACGTCTTGAGGTCTTCCAGGGCAAGCTTTTTCATCTGGTGAGTGGCATTGCGGCCCTCGAAATGCTGGCCGAGTGTGTAGCCCTTGATGGTCTTGGCCAAGATGATCGTCGGCTGGCCCTTGTGCTCCATCGCCGCCCGGTAGGCCGCATAGACCTTGCGGTAATCATGACCGCCGCGCTTGAGATTCCAGATCTCCGTATCGGTCATCGGATCGACGAGTGCCTTGGTGCGCGGATCGCGACCGAAGAAGTGATCGCGGACGTAGGCACCGTCGTTGGCCTTATAGGTCTGGTAGTCACCGTCGGGTGTGGTGTTCATCAGGTTGACCAGTGCGCCGTCGCGGTCGGCATGCAGCAGCGCGTCCCACTCGCGGCCCCAGACCACCTTGATGACGTTCCAGCCCGCGCCGCGGAAGAACGATTCAAGTTCCTGGATGATCTTGCCGTTGCCGCGCACCGGACCATCGAGGCGCTGCAGGTTGCAGTTGACCACGAACGTCAGGTTGTCCAGCGCCTCGTTGGCCGCCACCTGGATCAGGCCGCGGCTCTCGGGCTCGTCCATCTCGCCGTCGCCGAGGAAGGCCCACACATGCTGATCGGAGGTGTCCTTGATACCCCGGTCGGCCAGATAGTGGTTGTAGCGCGCCTGGTAGATCGCGTTCATCGGACCCAGGCCCATCGACACCGTGGGGAATTCCCAGAAGTCGGGCATCAGCCGTGGGTGCGGGTAGGACGGCAGCCCGCCGCCGGCGTGAGAGTGCTCCTGGCGGAAACCATCCAGTTGGTCGGTGGACAGCCGGCCCTCCAGGAAGGCGCGGGCGTAGATGCCCGGCGAGGCGTGGCCCTGGATGAAGATCTGGTCGCCGCCGCCGGGATGGGACTTGCCGCGGAAGAAGTGGTTGAACCCGATCTCATACAGCGAGGCCGAGGATGCGTACGTCGAAATGTGGCCGCCCACACCGACTCCCGGGCGCTGCGCGCGGTGCACCATGATGGCTGCGTTCCAGCGGATCCAGGCGCGGTAGCGTCGCTCGACATCCTCGTCACCGGGGAACCAGGGCTCCAGTTCGGTGGGGATGCTGTTGACGTAATCGGTGGAGGTCAAGGCGGGAATGGCAACACGCTGCTCGCCGGCGCGTTCGAGGAGGCGCAACATCAGATAGCGCGCCCGGGCGGGACCGGACCGCTCGACCAACTGGTCGAACGACTCCAGCCACTCGGCTGTCTCCTCGGAATCGATATCGGGCAGATAGGAGGCAACGCCCTCCCTGATCACGCGAACCCGGTCGGGTTCGCCTGTGGTGCCAGAGTTTTGGGCCAGGTCTTGGCGCGCGAACTCGGTGGTCAACTACGGCTCCTCGGTAGAAGGTGCTTGAGTGTCGGACAATCGATGCTTGTGGCACCCACCATCGTCCTCCTATCGTGCCGCAGATCGGCGGTCAGGGTTGCCTACCGCGATGATCTGCCCTTTGCGTGGGTGAACCGGTAAGTTTGGCGGCGATGCTGAACAGTTGGCGGGTCCGTCCCGCACCGGCGCGGCTGCGCATCGCTGCGCTGGCACTGGGAGCGCCGGCGGGCCTGGCGATGGTCGTGGTGGGGTGCGCAAGTGTCACCAGTGGTACCGCCACGGTGGACAAGGCCGATGCGCCGATCTACCAGGCTTCGGTTTCGGCTTCCGCCGCCGAATCGGCGGCCAGTTCCAGCGCCCGGGAGTCGGAGCGTCAGGCATCGATCACCACCGAGGCCGTGCACACCTCGTGCGAGGCGATCAGCAACACCAGTGCGGACGCGATCAGCTCGGTGAACGCCTACGTCGACGCCTACAACCAGAACACCGATGTGGCGGCCATGGCGGGACCGGCGATCGACGCGCTCAACGGCAGCGCCGACCTGGTCTCGGGCAGTCTGTCCGACCCGCTGGGGCCCGAGTTGAGCGGCGCGCTGACCCAGTGGGTCGACGCCGCACGGGCGGTGGCCTCGGCTATTGCGACCGATATCGGGCCCAGCCCGTTCAATGACGCGATCAACCGATTGAACGATTCTCGGACCGTGGCATTGGACCTGTGCGATGCCGCGTACTGACGACTTGGGTCAAAGTTGCCGCCAGGGGTCGGCTACCACAACACGACGTGCGACGATAGTTCTCCAGAAGACGCTAGGTCTCCAGAAGTCAGTAGGCGCACACGAAGCAGCAAGAGGGAGGACAGAAGGTGGTCGCGGCGGGGAATGATTCCGACCCGAACTACGCCCGCAGTCTGGGTATCGAAAAGGGTCAGGTCGTCCAGGAGCTTGGTTGGGACGAGGACACCGACGACGATATCCGGGCCGACGTCGAGGACGTCAGTGGCGGTGAATTGATCGACGAGGACTCCGACGAGGTTGTCGACGTGGTCCTGCTGTGGTGGCGCGATGACGACGGTGACCTGGTGGATCGGCTGATGGACGCCATCACCCCACTGGCCGATGACGGCGTGATCTGGGTGGTGACACCGAAGACGGGCAAGCCCGGCCACGTGCAGCCTGCCGAGATCGCGGAGTCGGCGCCCACTGCGGGCCTCATGCAGACCTCGTCGGCGAATCTGGGCGACTGGATCGCCAGCCGGTTGGTGCAGCCGAAGTCCAAGGCCATCACGAAGCAGCGATGAGCTGCTTGCGCGAAGAGCAGACGGTACCGATGAGCGCTTGCGCGAAGAGCAGACGGTACCGATGAGCGCTTGCGCGAAGAGCAGAGGGCGCCGGTAGAGGTGCCTGCTGTCGATACTGGTGCGCCGAGATTGCAGTTATCGAGGTCGCTACTCGCAAAAGTTCGCGATAGCGACAATCTCGCGGCCGATCAAGGGGACTGACGATGCTTCAGGTCGGCGACAGCGCGCCGGACTTCACGCTCAAGGACCAGCACGGCAGACCGGTCACCTTGTCGTCCCTGCGTGCCAAGAACGTGCTGCTGGTGTTCTTCCCGTTGGCGTTCACCGGGGTGTGCCAGGGCGAGCTGGGTGAGATACGAGATCACCTACCCGAGTATGAGAACGCTGATACCGCCATACTCACCATTTCCGTCGGACCGCCGCCCACCCACAAGATCTGGGCGACCGAGAACGGATTGCTGTTCCCCGTGCTGTCGGATTTCTGGCCGCACGGGGCCGTGGCGCAGGCCTACGGGGTCTTCAACCCCGACGCCGGCTACCCGAACCGGGGCACCTTTGCCGTCGATCGCAGCGGGGTGATCCGGTTCGCGGAGATGATGCAGCCCGGCCAGTTGCGTGACCAGTCGGTCTGGCAGCAGGCACTGGGGGCGTTGCGGGACGGCTGAGGATTTCACCCGAGCCGGGCACGCCGTGTAAGTTGCCTGCGACGGGGCGCGTAGCTCAGTGGTAGAGCTCTGGTTTTACACACCAGTGGTCGGCGGTTCGATACCGTCCGCGCCCACCAGTAGTGAGACTCGTCAGACAAGCAGGGCGGGCCCGAACTGTGTTCGGACCCGCCCCGTCACGGAAGTGCCGATCAGTCGTTGTACG
>JBPPMV010000205.1:0-13667 GCA_051306235.1 Mycobacterium sp. | reverse complement strand
GGAACCGCCGAGGACTACAAGGCGGGCGGTGGTTCCGCACCGGAGACCATGCCGTTGACCGGTCCGGTGCCCCAGGACGCCCCGAAGGCGCCGCCGGAGGTGCAGCGCGATGTCGTCAAGACGGCCACCATCACGGTCACCGCCGATGAACCCCTGGCCGCCGCGGACCGCGCCTCGACGCTGGCCACCGAGGCCGGCGGGCGGATCGACAGCCGCACCGAGTACGGCGGGTCGGCGCTGGACCGTGCCCGCGTCAGCCTGACGCTGCGGATCCCTGCGGACAAACTCGACGGCATCATCGGCGCACTGAAGGGCCTCGGTACCGTCGAATCGCTGGATGTACAGGCCGAGGATGTGACCAGCCAGCGCGTCGACCTCGACGCCCGCATCAAGGCGTTGCAGACCTCGGTGGACCGACTGCTGGCGATCATGCGCGACGCCAGGGATCCGTCGGCGCTGATCGAGGCCGAGAGCGCGCTGTCGCAACGGCAGGCCGATCTGGACAGTCTGCGTGCCCAGCGCGCCGCGCTGGGGGAGCAGATCTCCTACAGCACCGTCACCGTCGACCTGATCGCCCCCATCGCCGGCGGACCCGCCCCCGAGGAGTACCGAGGCTTCCTCGGCCAGATGGAACGCGGCTGGGATGCCCTGGTGGACACCGGGTCGAACCTGCTGCTCCTGGTCGGTCTGCTGCTGCCCTGGGTCGGCGCCGCCGTCATCGGGTTCGCCCTGTTGTTCGGGTTGTACCGGCTGGTCAGACTGCGCCGCTGAGGGCCGGCCGCTACGGCACCAGGACGATCGAGCCGACCGTCCGGCGGCCCTGCAGATCGGTGTGCGCCCGCTCGGCCTCGGCCAGCGGGTAGCGCTCACTGACCGTGATGGTGATCGAACCGTCGGCGATGGCGTTGATCAATTCACCTGCACGCCAGGAGAACTCGTCGGCCGTGCGGGTGTAGGCACCCAAGCTGGGGCGCGTCAGGAACACCGAGCCGGCCGTGTTGAGCCGCTGCGGGTCGAACGCGGGCACCGGGCCGCTCGCGGCACCGAACAGGGCGAGTGTGCCGCGCACCGCGAGGCTGGCCAGGCTGGCCTCGAACGTGGATGCGCCCACCCCGTCGTACACCGCGGCCACGCCGCCGTTGCTGAGCCGTTTGACGGTCGCGCCGAACTCCTCGGCGTCCTCCGGGTACTCGAGCACCTCGATCGCGCCGGCCTGCCGGGACAACTCGGCCTTCTCCGGGGTCGACGCCGTGGTGATCACCTTGGTCCCCAGGCTGGTGGCCCACTGGGTCAGTATCAGGCCGACGCCACCGGCCCCGGCGTGCACCAGGATGGTGTCATTGGACTGCACCGCGTACACCGATTTGAGCAGATAGTGCGCCGTCATCCCCTTCAACAGGGCAGATGCCACCGCATCCGGCGCCACGGTGTCCGGCACATAGGCCACGTAATCGGCAGGTGCCACCGAGAAGTCGGCGTAGGCGCCGACGGCGTTGGCGGTGACCACTCGGTCGCCGATGCTCAGGGCGGCGACATCCTCGCCGACCGCGGCGACCGTCCCGCAGACCTCGCTGCCGGAGATGAACGGCAGGTCGCGCGGATACTGTCCGGAGCGGAAGTACGTGTCGATGAAGTTGACGCCGATCGCCTCGGCCTTGATGAGCACCTGGCCCGGGCCGGGGGAGGGCGCTTCCTTCTCCACGTAGTTCAGGACGTCGGGTCCGCCGGTGCGGGCAACTTCGATGGCATGCATGTACCTATCATCCATGTGGTGAAGCTGGCCCGCCCCGACGTGTTCCATCCGCGCATCGTGTTCGCAAGTTGTCCGGCGCTACCGGAGGGTGACAGCGATGACGATGGCCTGGTAGCGGCGCTGCGATCGCGCGGTCTGCCCGTCAGCTGGAAATCCTGGGACGACCCGGCCACCACCGACGCCGACCTGGTGGTGCTGCGCGCCACCTGGGACTACACCGAGCGGCTCGATGAGTTCCTGTCCTGGACGCGCACCGTGCGCAATCTGCTGAACCCGCCCGATCTGGTGGCATGGAGCATCGACAAGCACTACCTGCTGGATCTGGCCGAGGACGGACTACCGATCGTGCCCACCCGGTACTACGCGGCCGGTGACCGACTGCGGATGCCCGACGGCGAAGTGGTGGTCAAACCCGCCGTCGGTGCCGGTTCGGTCGGCGCGCAACGCTTCGTCGACCCGCGGGCCGCGGTGGCCCACGCCGAGGCGCTGCAGGACAACGGTCGCGCCGTCCTGGTGCAGCCCTACGATGCGCGGATCTCAGGCGGGGAGACCGCTCTGGTGTTCCTCAACGGCCGACCCTCACATGCCTTCACCAAAGGGCCGATCCTGCCGCCGGCGGGCCGGGGGCCGGAGTTCGAGGAGACCGGGACGTTCGCCGCGGAGAAGCTCGGTGCTGCCGATCCGACCGATGAGGTGTGGGACGTCGGCCACGCCGCGGTGGATGCGGTGACGCGGCGCTTCGGTATCGCCGGGCGTGACCTGTTGTACGCCCGCGTCGATGTGATCGGCGGCGCCCGCGATCCGCGTCTGCTGGAGCTGGAACTGGTCGAGCCGTCGCTGGGGTTCCGTCAGCTCGGCGCGACCGAGAAGCGCCGAGCAGAACGCGATTTCGCGCTCGGCGTGGAGGCAGCCCTGATCCGGTTGGGACTCGGCCCGCTGTCCCGCCGCGGGGTGTAGTCGCAGTGTTCGATGCTGATGATGTCCAGCGCATCGCCCTGTCGTTACCCGAGACCAGGGAAAAGGAGCGCTGGGGGCACCCGACATTCGACGTGGCAGGCAAGATGTTCCTGACCCTGCCCGACGATCAGACGTCATGTGCGGTGCGCTGCCCGAGATTTGATCGCGAGGAGCTGATCGCCGCCGAGCCGGACAAGTTCTGGGTGCCCCCGCACGAAGCGCCATCGGCGTGGGTGCGGGTTCGGCTCGACGCCCTGGAAGACGCGGGAGAGCTGCACGATATCGTGCTGGACTCCTGGCGGCAGGCGGCCCCGAGCAGGCTCACCGATACCGAGGACTCCTGAGGACTGTCAGGCGGGATCGCCGAGGCGTAGTCCGCTCTGCACATCGAAACGGTGCACATCGCGGGCCGAAAGCGCGACCGTGGCCCCGACGGTGACCGTGCTCAAGGTGGCTGCCTCGACCACACTGGTCAGCTGCTGGTCGGCCGCACGCACCGTGATGATGGCGCGCGGGCCGAGCAGTTCGACGAGTTCCACCACCGCGGCGCCATCGGCGGCCGGGGTGAGGATCAGGTCGTCGGCTCGCACCCCGATCGTCACCGCCGCCGCGCCCGGTCCACCGACCGTGATCCGGACACCGGATGCGGTGCGCAGTTCACCAGCCGAGACGGCGCCGTCGATCAGGTTCATCTTCGGGCTGCCGACGAAGGTGGCCACGAAGGTGTCGGCGGGCCGCCGGTAGACCTCCTCGGGCGGCCCGGCCTGGGCGATGCGACCGTCGCGCATCACCACGATCCGGTCCGAGAGCGTCATCGCCTCCTCCTGGTCGTGGGTGACATACAGCGAGGTGATGCCGAGCCGGCGCTGCAGGCGCAGCAGCTCGGTGCGGGTCTCCACCCGCAGTTTGGCGTCCAGATTGCTCAGCGGCTCGTCGAACAGGAAGACCGCGGGCTCGCGGATGATGGCCCGGCCGATCGCGACGCGCTGCTGCTGCCCGCCGGACAGATCCTTGGGCTTGCGTGCGATCAGCGCGCCGAGTCCCAGCGATTCGGCGATCTCGTCGGCCCGCCGCAGTGCCTCGGCGCGGGGGATCTTCTTGGCCCGCAACGGGAAAGCGATATTCTCGCGTACCGACAGGTGTGGGTAGAGAGCGTAATTCTGGAACACCATGGCGATATCGCGGTCCTTGGGTTCCAGTGCGGTCACATCGCGGTCGCCGATCCGGATCGATCCGGCACTGACCGGTTCGAGCCCGGCCAGCATGCGCAGCGAGGTGGTCTTACCGCAGCCGGACGGGCCGACCAGGACGGTGATGGTGCCGTCGGCCAGTTCCAGATCCAGGTCCGACACCACGCTCGTCGATCCGAACGATTTGCCCACCTTGGAGAAAGTCACCGATGCCATGCGTGTACAACCTCGCTTGTCTAGTACTTGACCGCGCCGCCGCTGATCCCCTGGACCAGTCGACGTTGGATGAAGAAGCTGGCGACCACGACCGGGATGATCGCGATCATGATCGCCGCGCTCATGGTGCCGATCTGCACACCGCGAAAGGTGTTGAAGTTCGCGATGGCAACCGGCAGGATCGCGGCATTGCCGGGGGCCAGGATGAGCCCGTAGAACAGGTCGTTCCAGGACAGTGTGAACCCGAAGATGCCCGCGGCCCCGATGCCCGGGTACACCTGCGGCAGCACCACCAGCCGGAAGGCCTGCCAGCGGGTGAACCCGTCGACCCGGGCCTGCTCTTCCAGGGAGGCGGGCACGGCCTCGAAGAAGCCGATCAGAAACCAGGTGACCAGCGGCAGCACGAACGACAGGTGCGCGAAGATCACCGGTGCCAGCGTGTCGGTCATCCGCAGCGCCTGAGCCATGGTCAGGAAAGGGAACACCATCACCGCCGGCGGAACCACCTGCGCGGCAAGCATTCCGAACCGGGTCAGCGAGCCGCCCGCCCGGTACTTGGCGATCACATAGGCGCCCATGCTGCCGACCACCAGGCTGATGGCCACCGTGCTGACGCCGACCAGCGCGCTGCGGCCCGCGGCGGCGAACACCCCGGACTCGAAGACGGCCTGCCAGTTCGCCAGACTGGGCGTGAACGCGAGCAGGAACGGTTCTGACATCTGTTGGGGTGTCTTGAAACTCGCCAGGGCGACCCAGACGATGGGGAGCAGGACGAAGACGAATGCCGCGGTGAGCACGGTGAGTCGCAGGACCTCGAGGGGGCGGGGCCGGCTCATCGGAGGGCACCCTTCTGCGGCGCCCCGGTGCGGTTGCGTTCCATGGCACGGAACGCCAGCACGATCACCACCAGCACGAGCGCCAGCACGATGAAGGCCATGGCGCTGGCCTGTGCGAGCCGGAAGAACTGGATGCCTTCCAGGTACATGAAGTACTGCAGGGTCTGGGTTTCGGTGCCCGGGCCGCCGCGGGTGGTGGCGTAGATGTACTCGAAGACCCGCAGCGCGTCCAGGCCGCGCAGCAGCACCGCGACGGTGAGCACGGGGGCGAGCATCGGGATCAGCACCCGGCGTAACCGGTAGACCGGACCGGCGCCGTCGACGCGGGCCGCTTCCATGGGTTGTTTGGGCATCGACTCCAGGCCGGCCAGGATCAGCAGCACCATGAACGGCGTCCACTGCCAGACATCGATGAAGGCCAGTGTCAGCAAGGCCTTTCCGGCGCCGAAGAAGTCGTAATCGGCGCCCACCGCGTGCAACAGCGCCGGTATCGCGCCGATCTGGTCATTGAGCAGGAACCGGAAGATCAGCCCGACCGCGATCGGGGTGATGAACATCGGCGCGAGCACGATGGCGCGGGACAGATCCTTGGCCCAGCGCTGCTGATGCAGCGCCAGTGCCAGGGCGAAACCGAGGACCAGTTCCACGGTCACGGCGATCACCACATACGTGGCGGTGACCGCGAAGGCGTCCCAGAATGCCGGATTGGACAGCGCACTGGTGAAATTCGCGCCACCCACAAAATCCGGTGGTGTGCGGTCGGTCAGCTTGTAATCGGTCAGCGACAGATACGCCGCATAACAGAGCGGGAACCCGACGGCCACGGCGAACAGGGCGAGCAGCGGCATGAGCATGCCGTACTTGAACTTCATCCAGGACACCCCCGCCATCCCGTTGCGCGACGTGTGGCCGCCGGATTCCCTACGGTCACTGCTGAATCCGCTCCGCAGCTGCCTGCGCATCACGCAGTGCGTCGGCGACGCTCTTGTGGCCCGCGGCGGCGTCGTTGAGCTCGGTGCCGACCGCCTGGATCATTTCCTCGCCACCCTTACCCTGGGTGAGCGGGGCCGCATCGGCGAGGATGTCGCCGACCGTCTTGTAGTAATCGGCGCCGTAACCGTCGGCCAGCACCTGCGGGTTGGTCAGCGAGCTCTCCCGGATCACGGCACCACCATCGGCGACCCGCTGCGCATCGACCTCGGGTGAGGTCACCCACGAGGCGAACGCCCAGGCCGCGTCGGCGGCACCGGAGTTGGCGGGAATCGCCCAACTCCAGGACCCCAGAGCGGATTTGCCGCCGGGGATGGGGGCCAGGGAGAACTGGCCGGCCCGCTCAGCGGACGCACCCTCGGGATCGTTGAGCGCGGGGAGGTTCCAGTTGTACCCGATCATCGAGGCGGCCATACCGCTGGAGACCGAACGGAAGGCCTCGTCGAATCCCCAGGACAGGCTGTTGGCCGGTGCCGCGGTCTGGTAGGTCTCGATATAGGCGTCCAGGGCGCGGGCAGCTTCCGGGGTGTCCAGCGAGGGCTTGCCATCCTCACCGTAGATCGACCCGCCGGCGGCGAACAGCCAGTTGGCCCACTCCTCGAAGATCTTGTAGCCGCGCTGGGGCTGCATTGCGATCCCGGCCCGTTCCGGGGTCTTGAGACGCTGCGAGGTCGCCACCAGTGCGTCCAGATCGGTCGGGACGCTCTGCCCGGCCGCGGCGAGATCACCGGTGTTGTAGATGTATCCCAGGGCGTAGTTGTAGAACGGCACGCCGTAGGTGGTGCCGTCCACATCGGTGATGGCGGTCAGCGAATCGAAGAAATCCTCGGGCTGGTAGCCGCTGGTTGCGGAGATGCGGTCGCTGAGCGGCTGCAGGAACCCGGCATCGGCGAAATCGTCCATCCACGGGTTGTCCACCACGATGAGGTCGTACGCGGGCTCGGAGGCCTGGAACGACGAGACCAACCGGTCCCGCATCTGGTCGAATGTCATGGTCTCGATCTCGACCTTGACGTCCGGGTACTTCTGGTTGAACTGTCCGACAAGGCCGCTCACGATATCGGTGTCCGGCACGTTCTCCATGAGCACCCGCACGGTGGCGCTGGTGTCGGTGGGGATGTCGCCGAGACCCGATGAGCAGAGCTCATCGGATCCGCCGCTGCCCGCGCAGCCTGCCACCGTCAGTGCGGTGACGGCGACGATCGCGGGCAACCATTTGGCTGAGGCCGGCTGACTCGCGCGCCGGCTGAGCATCGGAATTTTCATGGGTTCTCACTTTTCCTGGTCCGGGTGGGGTGGATGGAGACGTTCGCGGGCATGATGCGGCTCAATCCATGTACGCACCGCCGTTGACGGACAGCGCTTCTCCGGTGATGAACCGGGCATCCTCGGAGACCAGGAACGCCACCGCCCTGGCGACGTCTTCGGGGGTCTGCAGCCGACCCAGTGGTGTGGCGTCGACCCAGGACTGGCGGACGCCGTCAGGCGTGGAACCGCTGAGCACGGCCTCCCACTCCAGTTCCCGGCTCTGCATCGGGGTGGCCACGAAGCCGGGGCACACGCTGTTGACCGTGATGCCATGGGCGGCAAGCTCGAAGGCCATTGCCTGGGTGAGTCCGAGGACACCGAACTTGGAGGCCACATAGTCCGCGAGGAACGGCACCCGGCCCTGCTTGGCTGCCATCGATGCGGTGTTGACGATGGTGCCGCGCACCCTGGTGCGGATCATGGCGCGGGCCGCGGCCTGCCCGCACAGGAAGACGCCCTTGAGATTGATGTCTACGCTGCGGTCGAGCTGGTCGGTGGAGACGTCGATGAAGCGGGCCATCGCCGAGATCCCGGCGTTGCTGACCCAGGCATGCAGGCCGAGGCGGTCGGCCACGTCATCGGCCAGTCGGGCCGCGCCTGCGGCATCGGTGACATCGAGGGCGACGGCTTCGTGCCCGGTCCCGGTCAGTTCTGCACGCGTCTGTTCGGCTGCGGCGGAGTCGATGTCGGAGACGATGACCTGCCAGCCGCGCTGGGCCAGGATGGTGGCGATCGCCCGGCCGATCCCCGATCCCGCGCCGGTGATGACAACGGTCTGGGTGCTCGCGGTGGTGGTGTTCGGGGTGGTCATGACCGGGCCTTTCGGGCGATGCGGTGGGAGATGGGGGTCAGCACGTCACCGAGTTCGCGCCACTGGCCATAGGCCTCGGCGTACCGGTCGACGTGATTCGGGTTGGGCACGACGGGTTCGCCGATGGTCTGGAACGTCGTGGTGCTGTCCCAATCCGCCAGCAGACCGGTGCCGACGGCTGCGATCACGGCGGCGCCCAGTGAGGCGCCGGGATGTCCGACGATCGGGGAAAGCGGGGTGTCGAGCACATCGGCGAGGATCTGCTTCCACAGCACCGAGCGGCTGCCGCCGTTGGTGACCAGTGCGCGGGTCAACGGAACCCCCATCGAGGCGAACACCTCGGTGTGGTGCTTGAAGCCGAAAGCAATGGCTTCCAACACCGACCGGTACATATCGGCGCGATTGTGGGCGAGATCCAGTCCGACGAACGCGCCCCGCAGATCGGGATCGTGAAGCGGGCTCTTCTCACCGAGAAAATAGGGGAGGCAGAGTAGTTCGGCCGGACTTCTGGTGTCGGCCTCATCGTCGAGGGCCACCAGGTCGACACCGCCGGTCAGCGTCTGGAACCACCGGATCAGGCTGCCGCTGGTGGCCATGCAACCGTTGGGCAGCCACCGGCCGGGCACCGGATGTGCGTCGAGATAGAGCCGGGCATCGATCACCGGATGATCGGCCGCGGCCAGAATATCCCCGGCGCCACCGAGTTTGACCAACCAGTCGCCTTGGGCGTTGATGCCCGCGGCATACGCCGACAGCACGTGATCGGCGCCGCCGACGATAAGCGGCAGCCCGGCGATCAAGCCAGAGGCATCCGCGGCCGCGGCGCTGAGCTCGCCGGCCTGGGTGCCCGGGGCGAGTACCGCGGGCACCAACTCCGGCGACAGCCCGGCCGCGGCGTACATCGGTTCGAAGCGCCCGCCGTCGACGGTGCCCAGCCCCGATTCCAGCGCCCAGTTCAACTCGACATGTGCGGGGGCGCCCAGCGCCATCAGCACCCAATCGTAGGACCCGACCAGATGTGTTGTCCGGCTCCAGTTCTCGGACTCATGGCGTTGCAGCCACAGTGCGGTCGGCGCCACCGACTGCTGGGTCACCGCTGAACCGGTCGCCTGCAGTACGGTCTGGCCGTCGAGGGCGTCCTGGAGTTCGAGGATCTCGGCGGTGGCGCGCGCATCGTTCTGCAACAGCGCGCGACGCACCGGGGTGCCGCTGCCATCGACCGGCACGACGGCCGGGACCATGCCGGTGGTCGACAGCGCACCGATGCGATCGGGTGTGACGCCGGAGGTGGTCAGCACATCACGGATGCCGGCATGCACGTTGTGCAGCCACTGGTTCGGGTCGGCCTCGGCGTGCCCGGGGGCATCGGAGAACAGTTGGGCGTCGTGGGTGGCCTGAGCGACGATGCGGGCCCGGCCGATGTCGACGAGCACGGTCTTGGTACCGGTGGTGCCGATATCAATGCCGATGGTGAACTCCGGCATGCGATCCCTTCTGTTGACGCCCTGTGTTTCGGTAGTGGGTCCACAATACTGACTCTGTTATATTCTCACAAGAGATGTGCGGTAGTCACGGTATATCACGAGAAACCCTGGTGTATCTGTGATTTAGTAACATAGGCTTAACCCGACATCACGAGAACAAGCGGAGAGGCGCCCACCATGACCAGTTGGCTCGACGACGTATTTGCCGTGCAGAAGCCGGTGATCGCCATGCTGCACCTGGCGGCACTTCCCGGTGACCCGGGTTTCGATTCGGCCGCCGGCATCCGGGCGGTCGTCGAACGCGCCAAGGAGGAACTGGCCGCGCTGCAGTCCGGTGGCGTCGACGGTGTCATGGTGTCCAACGAGTTCAGCCTGCCGTACCTCACCAAGACCGAGCCGATCACCGCGATCACCATGGCGCGTGTGATCGGTGAACTGCTGCAAGACTTCTCGGTGCCCTTCGGGGTGAACGTGCTGTGGGACGGGCGGGCCTCCATCGACCTGGCGGTGGCCACCGGTGCGCAGTGGGTGCGCGAGATTTTCACCGGCGTCTATGCCAGCGACTTCGGCCTGTGGAACACCAATGTCGGTGAGGTGGCCCGGCACCGGCACCGCATCGGAGGCGACTCGGTGAAGCTGCTGTTCAACATCGTCCCGGAGTCGGCGGTCTACCTGGCCGACCGCGACCTTGCCTCGGTCACCGCCACCACGGTGTTCGCCACCAAGCCCGACGCCATCTGTGTATCCGGTCTGACTGCCGGCGCCGCCACCGACGCGCAGGCCCTGCGGGTGGTGAAGGACAACGCCGGTGCGGTGCCGGTCTTCGTGAACACCGGTGTGCGCGCGCACAATGCGGCCGAACAGCTGTCCATCGCCGATGGCGCGGTCGTCGGCACCTATTTCAAGGAGGGCGGGGTGTTCGAGAACCGTGCCGTGGCCTCCCGGGCCGCGGAACTGATGGATGCGGTCAAGGAATTCCGCAAGACGCTATGAGCGAGGAACTGCGCGCGCTGGCGATCCAGGCCGCGCGTCGTGGGGCTGCGGTATGTCTGCGCCAGTGGGGCGAGCCGGTGGACGTCGCCACCAAGAGCGCGCCGGGTGATGTGGTGACGGCGGTGGATCGTGCTGCCGAGCAGGCGGTGCGGGACGTGCTGCTGGGCGCTCGGCCCGATGACGGCGTGCTCGGTGAGGAACTGGCCGAACACACCGGCGGCGGTGCGGTGCGGTGGATCGTCGATCCGCTCGACGGCACCACGAATTACACCCGCCGCCTGCCCTATTTCGGCACCTCGGTGGCGGCCCGATCCACGGCCGACGGCAGCTGGCTGGCCGGTGCGGTGTGCGCACCCGCGCTGGGCATGACCTGGAGTGCGGCCAGAAGCGCCGGCGCGCAGGTGGATTCGGGATCGGGGCCGGTGACGCTGCCGCTGCCGCACATGGAGTCCTCGGTGCGTCTGCTGGGAACCGGCCTGTCCTACGATCCCGGTCACCGGCGCAGGCAACTGCGCGAACTCGGCACGGTGATGGCCGGGTACACCGATATGCGCCGATTCGGCGCTGCCGCAGTGGATCTGTGTTTGGTGGCCCAGGGCAGCCTCGATGCGTTCGTCGAGGACGATCTCGCGCTGCACGACTGGGCGGCCGGCGCGTTGATCGCCGAGGAGGCCGGTGCGGTGGTGACGCGCTCCGAGAGCGCCGGGGTTTCAGCGCGCTGGCGCTGAATTTTCCGTCGACCGATCGGCGTTCACGCAGACCACCGAGACGCCTGCCGTGCGCAGCGCTTCGACCGCGGGATGCGTCGAGGGCCCATCGGTGACCAGAATCGAGATCGCGGACACCGGTGCGACATTGATCAACTGCACCCGGCCCAGCTTGGAGGCGTCGGCGGCGACGATCACCCGGTCGGCCGAGCGCATGGCGGCCTGCTTCACGTTGCCTTCCTCACGGTGATACTCCGATGCCCCACGTTTGCCGTCGACGCCGGCGATACCCATCACGTAGGTGTCGCAGTTGTAGCGCAGGTAGAAATCCTCGGCCTCGGCGCCGATCAGGCTGAGTTCGCCGGGGCGCACCTTGCCGCCGGTCAGCAGGATCGTGGTGTCCGGTTCGTCGGCGAGTTCGACGGCCACCAGCACGCTGGGTGTGATGACGGTAAGGCCCAGGTCCCTGCCCTTGATGGCGCGGGCGACCGCAAGGACCGTGCTGCCGCTGTCGAGGATCACGGTCTCGCGCGGGGTCAGCAGGTCGGCCACCGCGTGGGCGATGTGCAGTTTCTCGTCGGCGGAATCGGCGGCACGCGCATCGAAGCTCGGCTCGGTCGATTTTCCGCCGTAGGCGATGGCGCCACCGAGGACCCGCCGGGCGATGCCCTGCTCCTCCAGCCGCTCGATATCGCGCCGAATCGTCATCTCGGAGACGTCGAACTCGCCCGCGAGGGTGGCGAAGTCGACCTCACGGTCGCTGTGGATGCGCGCGGCGATCGCAGCTCGACGAGCTTGTGCGTTCAGGCCGGTGGTCATCCCGTCAGCCTAGAACAGAATGTTAATTAATCACACCGATAACATCCAACGGTGCAGATCTGTGATCAGACCACAGATTGGTGCAGAGCAGGTTCGGCGCGCTCGCGCATCGACGCCCACAGCGCCGCGGTGGCCGCGGTGCAGGCGCCCGCACCGGCCACGTGCAGCGCGACCAACACCTCGGGGACGCCGGTGAAGAACTGCACCGCTCCGAGTGCACCCTGGGCTGCAACCAGCGCCACGACGACGCCGAGTCGGTTCGTCACCGGTCGCGGCGCGCGGACCGCCAGCAGCGCGAAGCCCAGGGCGACGACCAGGGACAGGTAGGCGATCAACAGCGACGAGTGCATGTGCACCAGCGTGGTGATCTCGACCTGGAGTCGGGGGACCGGACGCTCCGGACTCTTGTCGCCGGCATGCGGGCCCGCGCCGGTGACCATGGTCCCGGTCACCAGGACCGCCGACAGCGCGACACCGCTCAGCATCGTCAACTGCCGCAACGGTTTGGGCACCCGCGGGCGCGGGACTCCGTCGTCGGGTTCCCCGATCTTGGCGTACAGCAGCACCGACAACCACACCATCGCCATCGACACCAGCAGGTGGATCGCGACGGTCCACCAGAGCAGTCCGGTCAGCACGGTGATGCCGCCGATGATGGCCTGCGCCACCGTCGACGCCGGCATCAACCACGCATAGCGGATCACCTCGGGGCGGCGCCGCGCGCGGGTGACGACGATGACCGCGGCCGCCGCGGTGAGCACGACGAGGAATGTGAGCATCCGGTTGCCGAATTCGACGGCCTGGTGGATGCCTGCCACCTCGGCGTGCGGCACCGGGGTGAAACTGCCGGGGAAACACTGCGGCCAGGTGGGGCAGCCGAGGCCGGAGGCCGTCACGCGCACGATCGCCCCGGTGACAGCGATACCGCCCTGGGTCAGGATCACGCAGACCGCCACGATGCGCTGAGTGCGCAGGCTGGGCAGGGGCAGCGTGTCCACGAGTCGCAGGAAAAGTCGTCCGACAGCCACGGCCTGATCGTAGAGCAGCGTTAACTACGTCTTGTAGTAGGGCGCCCTGTAGTAGGGCTGACGAACGGCACCAAGACCTCGTCGACCAGTTGGACCACCAGATCCTCGGTGATGGGATCGCCGGTGACCAGCAGGCGGTGCCACAGCACGCTCTGGCCCAGTTCGCGCGCGATGTGCACCGGCACGTCGGCGCGCACATCGCCGCGGTCGACACCGCGGGCCAGAAGGGCCGCCATCTCCGCTTTGCGCCAGGCGATCACATCGTCACGGAACGCCGTGGTGAGTGCATCATCGCCGACCATCGCCGCCACGACGGCCCGCATGGTCGCACCTTGCGGGCCGGTGAACAGATCGGCCCAGCCGCGCAGCACGGCCAGCATGTCGGTGCGGTAGCTGCCGGTGTCCTCGTGCGGGATACCCGCCTTCGCGATGCCCAACAGCGTGTCGCGTAACAGTTCCCGGCCGTCACTCCAACGTCGGTACAGCACCGGCTTGCTGGTGCGCGCGGTGGCGGCGACCGCTTCCATGGTGACCGCGGCTGGACCGTGCTCGGTCAGCAGGGTCATCACCGCGGC
>JBPPMV010000204.1:0-4503 GCA_051306235.1 Mycobacterium sp. | reverse complement strand
GCGATCAGGGCGGCCGACGGGCGCGAGGCCCGCCTGGTGTCGATCTGCTCGGGAGCCTTCGCGCTGGCGGCCGCGGGCGTCCTCGACGGGCGCTCGGCCACCACGCACTGGGTGTACGCCGACCTGTTGGCGCAGCAGTACCCGGAGATCGACGTCGATCCGGCGCCGCTCTACGTCGACAGCGGCCGGGTGCTCACCAGCGCGGGCTGCGCCGCCGGCCTCGATCTGTGCCTGCACATCGTGCGCACCGACCACGGTATGCGCGTCGCCAACGATGTCGCGCGGCGGCTGGTGATCGCCCCGCACCGCGCCGGCGGGCAGGCGCAGTACATCGACACCCCGGTACCGGAGCCGAGCACAGACGGGCGGATCGCGGCCGGAATGGCTTGGGCGCTCGAACATCTCGATACCCCGATCGCTCTCGACGAGTTAGCCGCGCAGTCGGCCATGTCACGGCGCAGCTACCTGCGGCAGTTCGCCAAGGCCACCGGCACCACACCCATCAAGTGGCTTATCGAACAACGCATCCAGGCCAGTCTGGCGCTGTTGGAATCCTCAGATCTCTCGGTCGAACAGATCGCGGCGCGGGTCGGTTTCGAGTCGCCGGTGACCTTCCGGCACCACTTCGTCCGGCAGCTGCACACCACGCCCAGTGACTATCGCAGTTGCTTCACCGCGTGAATCTCTGTCACAGCACAGCATTCACAAACAAAATTCCCGGAGCCAATGGTGGTTTCGTGTCTTTCGAAAAGGTTTCGATGTCATGGTTCGGGCGGCGCCCGACTATTTCAGCTGGATTTGGTGGATTGCCCCATCTGCGAGTGTCTTCGGCATACAGTCCAGGAATCTGACCGTGTATTGACGGCCGGCACCAACGGACGCAGTTGGAGTGAAGCGATGCGCTTACCGTACTTGCTTGCCGCGCCGGTCATGGTGTTGTACTGGGTCTCTGTACCTCCCACGGCGTCGGCCGATTGTTCCAGTACCGGCGGAACCACCATCTGCTCGCAGGGGGATGTACGCGGCGGGGGCGGCGGTGGTGGCCCGGGATCAGGCCCGTCGGTGCCCTATCCGTGCGAGTACGACTACATGTGCGACGACTACGGGGGCTGGCAGATCTATCTCGACGCCGACCTTGATCCCGGCCTGCCCGGGCGTCCGGGGAATAGGCCCGGGGGCGGCGGTGACGGCATCGGCGGCGGCGGATCCGGTGGCGGTGGCATCAACGGTGGCGGCGGCGGTGGACGCGGCGGCGGAGGGCGTGGCCGATGATTCGATCAAGCGGGCAGAGGAGCGATTGATGGTGTCTCACTTGACTTTGGCGCAACGCGTGCTGATGGCGGCGGTCGGGGCCGGGGCGGTGTTACTGGCCACAAGCACCTCCGCGATGGCTGAGCCTTCGCCGCCTCCTGCACCTCCGCTGCCGAACTGCACTGCGGCGGATCTCATGGGTGTGATGGCCGGCGTCACGACCGCCACCTCCGCTTACATGTTCACCCACCCGCCGGTGAACGACTTCTTCACGACGCTCAAGGACATGGACGGTGATCAGAAGCGCGAGGCCGTGGTCGCCTACATGGATGCCAACCCGCAGGTGAAGGCCGAACTGCAAGGCATCCGCCAACCCGCAAAGGACTTCCGGGCCCGCTGCGGCTGAACCCGGGGTGCACAATGGCACCGTGACCGAGAGCTTTACCGAAAGGTTTGCGGCAGGGCTGGCGAGCTACGGTGACCGGCCCTGCATCGAGTTCGAGCGGCACTGGTTCACCGGCGATGAGGTCGCCGCCTACGGGGCCGGCATCGCCGACTGTCTGGACCGCGCCGGTGTCGCCCCGGACGCGCCGGTGGCCCTGGTGGTGCGCAACCGCTACCCGCATGCCGCGGCGACCGTCGGAGCCCTGGCGGCGGGCCGCCCCGTCGCGATGATCTATTCGTTCCAGACACCCGAGGCGATCGCCGCCGATATCGCACGCCTGGACGCCGTCGCAGTACTCGCCGATCCACAGGACTGGACCGAACCCGTCACCGCGGCGGCTCGTGGAATCGGTGCCGTGGGCATCGTGCTCGGCGCCGAGGTGGCCGCAGTCGGACATGCCGACACCACCCGGAACCGACCCACTGTCGACGGTGCACTGGCCATCCTCACCAGCGGAACCACCGGCCCGCCCAAGCGTTTCGAGGTCCGGGCACAGGTACTGGAGCACACCGTGTTCAGCGTCACCGGTGGCCAGGCGGCCCCCGACGAACCGCCAGAGTTGGTCTACTGGCCTCTCGGCGGTATCGGCGGCGTCTGCCAACTGGTCACCGGGGTTTACGTCGGCAAGCGCATGGTACTGATGGAACGCTTCAGCGTGCCAGCCTGGGTGGATGTGGTGAAAAACCATGGCCTGCAACGCGTCGGCGTTCAGCCTGCGGTGGTGCGGATGCTGCTGGAAGCCGATCTGCCCGCCGCCGGCCTGTCTTCGCTGCAGTACGTGATGAGTGCATCGGGGCCACTGGACGTGCCGACCCGCGACGCCTTCGAGCAGCGCTACGGCATCCCGGTGCTCACCGCCTATGGCGCAACGGAATTCGCCGGATCGGTGTGCACCTGGACGCCGGATCTCTACCGCGAGTTCGGCGCCCGCAAGCGCGCCAGCTCCGGACGTGCACTGCCCGGTGTCGAGGTCCGCATCATCGACGCGGACAGTGGCGCCGAGGTGACCGTCGGCGAACAGGGCATCTTGACCGCACACGTTCCACTGCTGGGACCGGACTGGGTACGCACCACCGATATCGCATCGGTCGACGAGGACGGTTTCATCACTCTGCACGGCAGGGCCGACGGTGCGATCAACCGAGGCGGATTCAAGATCATCCCGGAAACTGTTCGAGGCGTGCTCATCTCACATCCCCAGGTCCGCGACGCCGGCGTCGTCGGGGTGCCCGACGCGCGGCTGGGCGAGGTGCCGTTCGCCGCCGTCGAGACCGTGCCCGGCGCCACGGTCACCGAAGCCGACCTGCTGACGGCCGTGCGCGAGGCGCTACCGGCGCATCATGTGCCGGTCTCCGTCGTCTTGGTCGACGAGCTGCCCCGCACCCCGTCGCTCAAGGTGAGCGTGCCCGCGGTGGCCGCGCTGTACCGACCGGCCCGGTAGAGCAGTCTGAGAACATGTCTGGTTTCTCGTCACTCGCCGGAGCGGATGGCCGCTTCCTCGGCCGGCAACGCGTCAGGTTGTTGCGCATCTATTTGGGTGCAACGACGTTCCTCTACACCTACGGTGTGGTGTTCACCTTCTTCCCGGTACGCACCGACATCACGTACGCCAACCCGGCAGGTGGTCTGGTCGCGATCGTCCTCGGGGTGCTGGCGTTGGCTTATCTGGCGCTGAGGCCGGATCGTTCGGCGTTCGCCACCGCGGTGGCAATCATCGCCACCCCGATCGTGATGGCATTTCACGTGACCCTGACCGCCGAGTACGTGTGCCTGATCGCGCCGATGTTCCTGGCGATGTACCTGCGGGCCTTCCATCCGCCACGGCAGGCCTTGCCGTTGATCGCCCTGCTGACCGGTGCCTGCGCGGCAGCAGTCGTCATCGCACCGGCACCCCATGTCGGGGTCATCACGGTTCTGATCATCACAGTCGCGATCATCGGCGCCGCCGAGTCGTTCGGGCTGCTGATGCGGGCGATGTTCACCGCCGCCTGCACCGATGCCCTCACCGGCGTGCTCAACCGCGTCGGGTGGGAGATCTCCACCGCCGAGCTGGTCGGGCGTTCACGGGCAACTCCGATGGCCATCACGGTCATCGCGTTGGATATCGATGGTCTCAAAGCGCTCAACGACACCTATGGACATCAGGCCGGGGACCGCCGGATCAGCGAGTACGCCCGGCACTGGGCCAAGGCCGCGCCGCGGGGCGCGATTGTGGCGCGATTGGGCGGCGACGAATTCGCGATCTGCGTCGCCCACCCGGATGCCGAGGCGATCGGATGGCTGCTCGACGATATTCGGGTGCGCACGCCGAAGGTCAGCCTCGGCGCAGCCACCCGGCCCTCGCACGCCGTCGATATCGCCGAGCTGTACGCCGCAGCGGACGCCGAGCTCTACCGGTCCAGGGGTGTTCCGCTTCGGGATGAGTCGGATAGGAGTTAGTCGGTCCGGGGGGCGAGAGTGGCCGCGCTGTACCGCGGCACCTCGATCGAGTCGTAGAGTCGAAGGCCTTTGCTGTTCAGCCCCGCCACCGCTGCGGTCAGCGGTTTTGGTAGCACCGAGATCAGTTGGCCCGCAACGATCAGCCCCCGCACCCCGAGCTGGGATGACGGCAGAATGCCTTTCGCCATGCTCTTGGCCAGTGCCCGCGCGCCGATCACCGGCTCGCGCATCACCCGTTCATAGGCCGGGTACGCCACCGCCGGATCGCCGCCCGCCCGCTCCAACTCGCCGGCCAGTACGTAGGCGCCGATCACCGCGAGGCTGGTGCTGCCGCCGACTGCGGGGCCGGGGCAGTAGCCGGCATCGCC
>JBPPMV010000203.1:0-44493 GCA_051306235.1 Mycobacterium sp. | reverse complement strand
ATCCGCACGAACACGTCGAGGATCTTGGCGTCGGCGCCGACCAGCACCCGGGCGCGATCCTTGCGGACCGCCTCCAGGATGATCTTGGCGGCGCGCTCGGGCGAGGTCTTTGCCAACTTCTTGTCGAACGCGTTGGCCATCTTCTGCACGTCGATGCCCTCGGCGGCGGTGGCATTGCGCGCGATCGCGGTCTTGATACCGCCGGGGTGCACGCAGGTCACCTTGACCGGGTGCTTGGCGACAGCCATCTCCTGGCGCAGCGCCTCGGTGAAACCGCGCACGGCGAACTTGGCGGCGTTGTAGGCGGCCTGGCCGGGCACCGAGAAGATGCCGAAGAGGCTGGAGACGTTGACGACGTGACCGTCGCCGGACTCGATCAGATGCGGCAGGAAGGCCTTCGTGCCGTTGACGACGCCCCAGAAGTCGACGTCCATCACGCGCTCGATGTCCTTGTAGGAGCTGACCTCGATATCACCGGAGAACGCGATCCCGGCGTTGTTGTAGATCTGGTTGACCTTGCCGAAATGCTCCTTGACCGCGCCGGCGTACAGCTCGAAGGCCTCGCGCTCGGTGACGTCGAGCCGGTCGGCCTTCACGGGTGCACCGATGGCCTTCAGGCGCTCCTCGGTGACGGCCAGCCCCTCGACGTCCACATCGCTGATCGCCAGCTTGGCGCCCGAGCGGCCCAGCTCGACGGCCAGTGCCTGCCCGATACCCGAGCCGGCGCCCGTGACGACGGCAACTTTTCCGGCAAAGCCCTCCATGCGCACTCTCCTCATCGACCGACTGTCTGAACGATTGAGGTCGACCTTAGCCGTTACCGGCGGTACCGACGCCGACCGGGTCGGTCCGTTGTCGATGAACGCGGTGACGAGGTCTGCGAACTCGTCGGGCCGCTCGATCTGCGGCATGTGCCCGGTGGCGGCGAACAGGTGGACCTGGGCGTCGGGGAAGTGCCGCCGGGCCGCGACGAGGTGCTCGGCGGGCAGGATGCGATCGCGGTCACCCCAGATCACCAAGGTGGGCCGCGGGTGCGCGGCCACGGCTGCCAGCAGGTCGCCCCGCCACTGCGGTCGCACACCGCGCACCGTGCCCAGGTGGTTGGCGATGTCATGGAGAAACGCCCCGGCGCCGGGCTGGGCGGCGATCTGCAGTGCGTGGCCGATGCGTTCGGAGGTTGCCAGGGCGGGGTCGGCGAAGATGCGGCGTTCCATCAGCCGCGCCCCGGCCGGTGTGCTGTGTGTCGCGGCGTAGCGGCCCAGCCCGGGCAGCGAGAGCATGCGCAGCAGCGGCGTGACGCCTGCACCGAAACCGGCACTGTTGACCAGGGTGAGGGTGGCCACCCGGTCGGGGTGCGATGCCAGCAGCTGCATGGCCACCGCGCCGCCCAGAGAATTGCCGATGACATGGCAGGGGCGGGTCTCGCCGAGTTCGGCCAGCGTGCCTGCCACCCCGTCGGCCAGTGTCGCCAGGTCGGCCGGTCCGTCGCGGCGTGCCGAGAATCCGAACCCCGGCTGGTCGGGGGCGATCACGTAGTAGCGCGGGGACAGCCGTGCGATCTGCTCGGACCAGTCCTCCAGGCTGCGCGAGATGCCGTGTAGCAGCAGAACCGGTGGATGGGTGGGATCGCCGGCGGTGTGGACCCGGACGGGCCGGTCGTCGATGGTCAGGCGCTGTTCGACAGGATGGTCCATCCGACCATGATGTGATGACCGTCTCGTGAAGCCAAGTGGCAAAACGCATCTCATCCTGGCGCCAATGGTGCAGTCTGTGCGACGCCATGTAACGATGCCCGGACGCGCGGCGATTCCCCACCATGATGCGTTTTCGATTCGTGGCTGCCGCCGGTGCCGCCCTGTCCATCGGCCTGCTCGTTGCGGCACCCGCCCAGGCCGACCCCGCCGCCGACTTCCTGAACACCCTGGACGGCTCGGGTCTGGGCAATATCAACCCCGCCGATGCCGTCTCCGCAGGACAGTCGGTGTGCCCGGCGCTGGCCGACGGTGGCCAGAATCTCGCCGATGTCGCCGGTCAGGTCTCCGATACCATCGGGCGTCCGCTCGGGCCGGCCACCATGTTCACCGGGTTCGCGATCTCGGCCTTCTGCCCCGGCGCCATGACCTCGCTGGCCAACGGTGAGTCACCGATCCCGCTGGGCATGCTCGGCTTCTAGCTCGATACTTTCCAGCTCGCTACAGCAGAAATGCGCGAGATCCCGCAGCGGGATCTCGCGCATTTCTGCGTCAGAGGCTAGGGCGCGAACGCCTCGTCGATGATCTCCTGCTGCTCGACCGCGTGCACCTTCGAGGAGCCCGAGGACGGGGCCGACATGGCCCGTCGGGAGATCCGCTTGATCCCGGTCAGCTTCTCCGGCAGCAGCTCCGGCAGTGACAGTCCGAAGGTCGGCCAGGCACCCTGGTTGGCCGGCTCCTCCTGCACCCAGAAGTACTGCGACACATTGGGGTACTCGTCGAGTGTGGCGGCCAGCCGGCGCCGCGGCAGCGGGTAGAGCTGCTCGATGCGCACGATGGCGATATCGTCGCGCTGCTCCTTGGCCTTGCGGGCCACCAGCTCGTAGTAGATCTTGCCGCTGGTGAGCAGCACCCGCTTGACGGTCGACCGGTCGCCGATGCCCTCTTCGTAGGTGGGCTCTTCGAGCACCGAGCGGAACTTGATCTCGGTGAAGTCCTTGACCTCGCTGACCGCAGCCTTGTTGCGCAGCATCGACTTCGGGGTGAATACGATCAGCGGGCGGTGGATACCGTCCAGCGCGTGCCTGCGCAGCAGGTGGAAATAGTTGGCCGGGGTGGACGGCATGGCGACCGTCATCGAGCCCTCGGCGCACACCTGCAGGAAGCGTTCGATACGACCCGAGGTGTGGTCGGGGCCCTGGCCCTCATGGCCGTGCGGCAGCAGCAGCACGACATCGGAGAGCTGGCCCCACTTGGCCTCGCCGGAGCTGATGAATTCGTCGATGATGGACTGTGCACCGTTGACGAAGTCGCCGAACTGGGCTTCCCACAACACGATCGCCTCAGGGTTGCCCACCGAGTAGCCGTATTCGAAGCCCACGGCCGCGAACTCGGACAGCGCCGAGTCGTAGACCATGAAGCGGCCACCGGTCGGGTTGCCGTCGGCATCGGTGGTCAGCAGGTCGATCGGGGTGAATTCGTTACCGGTCTTGCGATCGATGATCACCGCATGGCGCTGGGTGAAGGTGCCGCGCCGGACGTCCTGTCCGGTGAACCGCACCGTCTTACCTTCTGCGACAAGCGTTCCCAGGGCAAGCAGCTCGCCGAAGGCCCAGTCGACCTTGCCGTCGTAGGCCATGTCGCGGCGCTTGTCCAGCACCGGCTGCACCCGGGGGTGCACGCTGAAGCCCTCCGGTGCGGCCAGGTGCGCATCGCCGATGCGGGCCAGCAGCGACTTGTCGACCGCGGTGTTGAGGCCCTTGGGCGTCTGCTGGTCGGCTTCGACCGATTCGCTCGGCTCGATCTCGTGCTTCTCCAGCTCGCGAACCTCGTTGAACACCCGCTCCAGTTGGCCCTGGTAGTCGCGCAGCGCGTCCTCGGCCTCCTTCATCGAGATGTCACCGCGGCCGATCAGCGACTCGGTGTAGGTCTTGCGGACACCGCGCTTGGTGTCGATCACGTCGTACATACCGGGTTGGGTCATCGACGGGTCGTCGCCCTCGTTGTGCCCACGGCGGCGGTAGCACAGCATGTCGATGACGACGTCCTTGCCGAACTGCTGCCGGAAGTCCATGGCCAGCTTGGCAACCCAGACACAGGCCTCGGGATCGTCACCGTTGACGTGGAAGATCGGTGCGCCGACCATCTTCGCCACGTCGGTGCAGTACTCGCTGGATCGCGAATCGTGCGGTGAGGTGGTGAAGCCGATCTGGTTGTTGACGATGATGTGGATGGTGCCGCCGGTGCGGTAACCGCGCAGCAGCGCCAGGTTCAGCGTCTCGGCGACCACTCCCTGGCCGGCGAAGGCGGCGTCACCGTGCAGCATCATCGGCACCACCGAGAACGCCTCGTTGCCGTCGGGTGAGGCGAAATCGATCAGGTCCTGCTTGGCGCGGACCAGCCCCTCCAGCACCGGGTCGACGGCCTCCAGGTGCGACGGGTTGGCGACCAGCGATACCGCAATATCGTTGTCCCCGAACATCTGCAGGTAGGTGCCGGTGGCGCCGAGGTGGTATTTCACGTCACCGGATCCGTGCGCCTGCGACGGATTCAGGTTGCCCTCGAACTCGCCGAAGATCTGCGAGTACGGTTTGCCGACGATATTGGCCAGCACGTTGAGCCGGCCGCGGTGCGGCATGGCGATGACGACCTCGTCGAGACCGTGCTCGGCGGCCTGATCGATCGCGGCGTCCATCATCGGAATGACGGTCTCCGCGCCTTCGAGCGAGAAGCGCTTCTGCCCGACGTACTTGGTCTGGAGGAACGTCTCGAACGCCTCGGCCGCGTTGAGCTTGCTCAGGATGTACTTCTGCTCGGCGACGGTCGGCTTGTCGTGCTTGACCTCGACGCGCTCCTGGATCCACTTCTGCTGGTCGGGTTCCAGGATGTGGGTGTACTCCACGCCGGCATGCCGGCAGTAGGCGTCGCGCAGCACCGAGAGGATGTCGCGCAGCTTCTTGTGCTCCGCGCCGGCGAAGCCGTCGACCTTGAACACCCGATCCAGATCCCACAGCGTCAGACCGTGGGTGTTCACATCCAGGTCGGGGTGGCTGCGAAAGCGCGTCTTGTCCAGACGCAATGGGTCGATATCGGCCATCAGATGACCACGGTTGCGGTAGGCCGCGATGAGCTCGATGATCCGGGCGTTCTTGTCGAAGATCGAGTCCGGGTTGTCGGTGCGCCAGCGGACCGGCTCGTACGGGATCCCGAGTTCCATGAAGATCTCGTCATAGAACTCGTCGTCGAGCAACAGGTTGTGGATGGTGCGCAGGAAGTCGCCGGACTCCGCGCCCTGGATGATGCGGTGGTCATACGTCGACGTCAGCGTGATGAGCTTGCCGACACCGATCTCGTTGATGCGCTGCTCGCTGGCGCCCTGGAACTCGGCCGGGTACTCCATGGCACCGGCGCCGATGATGGCACCCTGGCCGCGCATCAGCCGCGGCACCGAGTGCACGGTGCCGATGGTGCCCGGGTTCGTCAGCGAGATGGTGACGCCGGAGAAGTCCTCGGCGGTCAGCTTGCCGTCGCGGGCCCGCCGTACGACGTCCTCATAGGCGGCGATGAACTGGCCGAAGGCCATCGTGTCGGTCTTCTTGATCGCGGCGACGACGAGTTGCCGGCCGCCATCCTTGGTGGCCAGGTCGATGGCCAGACCGAGGTTGGTGTGCGCCGGGGTGACGGCGTTGGGCTTGCCGTCGATCTCGGCGAAATGCCGGTTCAGGTTGGGGAACTTCTTGACCGCCTGGACGATGGCGTAGCCGAGCAGGTGGGTGAAGCTGATCTTGCCGCCGCGGGTGCGCTTGAGGTGGTTGTTGATGACCACGCGGTTGTCGATCATGGCCTTCGCCGGGATGGCCCGGACGCTGGTGGCGGTCGGCACGTCCAGCGACGCGTTCATGTTCTTGACGACGGCGGCGGCGGCACCGCGCAGGATGGCGTTCTCGTCGCCCTCACCAGCCTTGGCAGCGGGTGCGGCGGGCTTCTTCTCCGCAGCCGGAGCGGGCTCGGCCTTCTTGGCGGGGGCCGGGGCAGCGGCGGGCGCCTCGGTCTTTGTAGGAGCAGTCTTGGCCGGAGCGGTCTTTGCCGAAGTGGCCTTTGCCGGAGCGGGCTTTGCGGCGGTGGGTTCGGCGGGTGCGGATTCGGCCGGTGCGGCGGGCTTCGAGGGGGCCGCCTGCTTGGCAGCGGAGCCGTTCTCGGCCGAGGCCTCAATCGGTTCGGGGGCGTAATCCACGAGGAATTCGTGCCAGCTGGGATCGACCGACGATGGGTCCTCGCGGAATTTGCGGTACATCTCTTCGACGAGCCATTCGTTCTGTCCGAAAGGTGATGGTGAACTGCTCACAGCAGCGTTTCGCCTCGATTCCGTCTGTCCAGGCAGGCGCCGTCCGACGCCGCCCGCCCCCTTGAATTACGCGGTTTCCCGCGTTTAGCCGACTAGAAGGCTACGCCTCAGAACACACCCCCACAGCGAGAGTGTCACTTGTCACTCACAGCTCAGCGGAAGGCAGCACATGTAGCGTCGACGGCCACCTCGGCGGCGGGTTGCCGTACGCCAGCCGGGCGTTTTTCACGATCCGCTTGCCCATCAACCGGTTACCGACACCGCCGACGACAGCCCCGACGCCCACTGGCAGCAGTTTGCCGAAGGCGATGGCGCCGCGCTTGAGTGTGTAGCGCTTGACGAAGTACTTCAGCAGCCGGTTGTTGAGCTGCGAGACCGCGGGCAGCGGGAGGGTCGCGGCGCCATCGGCGATCCAGGCCCCACTGGTGCGCCCGGTGCCGAGCAGGTCGGCGATCGCATGCTTGCTGTCCTCGCCGACCAGTACCGCCAGCACCAGCGCGCGCCGGCGTTCTCGATGGTCGGCGGGGATGCCGTGCACCTCGGCGACCGCCAGCGCGAACACCGCGGTGGCCTCCAGGAAGACCAAGGTCTCACCGGCGACCGCGGACATGGCGACCAGCGTTCCGACACCCGGGAACGCGGCGGCCGATCCCACCGCCGCACCGCTGGCCATCACCGCGGCCAGATAGTGCTTCTCCAGGGAATCGATGATCTCGGCCGGGCCGGCGTCGGGACGCCGGGCGCGCATCCGGTCGACATAGGCAGTGACGGCCGGCGCCTGCAGTCGGGTGCTGCGCTCGAGCACCTGGGACAGGACCTTCGCGGCGGCGCTGGGATCGTCATCGGACCCGTCGCGGACGGCGGGCAGATTCTTGCTGGACCGAGCGTTCATCGGTGGTTCTCCCATCGCATACCCGGGATCGGCGCCCAGGGTGCCTGTCTAGTACCCAGGTTAGTGTCCGTTCAACGTGTGGAGGTCCGGTCCGGGTGCCCGGGCCGCCAGTGACAGCGGTCACTGGCCGTTCGGGAAGAAAAAACCTCGGTGCGACGCTGGCCATAGTCGTGGCAACATCCCTGGGCGTGACAACCGAGCCAGTGGCGCCCAGCAGGCTCCGGATGATCGCCGTCCTGGGACTGTTGATCGCGCTCGGTCCGCTGACCATCGACATGTATCTGCCCGCTCTGCCTCGGATCGCCGAGGATCTGTCGGTGTCCTCGTCGGTGGTGCAGTTGACACTCACCGGCACACTGGCCGGACTGGCCATCGGGCAGCTGGTCATCGGGCCGCTGTCGGATTCGCTGGGCCGACGGATCCCGCTGATGGTCGGCATCGGGCTGCACATGGTGGCCTCACTGGTGTGCCTCTTCGCGCCGAACATCGAGGTGCTCGGCGTCGGGCGGGTGCTGCAGGGGTTCGGTGCCGCCGCCGCCGCGGTGGTGGCCGTCGCCGTCGTCGGCGATCTCTACGTCGATTCCGCGGCAGCCACCGTCATGTCCCGGTTGATCCTGGTGCTCGGGGTGGCCCCGGTGATCGCGCCGTCGCTGGGGGCGGTGGTGCTGCTCAAGGCGTCGTGGCACTGGATCTTCGCGGTGCTGGTGGTGCTCGCCGGCCTGCTGCTCCTCCTCGCGGCGCTCGCGCTGCCCGAGACGCTCCCCGTGCGCCACCGGCGGCCGTTGCACGTGCGTTCCATCGTCGCCACCTACGGCGAGCTGCTGCGCGACGTCCGCTTCGTCACGCTGGTGTTGGTCGCGGCGCTGAGTATGGCTGGACTGTTCGGTTACATCGCGGCGGCGCCGTTCGTGCTGCAAGGCGATTACGGACTCAACCAGCAGTCCTTCGCGCTGGTCTTCGCCGCCGGTGCGATCATCCTGATCGGCGCCACCCAGTCCAATGTGGTGCTGCTGCGCCGCTTCTCACCGCAGCTGATCATGCTGGTCGCGCTGATCGTGTCCGTCGTCGCCGCTGTCGTGTTCGTCGTGCTCGCGGTGACCGGGGTCGCCGGCCTGGCCGGGTTCCTGGCGCCGGTGCTCGTCATCCTCGGTGGGATGGGTCTGGTCCTGCCCAACGCGCCGGCCGTGGCGCTGTCCCGGCATCACGATGCCGCGGGCACCGCGGCCGCACTGCTGGGTGCCGCCCAGTTCGGCCTCGGCGCCATCACCGCTCCCGTCGTCGGCCTGCTGGGCAACAACGAGTTCGCCCTGGCGGTGGTCATGCTCGTCGGATCCGCGGTCGCGCTGGCAGCGATGCTGTTCGTCGGTCTGCCGTCGCGCGCCGATGCTCTGGCCGAACGGGCCTGACCCCTCGCCGAAATAGAATTCCGCGTCGCTTCTGCGCGTGACGGCGACGCGGAATTCTATTTCGCCGAAACGTCCCTGACTTGTCGGGATTCGGGTGGGTCCGTAGCGTCTGGCAGATCGCCGATCTCACCATGACGCCATCTCCCGACGACGAAGTAGATGTTCGAGAATCCCGCTGACCGACCTGTGCCCGTGGCTCCCCGGCTGACCGAGGGGGCCCGCCCAGCCAACCCGTGGCACGCCCTGTGGGCCATGCTGGTCGGCTTCTTCATGATCCTGGTCGATTCCACGATCGTCTCCGTTGCCAACACCCGCATCATGGAGTCCTTGGAGACCGGCTACGACGGTGTCATCTGGGTGACAAGCGCCTATCTGTTGGCCTACGCCGTCCCACTGCTGGTGGCGGGCAGGCTCGGTGATCGCTTCGGACCCAAGAACCTGTACCTGATCGGACTGGCCGTCTTCACCGCCGCCTCGCTGTGGTGCGGGCTGGCCGGTTCCATCGAGATGCTCATCGCGGCACGGGTGGTGCAGGGCCTGGGCGCCGCACTGCTGACCCCGCAGACGCTGTCCATGATCACCCGGATCTTCCCGGCCGCGGGCCGCGGTGTCGCGATGAGCGTGTGGGGTGCGACGGCAGGTATGGCGACCCTGGTCGGTCCGATCGCCGGTGGGGTCCTGGTCGACGGACTGGGCTGGCAGTGGATTTTCTTCGTCAACGTGCCGATCGGCATCATCGGTCTGGGGCTGGCGATCTGGCTGGTGCCGACGCTGCCCACGACGCTGCACCGCTTCGACGTCCTCGGGGTCGCGTTGTCGGGCCTGGCGATGTTCCTCATCGTCTTCGGCCTGCAGGAGGGCCAGTCGCACCAGTGGGCGCCGTGGATCTGGGCGGTCATCGCGGCGGGGATCGGTCTGCTGGTGGGGTTCGTCTACTGGCAGTCGGTCAATCCGCACGAACCGCTGATTCCGCTGAAGATCTTCCGCGACCGCAACTTCACGCTGTCCGCCCTCGGTGGTGCCGTCATCGGTTTCGTGGTGACCGCGATGATCCTGCCGGTGATGTTCTACGCCCCGGTGGTGGCGGGTCTGTCCTACACCCGTTCGGCACTGCTGACCGCACCGATGGCCATCGCCTCCGGTGTGCTGGCGCCGTTCGTCGGGCGGATCGTCGACCGCACCCACCCGACACCGGTAATCGGGTTCGGCTTTTCCACGTTGGCGATCGGGCTGACCTGGCTGTCGATCGACCTGACGCCGGCGACGCCGATCTGGCGGCTGCTGCTGCCGCTGACCGCGATGGGCGTCGGTATGGCGTTCATCTTCTCGCCGCTGGCAGCCACCGCCACCCGGAACATGTCTGCGCAGTCCGCGGGCGCCGGATCCGGGGTGTACAACGCGACGCGGCAAGTGGGTGCGGTGCTCGGCAGTGCCGCGATGGCGGCCTTCATGACGGTGCGGATCGGCGCGGAACTCGCCGACGCGGGCGTCCAGGTGACGGCCGACGGGCCGGCCCCCGCCCTGCCGGGATCTCTGCACGGCCCGTTCTCCGAAGCGCTGGCGCAATCGCTGTTGTTGCCGGCCTTCATCGCCCTCGTCGGCGTGGTGGGCGCGATCTTCCTACGGGGGTCCGGCCCGCAGGCAGCCGCACCGACATTTGGCGTCCCCGCGGCGAAACCGCTCGACGACCCGCACGTCATCGACGAACAACACTCGCTCGACGAGCAGTGGGACGATGACGACGAGTACATCGAGTACGCCGTCGAATGGCAGCCCGACATCCCCGCTGCGGACGAGCCGACCGATCTGATCCCGGCCGTCCGCGCCGAGATCGACGAAGCGGCCCCCGAACCCATCCACGAACCCATCGACGTCCCCGAGCCGGACACCGATCGGCTCTACGCCCGCGTCGAGCATCCGCTGCCCGCGCCGGCCGACACCTGGCATGCCGGTCCGGTGAAGACGTGGCAGCACGTCACCGATGACGTGCCGCCGATCGAGGAACCGGCACCGGATCCGGACCCGCCCGCCGCGGTCTGGCGCATCGACGATCTGGTGATCGCGCCGGCAGATGACGCGATCGAGCCCGCGCGCAACGGGTTTCACACCGATCAGCAGAGTTGGTTCCAACCGCTGCCGGCAGCAGTGGAACACTCCGACGATGCCAACGACGACTCCCGGTCCGACGACGCCAGGACCGACATGCAGCCCCTCGGTCGGCATGCCCGGCCGAGCCGGGGCCGGCACTCCCGCGACGACTGATCGCCCGGTTCAGGCGCCGTCGGCGGTGAGGGCGAGGAACGCCCCGAGGTCGATCAGTCCGTCCGGCTGGCCGGGCAGATAGTCGGTCAACACCGCCGAGCGCACCAGCACCGCCGCGTACTTGGCCCGGCTGATCGCCACGTTCAGGCGATTCCTGTTGAGCAGGAAGCCGATTCCGCGGGGCACGTCATCGATCGATGACGCCGTCATGGACACGAACACCACCGGGGCCTGCCTGCCCTGGAACTTGTCGACCGTGCCGACCTGCACATCGGGCAGGCCCGCGGCGTCCAGGCGCCGGCGTAACAGCACCACCTGCGCGTTATAGGGCGTCACCACCAGGATGTGCTGCTGCCCCAAGGCCACCGTGCCGTCCTCGTCGGTCCACGCGGAGCCGAGCAGCGTGCCGATCTCGGCGATGATCGCCTCGGCCTCCTCGGGACTCTCGGTCGAGTTGCCGGTGTGCTCGACGGCCAGCACCCGCACGCCGGGGGTGACACCCTCGAGTCGCCGCGCCGCACTGACCAACCCGGCGGGCTTGAGCCGGCGGTCATAGGACAGCCGGGACACCGGGCGGCACACATCCGGATGCATCCGGTAGGACACCTCCAGGAAGTATCCGCGCTCCGGGGGCAGCGTGTGGTGGCCTTCGACCAGCCACCCCAGCGCGGATTCGTTGACCGGTTCGGGGTGGATGCCCTGACTGACCTGCGGTAGCTGCTGCGGGTCGCCGAGCAGCAGCAGGTTGCGCGCCGCGGAGGCCACCGCGATGGTGTTGGCCAGGTTGAACTGCCCGGCCTCTTCGACGACCAGCAGATCGAGGCTCTGCCGCGGGACCCGTCCGGCATTCGCGAAATCCCATGCGGTACCGCCGATCACGCAGCCACTGTCCGCGGCGATGAAGGCCGGGTAGTCCTTCTCGGCAATCTGGCTGAAGGCAGCGCCCTCGCGGGCCTTCTTTTTGCCGACCCGCTCCGGGTCGGCGCCGGCGGCGACCACACCGTCGAGCAGGTTCTCCACCACGGCATGCGATTGCGCGACGACGCCCACGCGCCAGCGGCGCTCGTTGACCAGGCGCGCGATCACCGACGCCGAGGTGAAGGTCTTTCCCGTTCCGGGTGGGCCGTGCACCGCCAGATAGGAGGAGTCCAGGTCGAGTAGCGCGGCCGTGATGGCGTCGGCGTTGTCGGCGGGCGTGGCCGGCCGCGGCAGCGGATCCCCGCTGACCGTCCGCGGTGGCCTGCGCAGCAGCACATCGGTGACCGCATCGGCGGGCAGTCCGGGCAGCCCCGCCGCCACGAAAGATGCTGTGGCATCGATGGATTCCTGCAGCGGCCGGGTGTTGATCGGCGGTCCCGGCGCCAGCGCGAACGGTAACTGGTCGAAGATGTCACCGTCCTTGGGTTGGCGCTCGCAGACGATGACGGAGGTGGGCACCTCGGGGTCATCGCATTCGAGCACCGCCACCGACCCGAAGGCGCGGCGGTCCGGATCATCGGCCAGCCCTTCCGGTGCGGGTGGATCGTAGAGCGCGTACATGTCATGGGTGAGTTCACCGTTGGCCAACTCGCCGGTCAACCGGACGTGCCGTTGTGGCTTACGCGCCCGGGGTGGCTGGTGCCAGTCGTTGACGATCTCGGCGCGGTCGGCGACGAAAACCCCGGTGTTGTCCGCCCATTCGTCGACCGGATTGTTGACGCGGTCGAAGTGGCTCCACCAGAACGGTTTGTCCTCGCGCTTGTGGTAGGCCCGTGCCGCGGCGACCATGGCCACCGCCTGCTGCGCGGGCTCCCGTTCCTCGACACCGTCCCCGGCGAACCTCATCAGTGTGCGATCCAGTGCGTCGGCGACCTCCACCACATCCTGGGCAGCGTTGTCGCGCAATGTTTGCGGGCCCCGCGGCGGCACCTCCGATTCGATGGCCCTGGCCATCAGCCAGTCCCGCAACCGGCGCGTCGACCGGCAGTCGTACCGGTTGTAATCCTCGATCTCCTTGAGGACCACCTCGGCATCCTCGGCGCGGCCGTCGTCCTTGAGTGCGCAGTAGCGGGCGTACTGGGTGATGGAGTCCGCGGCGTTGGTCACCTCGCCGTCGCGCAGCTCGCCACCCATGTAGAGCGGTTCGAGGTATTTGATGCTGTAGCTTTCGGTGCCGACCCGGATGCTCTTGCGCACCAATGGATAAAGGTCGACCAGGATCCCGTTGCGCAGCAGGTCGTCGACCTCGTTCTCGCCGACACCGTAGCGCCCGGCCAGCCGCAGCAGGGTGCTCTTCTCGTAGGCGGCGTAGTGGTAGATGTGCATCTTCGGGTAGCGCCTGCGGCGCTTGCGCACCATCGCGAGAAAGTTCTGCAGTGCCCGCCGTTCGCTGGTCCGGTCGTGCGCCCAGTAGGGGGTGAACTCGTCGGCCACGGTCAGCACGCCCCACAGATACTCCAGACCCCAGTCCCGGCCGTTCACCGTCCACAGCGGGTCGCCCTCGAAATCGAAGAACAGGTCGCCCTTGTCCGGATCGGGCAGCACCATCAGCGGCTGCGCATCGATCACCTCGAACGGCGGCTTACCGTCCACCCGGTCGGCGATCTGAAGCCTGGCCTGCGCGGTGAGCGCGGTGACGGTGCGCCTGGACAACTCGGGCACCGGCCCGTCATATGCGGCGAGTGCGCCGACGGTGGTGATGCCCGCGTCGAGTAGCCGGGCACGCTGGCTGGTCCGCATACCGGCGACCAGCAGCAGATCCTCGGTGTCGCGGACCTGTTGCGCGCATTCCGGGCAGCGGAAGCAGGCGCGCACCCCCGCATCGGCCCAGGACACCGGCGCGTCGCCGGCCAGATGCTCGTCGAGCAGCCGCTGCAGTGCCGCACGCCGCGGCAGATAGACCGGCAGCAGATCCTCGACCTGGTAGCGCGACACCTCACCGTTGCCCAGCATCAGTTCGACCTCGGGCGCCACCGGGACACCGGCGGTGTCCAGCGCATCGGCGTAGGCCGCGAGCTGGAGCAGCGCCTCCACCTTCACCGAGCGCGACAGTTTGGTGTCACGCAGCCGGTACCGGCCGTCCTCCAGATGCAGGAAGTCGGCGAAGCCGGCGAACCGGCCGTCGAACATGGCCGCCTGGTAGATGGCGGGCGCCCGGTTCGTCACCGCGGTCATGGTCTGGTCGGCCGCCGCCGTCAGGCCGGCAACGGTGTAGTGCGGACGGCCGATGACGGTGACGTCGGTGCCGGCCCGAAGTTCCTCCAGATGGCGCAGCTCGTGGTCCTGACCGAGCGCGGCGGTGCGGGTGAGCAGCTCGTCGGCGGCCGACACCTTCGGCCCGCGGCCCAGGTGGGCGTCGAAGGAGCGCAACAGCGCGTACTCACACCGTGCGGCGGCCGCGAGGTCGGAGGCGCTGTAGATCACTTGCCCTTCGGCCCCAGCATCTACGAACACAGACCCAGGCTAGGGGAGGGCCCCGACAGGGATCGGCCTCAGCCGGTATTGCCGATGAGCTCGACGCCGGCGCCGTTCCAGCGGAACCGCACGACGCTGTCGAGGCCGGGCACACCGCCGGAGTACTTCAGCGCGACGGTATCGCCGGTGCTGTTGGTCTGGTCGATGTCGTTGAACCCGTAGGTGTCGGGCACCCCGGTCGGGATGAACTTGCCCAGGTGGAACATCACCGCGCGGGTGTTGGCGTTCTCCGCATTGCTGTTGGCCTTGACGATCACGACCGACAGTGGAGCGCACTCGTTGTAGTTGCCCGCCAACGGTTCCGGGTTCCAGGGCTGGTTGCTGCGCGGGTCACGGGGGAGTCCGGACACCGCCCTGGTGATCTCCGGGGCGGTCAGGTTGACCGAGCACGGGTCCGGTGCCGGGGTGACCGCGGACGGGACCTCCGGGGCGGGTGCGGCGACCGTCGGGCTGGCGGGCGCGGCCTCGATGGTGCGGGCATCCGGAGTCTTGGAGACGGTGGAGTCGCTGGCCCCACAGGCGGTCAATATCAGTGCCAAAACCGGGGCGGCCGCCAGAACCGGAGCCCTCAACGCAACGCAACTCACAAGTTCGAACCGTACCCGTGAGCGCCATCTGTACGGGTGTGGCGGCCACACGCCTTAGACTGCTCCTGAAATGACGTCGTCTGATGAACCCACCCCCGCTGCCGAACTGACCTTCGCTGACCTGCAAATTCACCCCGCGGTGCTGCAGGCTGTCACTGACGTCGGCTACGAGTCGCCGTCGGCGATCCAGGCCGCCACCATTCCCGCCATGCTGGCCGGCTCCGATGTCGTCGGACTGGCCCAGACCGGAACGGGCAAGACCGCGGCCTTCGCGATCCCCATCCTGTCCAAACTCGACCCGAACAGCAGACACACCCAGGCCCTGGTGCTGGCGCCCACCCGGGAGCTGGCACTGCAGGTCGCCGAGGCTTTCGGGCGCTACGGCCAGCACCTGAGCGTCAACGTGCTCCCGATCTACGGCGGCTCTCCGTACGGACCGCAGCTGGCGGGGCTCAAGCGCGGCGCGCAGGTCGTGGTCGGCACCCCGGGCCGCGTCATCGACCACCTGGACAAGGGCAGCCTCGACCTTTCGCACCTGGACTACCTGGTGCTCGATGAGGCCGACGAGATGCTGCAGATGGGCTTCGCCGAGGATGTCGAACGCATCCTCGAAGGCACTCCCGAGTACAAGCAGGTTGCGCTGTTCTCGGCGACCATGCCGCCGGCCATCCGCAAGATCACCAGCAAGTACCTGCAGGACGCCGTCGAGGTCGCGGTCAAGACCAAGACGGCCACCGCGGAGAACATCACCCAGCGGTTCATCCAGGTCGACGGCCGGCGCAAGATGGACGCCCTGACGCGGGTCCTCGAGGTCGAGGAATTCGACGCGATGATCATCTTCGTCCGGACGAAGCAGGCCACCGAGGAGGTCGCCGAGAAGCTGCGGGCCCGCGGGTTCTCCGCCGCCGCCATCAACGGTGACATCGCGCAGGCACAGCGGGAACGGACCATCGCCAACCTCAAATCGGGCGGCGCCAAGGGGATCGACATCCTGGTGGCCACCGACGTCGCCGCCCGCGGTCTGGACGTCGACCGGATCACCTATGTGCTCAACTACGACATCCCGCACGACCCCGAGTCCTACGTGCATCGCATCGGCCGTACCGGCCGGGCGGGTCGCTCCGGCACCGCACTGCTGTTCGTCTCCCCGCGCGAGCGTCATCTGCTCAAGTCGATCGAGCGGATCAGCAGGCAGAAGCTCATCGAGATCGAGTTGCCCAGCGTCGACGATGTCAACGCCGGCCGGGTGGCGAAGTTCAACGATTCGATCAGCGATGCCCTCAATGCACCGGGTATCGAACTGTTCCGCAGGCTCATCGAGGATTACGAGCGCGACCACGATGTTCCGATCGCCGATATCGCCGCCGCACTGGCGCTGGAATCGCGGGACGGCGAAGCCTTCCTGATGACCGAGCCGCCGCCGGAGAAGCGCCGCGAACGCGAGGAGCGCGCGCCACGCGAGGACGGGCCGGGCCGCAAGAAGCACGGCACCCGTACCGATCTGGCGACCTACCGCATCGCGGTCGGCAAGCGGCACAAGGTCATGCCCGGTGCCATCGTCGGCGCGATCGCCAACGAGGGCGGCCTGCACCGTAGCGATTTCGGCCACATCTCCATCAAGGTCGATCACTCACTTGTGGAGCTGCCCGCCAAGCTGCCCGCCAAGGTCTACAAGGCGCTGGAGAACACCCGCATCCAGGGTGTACTCATCAACATTCAGCCCGAACGAGGCGGCAAGCCCGGCCGCAAGGACTCGTGACGCAGCAACAACAACGTGTAGATGGTGGTCTGGAGTCCGTCTCCACCACCGACCGGGTTGCTGCGCTCACCGGTGTTCGGGCCGTCGCCGCACTGCTGGTGGTGCTGACCCACGCCGCGTACACCACCGGGAAGTACCCGCAGGGTTACTACGGTCTGGCTTTGTCGCGTGCCGAGATCGGGGTGCCGATCTTCTTCGTGCTGTCCGGTTTCCTGCTGTTCCGACCGTGGGTCAAAGCTGCCGCCGACGGTGCGCCATCTCCGTCGGTGCGCCGCTACGCCTGGCACCGGGTACGCCGCATCATGCCCGCGTACGTGGTGACGGTGCTGGCGGCGTACGCGCTCTACCACTTCCGGGATGCCGGGCCCAACCCCGGCCACACCTGGGAAGGCTTGCTGCGCAACCTGTCGCTGACGCAGATCTACGCCGACAACTACGTCTACTCCTTCCTACATCAGGGCCTGACCCAGATGTGGAGTCTGGCGGTCGAGGCAGCGTTCTATGTGGTGCTGCCCGCGCTGGCGTGGCTGCTGCTGGTGCTGCTGTGCCGGCGGAAGTGGCGTCCGGCGCTGCTCTACGTCGGGCTGGCCGTGCTGTTCGCCATCACCCCGGCCTGGCTGTGGCTGGTCCACAGCACCGACGTCCTGCCCGACGGCGCCCGGCTGTGGCTGCCCACCTATCTGGCGTGGTTCGTGGGCGGGATGCTGCTGTCGGTCCTGCAGGTGACGGGGACTCGCGCCTATGCGCTGGTGTGCATCCCGCTGGCGATGGTCAGCTATCTGATCGCCTCGACACCCGTTGCGGGTGAGCCCACCACCTCGCCTGCGCTGCTGAGTGAGGCGCTGGTGAAGGTGGTCTTCTACGCGGCCATCGCCACGCTGATCGTTGCGCCGCTGGCGCTGACCGGCCGGGGCGAGCGAAGCGGGGGCTGGTATTCACAGGTGCTGGCCAGCAGGCCGATGGTGTTCCTGGGGGAGATCTCCTACGAGATCTTCCTGATCCACCTGATCACCATGGAGTTGGTGATGGTCGAGATCTTGCGCTACCCGATCTACACCGGGTCGATGCTGGGACTGTTCTTCGGCACCCTGGTCATGACCGTTCCGCTGGCCTGGCTGCTGCACCGGTTCACCCGGGTGCGCGACCGAGAGCCCTCGTCGACACATTCAGGTTAGGCTATCCTTACCTAAGTCGAACTTAGGAGGGCGCATGATCGATCTCAAACCGTCACGCGGTATCGAGGGTGTGCTGGTCAAGCTGTGGCGCGGTGGCGACTACGAACTCACCGTCACCGGCAGCACCGAGATCACCCGGAATTTCCTGCGGCTGCACTTCAGTGCCCCGGAACTGCTGACCGCGCAGTCCATCCATCCGACGATGTGGATCCGCGGCTGGTTCCCGGACGGTGCGCGTTCACATCAGCGGGGCTACACCCTGGTGAATCCGGACCCCGAAGTCGGCACGGTGGACATCGATTTCGCCCTGCATGACGGTGTCGCCACCCGCTGGGCACGTGCGGCCAAGGCCGGTGACACGCTCGAAGTGACGGTGCTGGGCAGCGATTTCGCCGTCCCCGAACCGGCCCCGGCGGGGTATGTGATCGTCGGTGACGCGGCATCGCTGCCGGCGATCAACTCGCTGCTCGCCGCGATCGGCGATGCCCCGGCGCAGGTGTTCCTCGAAGCCGCGCACGATGACGACCGCGATATCCCCACCGGGCGCGCCGATGTCACCTGGATCGACCGCGAGGATGACGGTGCCGCCCTGGTAAAGGCCGTGGCCGAGGCCGCGTTCGAGGCACCGGACCACTTCGGCTGGGTGGCCTGTGACAACCGGACCACCCGCGCGGTGGCCCGGGTGCTGCGTGAGGACTACAAGATCCCGCGGAAATCGGTGAAGGCACGCGCCTACTGGGCTGCCTGAGGTGGGGCGGCCTGCGCTCCGGTAACGAGCGGTGCCACGAACTTTTCCAGCATGGTGCGCTCCTCGGCCTCATCGCGGCCGGGGAACTGCATCAGCGATACGAGTATCCGCACCAGCCAGCGGGCCCGCAGTTCGACGTCATCCGGGTCTCCCATGGAGGCGAGAAATGCCTGGGCCAGTATCCGGATCACATCGGAACGCTCGGCCATCTCGCCACCGATCGGGCGGGCGGTACTGGCGAACCACGATGCGAGCGCCGGGGTTTCGCGAACCCGGTGCAGTGCGGCCAAGGCGCCTTCGACGACCCGCCGGTACGGATCGGTCACCCCGGCCAACCGATCGCCGATCTCACCGAACAGCCGGTGGGTCTCGCGGTGCACGTACGCGGTGTAGAGCGCATCGCGATTCTCGAAGTACCGGTACAGCGTGGCGCGCGAACAGCCTGCGGCACGGGCGATCTCGTTCATGCCGACGGAGGCGGCATCGTGCCGGGTGAAGAGGTCCTCGGCGGCGTCCAGGATGCGTTCGGCGGCAGCCTCGGTACGTCGCTCGGCCAGCCAGTCGTTGCTCACCGGACCACCCGGAACGGCACGGACAGCGGGCGGCGCACATAACTGCCACCCGCCCACACGATGTTATCGTCATCGACCTCGAAATCCGGTATCCGGGTGAGCAGTTCCTCCAGTGCGACCCGTGACTGCATGCGCGCGGCGGCCGCGCCCAGGCAATGGTGGGCACCGTGGCTGAAGGTGAGGATGTTGCGGGGCCTGCGGGTGATGTCGAGTTCGGCGGCATTAGGGCCGTACTGGCGTTCGTCGCGGTTGCCCGAACCGTAGAGCAGCAGCACCCGCCGGCCCGCCGGAATGGTTGTATCGGCCACCGTGACATCGCGGGTGGCGGTGCGGGCCAGGCCCTGGACCGGCGAGGTGACTCGCAGGAACTCGTCGACCGAATCCGCGATCAGGTTCGGATTCTCGACCAGCATCCGACGCTGATCGGGATTTCGGTGCAGCAATTGCACTGAGCCGCCCAGCATTCCGGTGCTGGTGTCATTGCCACCGGTCACCATGGTGAAGGTGAACGCCAGGATGGACAGCACACCGGCGATGTCACCGTCGGCCCCCACACCGGCAGCGACCAGATGCGACACCGTGTCATCGGCGGGTTCGACCCGGCGGCGCTCGATCAGCGCGGTGAAGTAGGACATCATCCCGCCGAGCGCATCGCCGAGGCTCTCCAGCGCCCCGCCGATTCCGCCCTCGGCCGTGTTGGCGGCGACGATCGCGTCGGTCCAGCCGTCGAACTGGCCGCGATCCTCCTCGGGCACACCCAGATAGTGCGCCACGACCATGGACGGCAGCGGTTTGAAGAGTTCCGCCACGATGTCCCCGCCGCCATTCGAACGCAACCCCTCGATGCGCTCGATGACGTATTCGCGGACCTTGGGCTCCACGGACTCCACCTGGCGCGGCGTGAACCCGCGCGAGACCAGCTTGCGAAACTCGGTGTGTACCGGCGGATCCTGCATGACCATCGGCGGATTGTCGGCCAGGCCGATCATCTCCAACTCGCCGTAGTTGACGGTGAGTCCCTGCGCGGACGAGAACGTCTGGTGATCGCGGGCCGCGGTGAAGATATCGGCATGCCGGGACATCACGTAGTAGTCCTGATCCGGGTCGTCGGTCTGCACGTGGTGTACCGGGTCGTCGTCGCGCAGCGCGCGGTACATCGCAAACGGGTCCGGCCAGGACGCCGCGGTACCCAACTCGAACCGGGCCGGGGCGTGATGAGACAAATCAGCTGTCATGTCTTATGAATATGACAGTGGCGCCCTTGTGTCAAGTCTGGGTGGGCGTCCGACGCCGCAGCTCGGGACGAGATCGACCGTGCGGGCGGCCAGCGTGCCCGGACCCGCTGTGCACGCGGACCCGCGAGGAACCCCGGCGGAGATCAGCCCCGCGGAGCCGCCGACGACCGGATCGCGCCGGAGCAGCACCGCATTTCCCCGCAGCACCAGGACGACCGCGAACCCGTCATGATCCCCGGTTGTCACCGTGTCGGTGTTGTACGCGTTCTCCATCGGCACCAGTCCGCCATAGGTCGCCTGACCGCTCCCGACGAGTTGGCGCACGAGCGCATCGCGGGCCCGGTCGGACGATACGTAGACATGTCCGGGCAGCCATCCGGTGAAACCGACCTCCTCGGTGCTGAAGGCCCCGCTCCATACGAAGCCCGTGGCGGTCTGCACCGGATCGGGCCCGAAGATCCGGCCATGATCGTTGCGGAACAGGAAGAAGTTGTTCGAGTAGCTCTGCAGCAGACCCCGGGGTTTCTGCCCGTACGTCACCTCGTCGATGCTGCCGCTGAATCCGGTGCTGTGAAAAGGCTGCGCGGGAAACCCGGACCAGAACATCGCATGGTTCAGCCGACGAGCGGCCTGGGTGCCAGACGTCGACATCGGATCGACGATGATGACGTTGATGGACTCCAGAAGTGTCTTGCCGCCGTAGACCTTTCCGCCCCAGTTCGCAATCTGACCGTTGGGTTTCACCATCCACTTGCCGATATCGCCGTACTCGGTGGACACCTCGTCCTGTGGCGACGGGGTGGGCGCTTCGGACGTGAGGGTGGGGGCCGGATCGGGAGGGCGCACCGCGGGGCGCGGCGTGACCCGGTCCCGCGCGGCGGTGAGACTTCGGCGTTCGTTCGACGGAATCGTGGACCGGGTCCGCGATGGTCGCTCGGGACCTGAGAGAGGCGATCGTGACGTGCCGGCCACCCTGTCCGGCCTGCCGGCGGGACTGCGCTCGGCGGCGTGGTCCCGGGAGACCGACGGCGGTGCATCCGTGGTCGTATCCGTGGCCGTGCCCGTGGTCGAGGTGCCGCCGCCCGTGGGCCCGTCGGCATACGCCACGCCGATACCGCCGAACAGCGCCGCACCGATACCGAACGCGACGGCCAACGCCCCGACGCAGCTCCAACGACGCGCGCTCCGATGTGCCCCCACAGCCATCGTGTTCATCCCCCCCGCGGGATAGCTTCCCGCCACCCCGGCGATCTTCGACTGGTGCTGATTATCGGGGCGGCGGCCGTCGCAGGCGTGCGATTCGAGCAAAGAGCCGATCGACCGGGCCGCCAAACCGAGAGGCGGGTAAGGCTAGCCTTGGTCAGATAGTTTCGAGCATCGTGTGACGAGGGAGGGGGACCGCCGATGGCGCGCGGATTCCAGGGCGTGATGATGCGAGGTTTCGGCGCGCGCGATCACCAGGTCACGGTGCTGGGAACGGAGCGACTGGCCCCGCACTGCCTGCGTATCCGCATGGTCTCGCCCACGGTGTTCGAAGACTCGAACACGGACCCGACGTCCTGGCTGCGTTTCTGGTTCCCCGATCCCGAGGGCGGCGATACCGAGTTCCAGCGTGCCTACACGATCTCGGAATCCGATCCCGATACCGGCCACTTCTCGATCGACGTCGTCCTGCACGAGCCGTCCGGGCCCGCGTCGACCTGGGCGTCCAATGTCCGACCGGGAGCCACCATCGCCGCAATGGTGATGGGCTCCAAGGGTTTCACGGTTCCCGATGCCCCCGAGGACCGGCCGGCGGGCTATCTGCTCATCGGTGACGCGGCATCGCAGCCGGCCATCAACGGCATCATCGGCGCTGTCCCACAGGATATTCCGATCGAGGTCTATCTGGAACAGCACCACGACGATGACGCACTGATCCCGCTGGGCGGCCACCCGCGGCTCACCGTGCACCGGGTGGGGTACCGCGATGTGGAATCGCTGGCGGCGGCCATCGAGTCCCGCGACTGGTCCAACTGGTACGCGTGGGCCGGACCCGAGGCCGGCGTCCTCAAGCACCTGCGCGCCCGGCTACGCGATGAGTTCGGCTTTCCCAAGCAGGAGATCCACGCCCAGGCGTACTGGACCGAGGGCCGCGCCATGGGCAGCAAGCGGGGCGAGGACACCGCGGTGGTGGCGGCTCCCGCGGCCACGCCTGCCGCACCGGACCCTGCCGAGAAGCAGCCCGCCGCGCCGATACCGCCGGCCGCTCCGGCCGGGGCACGGTCGGGAACCTGGCGCGCCCAGGCGGCCGGCCGGCTGCTGGCCCCGCTGAAGAAGAAACTGATCATTTCCGGTGTGCTGCAGGCGCTCATCACGCTGATCGAACTGGCGCCCTTCGTGTTGCTCGTCGAGCTGGCGCGGCTGCTGCTCATCGGCGCCGAGCCGGACCGGCTGTGGGACCTGGGTATCGCCGCGGTCGCACTGCTGGGCACCGGCACCTTCCTCACCGCCGCGCTGGCGCTGTGGCTACACCGGGTGGACGCGCACTTCGCGCGGGAACTGCGCGGGCAGCTGCTCACCAAGATGTCCCGACTGCCGTTGGGCTGGTTCACCGCCCGCGGATCGGGGTCGATCAAACAGCTCGTCCAGGACGACACCCTTGCGTTGCACTACCTCATCACCCACGCCATCCCGGATGCGGTCGCGGCGATCATCGCGCCGGTCGCGGTGCTGGTCTACCTGTTCATCGTCGACTGGCGCATCGCGCTGGCCCTGCTGGGTCCGGTGCTGGCCTATCTGGTGCTGATGTCGGTCATGTCGATCCAGTCCGGCAGCAAGATCGTCGCGGCTCCCCGGTGGGCCGAGCGGATGAACGGTGAAGCGGGCGCCTATCTCGAAGGCCAGCCGGTGGTGCGGATCTTCGGTGGCGCCGCCTCGTCGAGTTTCCGGAACCGGCTCGATGAGTACATCGGTTTCCTGGTCGACTGGCAGCGGCCCTTCGTCGGCAAGAAGACCCTGATGGATCTGGTGACCCGGCCGACGACCTTCCTCTGGCTGATCGTGGTGGTCGGCACCCCCCTGGTGGTCGGCGGCCGGATGGAGCCGGTGAACCTGCTGCCATTCCTGTTGCTGGGCACCACCTTCGGAGCTCGGCTGCTGGGTATCGGATACGGACTCGGCGGCATCCAGGGCGGTATGCTCGCCGCCCGCCGCGTGCAGAGTGTGCTCGATGAACCGGAGTTGACGGTGCGCGAGGGAACGGCACCGGGCGCCGCAGGCGGCACCGTGGTGTTCGACAGTGTCACCTTCGGTTATCGCCCCGAGGTGCCTGTCATCAAGAACGTCAGCCTCACCCTGAAGCCGGGCACCGTCACCGCACTGGTGGGGCCGTCCGGTTCGGGCAAGTCCACGCTGGCCGCACTGCTGGCCCGCTTCCACGATGTGCAACAGGGCGCCATCACCGTCGGCGGTGCGGATATCCGGGCGTTGTCCGCCGACGAGCTGTACCGACGGATCGGCTTCGTGCTGCAGGAGACCCAGCTGGTGCACGGTAGCGCCGCCGAGAACATCGCGCTGGCCCAGCCCGATGCCGAGCGTGACCGCATCACCGCCGCGGCCAGGGACGCCCAGATCCACGAGCGCATCGAGCGGCTGCCCGACGGTTATGACACCGTGCTCGGCGCCGCGGTGGGCCTGTCCGGTGGTGAGCGGCAACGACTGACCATCGCCAGGGCCATCCTGGCCGACACCCCGGTGCTGATCCTCGACGAGGCCACCGCCTTCGCCGACCCCGAGTCGGAATACCTTGTCCAGCAAGCGCTGAACCGGCTGACCCGGGACCGCTCCGTGCTGGTCATCGCGCACCGGTTGCACACCATCACCCACGCCGATCAGATCGTGGTGCTCGATGACGGAGAGATCGCCGAGACCGGCACCCACGAGGATCTGCTCGCCGCGGGTGGCCGCTACCACGCGCTGTGGTCCTCCGGGATGGGGGACTCCGGCCGACCGGTCGCCGCGGGACAGGAGGCGGCCCGATGATCCGCACCCTGCTGGCGCTCATCCCGGCCGACCGGCGTGACCGGGTCTGGCTCTACACCGCGCTCACCGTCTTCTCGGTGCTGTTGCGCGCCGTCGGTGTGGTGCTGCTGGTGCCCTTGGTGGCAGCGCTTTTCAGCGACACCCCGGCCGACGCGTGGACCTGGCTGGGCTGGCTGACACTGCTGACCGTGACCGGCTGGGTGGTCGACACCACGGCCGCCCGGCTCGGCTTCGACATCGGCTTCGCGGTGCTCGACGGCACCCAGCACGATATGGCCGACCGGCTGCCGAATATCAAGCTGGACTGGCTGACCCACGAGAACACCGCGACGACGCGGCAGGCGATCGCCGCCACCGGACCGGAACTCGTCGGCCTGGTGGTCAACCTGCTGACCCCGTTGATCGGTGCGGTGCTGCTGCCTGCGGCCATCGCGGTGGCGCTGCTGGTGGTGTCAGTACCGCTCGGGCTGGCGGCCCTGGCCGGGGTGGCGGTGCTGCTCGGCGCGCTGTGGCTGTCGGGTCGGCTGAGCCGGACCGCGGACCGGGTGGCCGGCCAGGCCAACAGCGCCCTCACCGAACGCATCATCGAGTTCGCCCGCACCCAACAGGCGCTGCGGGCCGCCCGCCGCGTCGAACCCGCCCGCAGCCTCGTCGGCACCGCGCTACAGGCCCAGCACGGCGCCGGTCTGCGGCTGCTGACCATGCAGATCCCCGGGCAGGTGCTGTTCAGTCTGGCCAGTCAGCTGGCGCTCATCGTGTTCGCCGGCGTGACGACCCTGCTCACGGTGCGCGGGGATCTCGCTGTGCCCGAGGCGATTGCGCTCATCGTCGTCATCGCCCGCTATCTGGAACCCTTCACGGTGCTCAGCGAGCTGTCCGGGGCGCTGGAATCCACCCGGGCCACGTTGGCCAGGATCCGGCAGGTGCTGGACGCGCCGACCCGCTCCGCCGGTGCGGCGGCACTGCCCGACGGGCCCGCCCCGCGGATCGAGTTCGAGGATGTCGGCTTCGGCTACAGCGGAGCTCCCGTTCTCGACGGGGTGAGCTTCGCGCTCGAGCCTGGCACCACGACGGCGATCGTCGGGCCGTCGGGGTCGGGTAAGAGCACCATCCTGGGCCTGATCGCCGGCCTGCACGAACCGGACCGCGGGCGCGTGCTGTTCGGCGGCGTGGACGTGGCCACCCTGGACCCGGAATCCCGGCGCGCCGCGGTCAGCGTGGTGTTCCAGCATCCGTACCTGTTCGACGGGTCGTTGCGGGACAACATCCTCGTCGGCGATCCGGGCGCCGATGCCGACACCCTGGCCGGGGCGACCCGGCTGGCGCGAGTGGACGAGCTGGCGGGCCGGCTGCCCGATGGCGAGCAGACCCTGGTCGGGGAGGCCGGTTCGGCGCTCTCCGGTGGTGAGCGCCAGCGCGTGAGTATCGCGCGGGCACTGGTCAAACCGGCTCCGGTCCTGCTGGTCGACGAGGCCACCAGCGCACTGGACACCGAGAACGAAGCCGCGGTGGTCGACGCGCTGACCGCCGATCTGCGGCCCCGCACCCGGGTGATCGTCGCGCACCGGTTGGCCAGCATCCGGCGCGCCGACCGGGTGCTGTTCGTCGATGCCGGCCGCATCGTCGAGGACGGCACCATCGCGGAGTTGCTCGCCGAGGGCGGTCCGCACCACCGGTTCCGGGAGTTCTGGCGCCAGCAGCACGCCGCGGCCGACTGGCAGATCACGGTCTGACCGGTCACGCCGGCGTCATTCCCGGCGAAGTCATCCGCGAACCACGTCGATCAAGGAAAGTTGTCAGCATGCGCGAATACCTCAAGTTCTTCATCGACGGCGAATGGGTCGATCCGGTACAGCCGGCGACGCTCGACGTCGACAACCCGCGAACCGAGCAGGTGTCTGGCCGGATCGCCCTCGGGTCGGCCGCCGATGTGGACATCGCCGTGCAGGCCGCCCGCCGCGCGTTCCCGACCTGGTCGGCCACCAGCCGGGAGGAGCGCCTCACCGTGCTCGGCGCCATCATGGCCGAGTACCAGAAGCGGATGGCTGACCTCGCCGATGCGGTCGGCGAGGAGATGGGTGCCCCGCCCGGACTTGCCGGTGGTCCGCAGGTGAACCTCGGCCTGGGCCATCTCGCCGCGGCCATCGATGCGCTGACGAATTTCGAGTTCGAGCAGGAGCGCGGCACCACCCGGGTCATCAAGGAGCCGATCGGTGTCTGCGGGCTGATCACGCCGTGGAACTGGCCGTTGAATCAGATTGCGGCCAAGGTGTATCCGGCGCTGGCCGCCGGCTGCACCATGGTGCTCAAGCCCTCGGAGGTGGCGCCGTACTCCGGTCAGATCTTCTCCGAGATCATCAGCGCCGCGGGCGTTCCCGCCGGTGTCTACAACATGATCTTCGGCGACGGGCCCGGTGTCGGTGCGGTGATCGCCGCCCACCCCGGTATCGACATGGTGTCCTTCACCGGGTCGACCCGCGCCGGTGTCGAGGTGGCCCGCAACGCCGCGCCGACCGTCAAGCGGGTCAGCCAGGAACTCGGCGGTAAGAGCCCCAACATCGTGCTCGACGACGATGCCTTCGCCAAGGGGGTGGCCGCCGGCGTTTCGGCGATGATGCTCAACAGCGGCCAGAGCTGTAACGCCCCGTCGCGCATGCTGGTGCCCAATTCCCGGATGGACGAGGCGATCACGATCGCCAGGGAGGTCGGCGGCGCGGTGACGGTGGGCGACCTGACGGACAAGAAGGCCATCGGCCCGGTCGCATCGAGGGTGCAGTACGACAAGATCCAGGGGCTGATCCAGCAGGGTGTGGACTCCGGCGCCGACCTCGTCGTCGGCGGTCCCGGTCGCCCCGAGGGTCTCGATACCGGGTATTACGTCAGGCCCACGGTGTTCGCCAACGTCTCCAACGATATGGTCATCGCCCGCGAGGAGATCTTCGGCCCGGTGCTGTGCATCCTGGGCTATGACGATCTCGATGACGCTGTCGAGATCGCCAATGACACCGATTACGGTCTGGCGGGCTATGTCTCGGCCGCGGACCTCGACCAGGCCCGTGCGGTGGCGCGCCGGATCCGCGCCGGATCGGTGGCCATCAACCACGCCTTCGATATCGCCGCACCGTTCGGTGGCTACAAATCCAGCGGTAACGGCCGGGAGTGGGGCGACTTCGGCTTCCACGAGTACCTGGAGGTCAAAGCGGCCCTCGGCTACGCGCCGTAGGGCCCTCAGTCCCGGGCGAACGCGGTGTCCCCCACGGCCGCGGTGTTCGGCTCCCCGGTGCCGATGAAGTCGAGGACCACCGCGTCGAACGCGCCGCCGGTGAAGGGGAACGGTGAGCTATAGCGAGCCGATACGGAGTGGGTGACGCTGCGGCCAGCCGAGGTCCGTTGCATCAGGTCCAACCCGGTCATGCGGACCGCGTCTGCCGTCGCCACCACACGGTCATCGATCGTCATCATGACGTCGCCGAGCATGTCCAGGGTGCCCTCGACCGGCCCGGTACGGCGGAAGCGGACCTCGAACACGTGTCCTCCCGGGGTGATCGGTTCGTCGGCCACAACGGTGTGCTCGACGCCCGAGCTCCTGCACACGTAGTGCAGTCGGCCGTCGCTGATGAAGAGGGACTGGCCGGAGGAGCGGCTGCCCTGCGAGAACAACACCCCCTCGGCGTCGCTGCGTTCCACCGCGACCGGAACCCGCAGAGTGAAAGACCGGCCTCGGACCAGCCCGCGGAATCCGGTGTTGCCTGCCGGCGCGCCGGCATAAAAGGACGTGCGCGAGGGCGACTCGCCGATCTCGTCGGCGGCCAGCATCACGATCTCCGTGACGCTCAGGTCGGCCAGCGGATAGGCGTGATGCTCCAGCGCCTTTTCGTGCCATAACTGCTTCAGCTCGGCAAGCTTGTCCGGCTGTTCGGCGGCCAGATCGTGGCACTGGCTGCGGTCGGTGGCGATGTGGAACAACTCCCAACGGTCCCGGTCGAATGCCGACCAGCCCTTCGGTCCGCTCGCGGTCGGCGGGTGCACGGTGCCGGCGAACCAGCCGTCGTGCCAGATACCCCGGGTCCCCAGCATGGTGTAGAACTGGGTGTGCTTTCCGGTCTCTGCGTCCGGGTCATCCAGCGCCGCAGCGAAACTCGTTCCCTCCGGTGGGGTTTGGGCGATTCCGCGGGCGGTCTGCACCTCGCCGAGTCCGAGCATCTCGTACACCGTCGGCGTGACATCGCTGACGTGGGCGTACTGCTCACGCACCGCACCACGCGCGGACAGCCCGGCAGGCCAGGAGACCACGCAGGGATCGGCGATACCGCCCTCGTGTGAGGCATAGCGTTTGTACATCTTGTAGGGCGTGTTGAACGCCATCGCCCAGCCATTCGAATAGTTCATCTGCGTTGCCGGGCCGCCGAGCTCGTCGAACATCCGCAGGCCGTTCCGGGTGGTGTCGCCGCCACCGAACATCGGCAGAACTTCATCGAGCGCACCGTTCGGCCCGCCCTCGCCGCTGGCGCCGTTGTCGGACATGATCACCACGATGGTGTTGTCGAGCTGCCCGGCGGCTTCCAGGTGGTCCAGCACGCGCCCGATCTGCGCGTCGGTGTAGGAGAGGAATCCGGCGAACACCTCGGCCATCCGGCATGACACCCGCCGGTCGTCGTCGGACAACGAGTCCCAGGGCCGGACATTCTCGTCCTGCGGCCACGGCAACCCGTCCGGGCTGGTGGCGTCCGAGTACGGATTCATCGGGGAAAGGCCGGTATCGGCCGGGAGCAGGCCGAGCTCCCGCTGCCTGGCCAGCACGATCTCCCGATAACGTTCGTAGCCCATATCGAACCGCCCCCGGTACCTGTCGGCCCACTCGGGGGCGACCTGATGCGGCGAATGGCCCGCGCCGGGGCACAGGTACATGAACCACGGTTTGTCGGGCGCGGCGGCGCGATGGTCGCGCAGGAACTCGATGGCGTTGTCCGCCAGATCTCTTGACAGATGGTAACCCTGCTCAGGTGTGGCGGGCGGGTCGACGAGTTGGTTGTCGCGGACCAGGCTGGGGTACCACTGGTCGGTCATCCCGTCCAGGAAACCGTAGAACCGGTCGAATCCGCGGCCCAGTGGCCAGTAGCGCCGTGACCCCGCGGCGTGGCAGTCCTCAAGCGGTGCCAGATGCCATTTCCCGACAGCGTAGGTGGACCAGCCGCGTTCGCCGAGAACCTCCGAAATCAGCGCGGTCTCGGCCGGGATACGGCCGTGGTGTCCGGGGTAGCCGCGGGCCATGTTGAGCACCGAGGCCACCCCGACGCTCGTCGGATTGCGGCCGGTCAACAGGGCCGCCCGGGTGGGTGAACACAACGCAGTGGTGTGGAACTGGGTCAGCCGGACACCGCGGTCGGCGATCCGATCGATGTTGGGCATCTCCACCAGTCCGCCGTAGCAATCCCAGGTGGCGATGCCGATATCGTCCCACAGCAGGTACAGCACATTGGGTGCTCCCGGAGTCGCGGTGGTGCCGCGGTACGGCGCCCAGTCGGGGGTGGAGTCCCTGATGTCGGTCGACACGCTGCCCTGAAAACCCACGGATTCCACCATGCTCCCGTCTAGATTGCCGCCCCCGGGTTCAGTATGCCCGCCGGGTCGAGTGCGGTTTTGATCCTGCGGTTCAGTTCCATCGCCTCGGGGCCCAGATAGCCCGCCAGCCAAGGCTTTTTGAGCCGTCCCACGCCGTGCTCGCCGGTGATGGTGCCGCCCAGCGACACCGCCAGATCCATGATCTCGCCGAAGGCCACCTCGGCCCGGCGCGCCATATCGGCATCGGCGGGATCGAAGACGATCAACGGGTGGGTGTTGCCGTCACCGGCATGGGCGATCACCGAGATCAGCAGATCATGGTGTGCGGCAATCTTTTCGATACCGGCAACCAGATCGGCCAGCGCGGGCAGTGGCACCCCGACGTCTTCGAGCAGCAGCGACCCCTTGGCCTCGACCGCGGGGATCGCGTAGCGCCGGGCCACCACGAACGCCTCACCCTCGGCCGGATCCGAGGTCGAGAACACCTCTGTGGCACCGGCCTCGGTGAACACCCGCGCCATGAACTCGGCATCCTCGGCGCCGGCCGGCCCCCGATCATCGGAGGCGGCGACCATCATCGCGGCCGCAGTGCGGTCCAGGCCCATCTTGAGTTTGTCCTCGACGGCGTTGATCGCCACCGAGTCCATGAACTCCAGCATGGATGGCCGGATCCGTCCGGTGATGGTGACGACGGCGTCGGCGGCGGCCGCCACCGAGTCGAAGGTGGCGACCACGGTGCACGGCGTGTGCTGCGGTGGCAGCAGTCGCAGCGTCACCTCGGTGATCACCCCGAGGGTGCCCTCGCTGCCTACGAACAGTTTTGTCAGGCTCAGTCCCGCAACATCTTTGAGACGCGGACCGCCCAGGCGTACGGCGGTTCCGTCGGCCAGCACGACCTGCATACCGAGCACATAGTCGGTGGTGACGCCGTACTTGACGCAACACAGGCCACCGGCGTTGGTGGCGATATTGCCGCCGATGCTGCAGATCTCGAAGGACGACGGGTCCGGCGGGTACCACAGGCCGTACTCGGCGACAGCGCTCTTCACCTCGGCGTTGAGCAGACCCGGTTGTGCGACGGCGGTGCGGGTCGCCGGGTCGACGGTGATATCGCGCATCCGCTCGGTGGACAGCATGATGGCGCCGTCGAGCGCTGTCGCGCCGCCGGACAGCCCGGTGCCGGCGCCGCGCGGCACCACGGCGACACCGTGGCCGGAGGCCCAGCGCAGCACCGTCTGCACCTCCTCGGTGCGCCGGGGCCGCACCACGGCCAGCGCGGTACCCGCATCGGGATCGGCGGCACGGTCCTGGCGGTAGGACGCGACGATATCGGGATCGGTGACGACGGTGCCCTCGGGCAAAGCGGCGATCAGGTCATCCAGCGCGGCACTCACGGGCGCCAGTCTAGGGTCGGCGTCGGCGGAACAATGTGGCCAGTTCCTCCCGGGTGGTGGTGTCGGTCTTTCCCATCGCCCGGTAGATGTGGCCCTCCACGGTCCGCACCGACAGGCTCAGCCGGTCGGCGATATCGCGGCTGACGGTGATCCCGGCGGCGAGCAGAGCGACCACCTCCCACTCCCGGGCGGTCAGCGGGATGGGCTCGCTGGCCCGATCCGATGCCGGGGTCACGACGCCGCACTCCGACGCCAGCGCGTCGGCACGGCTGGAACAGGTCAGCATCGATCCGCGCCGATTCTGTTGGCGGTAGGTGATGGCGGCGTGCGCGGCCGCATCCACCGCGGCCACCGGATCGCCGATCTTCTCGAATTCATCTGATATGACGCTCAGTTCAGCGGCGTTGTTCTCACCCAGCGCCGTGGCGAACCGCGCGGCCAGTCCCGCCCTGGGGCCGTCGACGATACCGGCCAGTTCGGTGAGGCGGTCCGCGTGCGCCCGGTCGCCGAACTGGACCGCGGTCTGCAGGCACAGCACTTCCGCGGCGTACTGCCCCTTCGCGGCGGCCCTCGCGGCGGCGTCGCGCAGGATGCCGGTGGCCTCCTGCACGGCCCCCTGGCCGGCGGACACCCAGGCCCGGCTCACGCTGCGTTCGTAGTCCAGGGACCGGAACGGACGCTCAAGACCGTCGAGTCGGTCGAGGATCGCGGCGGCCTCGTCGGTGGCGCCGCGCATTGCCGCCGCGGTCGCCCGCGCCACGTTGTAGCGGAACCCCCACCCGGTGGCATGCCCGGCCAGCACCACCGCGACCTGATCGAAAAGCTCTGCCGCGGTACCGAGTCGACCTCCGGCCAGAGCCGCGCGGGCCGCGATGGCCGTGCCCAGTGAATGCGCGGCGCCGGGCAGGTCGACGGCCTCGTGGCGTACCCGCTCGGCGACGTGCTGGGCATCGGTGATGCGGCCCGCCAGGATCAGGGCGGTCAGCTCGGAATCGGCGAGATTGAACCGGATGTGCGGAGTCTCGAAGGAGTGCGTCGATGTCCGGTAGCCGATCTCGGTGAGACCGAGCGCATCGGTGGTACGTCCGGCGTCGGCGGCCACGGTGGCCAGCGCCCAGGCCGTCTCGGCGCCGATCACCTCCGGAAGATCCTGGAGCGACAACGTTTTGGCGTACGCCACAGACTCATTCGGTCGATCCATGGCGAACCAGTACACCGCCAGGAAAGCGTCGAGCCAGTGTTTTCCGTCGGGTCCGAGTTCGGCGGACACCTCGTCGATGTGTGCCTTGGCCTCGGCCGGGCGGCGCAGGGCCCACAGCAGATTGCTGGCGCGCAGGTGGGCGAACCTGGCGCGTTCGGTATCGGGAAGGCCCGTCGTCTGCAGCCCCGCCAGCAGATCCTCGGCATCCTGTCCACGGAACAGCCAGGACAGTGCGTGGGCACGCAGATAGGTGGCCTCCGGGCCGGCGCCGGCCTGTTCGGCCGCCGCGGCGAGGCGCTCGACCAGGGCCAGGTCTGCCATCCGGACGGCGCTGCGCGCGGCCTCCACCAACAGTGCAGGGTCCGGGGTGAGATCGGAATCGATGCTCAGCGTCGCCCTGCGCACCGCGATCCGGATGTCATCGGCCTGGACGTCCGCCGAGAGTTCGGTGGCGATCCGGCCGCGCAGTCGGCGCAGGGTGGCGACCGGGGCGCGGGTTCGGCGCATCTCACCGTAGAGCGGGTGCGATACCCGGGCCTCGATTCCCTTACCCGTGTCGAGCAGGGTCACCAGCCCGCGAACATTGGCCTCCTCGACCGCGTCCACCGTGGTGATCCGCTGCAGGATCGACAGTTCCAGCGGCTCGGACACGGCCAGCGCGTCCACGACATCGCCGACCGAGGGGGACAGATCGCCGAAGCGGGACTCGATGAGCTCCACCAGGCCGGTCGGAAGGACCGGTTGGCCCACCCACTGCCAGCTGCCGTCGCGCTGCTGCAGCCTGCCGTCGGTGAGTTCCTGCTCGACGATGTTGCGCAGATAGAGGGCGTTACCCCGGGTCAGTTGCCAGAGCCGTTGTGCGGCGTCGGAATCGACGGGTCCGTTCAGCGCCGCGCTGAGCAGTTCGGTGCTGTGCTGTTGGCGCAGCGGACGCAGGTCCAGCCGGTCGAACGGGTGGTCCTTCCATATCTCGCGGACGCTGTCGGGGACCGGGTCGCCGTCCCGCACGGTGAGGATGACGCGGGCTGTGCCGCGCTGCACCACCTGGTGCAGGACGAAGGCCGAAAGATCGTCCAGCAGCTGGGCATCATCGACGCCGAGCAACACGGGCGCACCGGTGGGTGTCGCGGTGATCGTGTCGATGACACCCCGCACCACCTGCAGCCGATCACCGTCGGGGTTGCCCGTCCAGGCCGCGAACGCTCCGAGCGGCAAACCCCGGGCCGCGCTCGTCCCGACGATCCACCGGGGTTCGGCGCCCTTCAGCGCCTCCCGGACGATACGGCTCTTACCGACCCCCGCAGCGCCGGACACCACGATCCCGCTGAGTTCGGGTGTGGATACCGCGGTCCGAATGGTCTGAATCTCCGCCGCTCTGCCCACCAGCGGCCAACTAACGCGCACGTCAGCAGCGTATGAGTCCGATGGGCGTCGTGCAGCGTAAACGCCGAGTTCAGGTTTGAGGTCCGGGCTCGGGACGCCGATCCAACTCCCGTAGCGAGGGCAGTCCGATGGCTGCCAGCCCGAGCAACAGCATCGGCACCGACAACGCCAGGAAGGTGGTGTGCAGCCCCGCCGAGTCGGCGAGCGGTCCGGCGAGCAACAGTCCGAGCGGACCCGCCGCGTAGGCCAGCGAGCCCATCACCCCGACCACCCGGCCCCGCAGATGGGCGGGCGCCCGGGTCTGCATGACGTAGTTGTAGATGGGCTGGATCGGGCCGTACACGAATCCGACGATCCCGGAGAGCACGAGGATCACCGGCAGCGGTGGCAGGAACGCGATGATCGTCATCGCCACACCCAGGGTGATGACGGCGATCAGCATCGTGACGCGGCGCTTGATGAACTTCGCCATCACCGCGTAGCTGAGCGCACCGATCAGACCGCCCACCGACAGCGCCATCAGCACCCAACCCAGCTGCGCCGGTTCGTTGCGGTCGGTGAAGTATTTGGGGAACAGCACGGCTTCCATCGGCATGTAGAGGCCGGTGGCCGCCAGGTCGATGAACGCCAGCGTGCGCAGCACCTTCATGTTCCACACGAAGGACAGGCCCTCGACCACACCGGCCCACACCCGGTCGGGGAGTGCGCTGCGGTCCGGTTTGCCTGCGCCGTCCAGCCGCAACACCGAGATCGCGGCGATCGAGCACCCGAACGCTGCCGCGGTCACCCACATCGTCTCGACGCCACCCAGCGTCGCGATCAGCATGCCGCCGATACCCGGCCCGACGATATAGGCCAGGTTGAACACGGCCTCGTACACGCTGTTGGCGTGATCGAGCGTCCAGTCGGCGCGGTCGGCGGCCTCCGGCAGCATGGTTTCTCGGGCGGTCATCCCCGCCGGATCGAAGGCCGCGCCCAGTGCGGCCAGACCGGCCAGCACCGCGACGTTGATGGCGTCGGCGCCGAACGTCAACGCCACCAGCGGAACTGCGGCCACCGACAGCCCCGAGAGCAGATCGGAGATCATCGACACCCGGCGCCGGCCGATGTAGTCCACGGCGGCACCGGCGATCACCGTCGAGGCCAGCAGCGGCAGTGTGCCCGCCATCGCGACCAGCGAGGCCTCGAAGGCAGAACCGTTGCGCTGCAGCACCAGCCAGGGGAAGGCGATCATCGAGATACCGTTGCCCGCGCCGGCCATCAGAGCGGCGAACAGAATCAGGAACGCCGGACCGCGGCTGCGTGTTTTCATCTGGTATCGCGGCGAATCTAGCAGCGCGGTCGGCCACCCGGCCATCGAATTTTCCAACAGGTGCACGATGGTCGGGTGCAGCCACACAAAACGGGGGACCTGCGGCTCCCGCATCCCAGGACCGGACGGCTCTTCGCCTCACCTGTACCGCCCGGCTCGGGCTGGCCCGGTGACCCCGGGGCCGCCGACACGGTGGTCGCCCACGATGCGGCCGAGGTGGCCCACCGGGCGGCGCAGCTGACCACCGTCGCCGAACTCGATGCCGAGGTCAGCGTGTGCCGGGCCTGCCCACGGCTGGTCGACTGGCGGGAGGAGGTCGCAGTCACCAAGCGCAGGGCCTTCGCCGAGGAGCCGTACTGGGGTCGCCCGGTCACCGGGTGGGGAGCGCGCCGGCCGCGGGTGCTGATCGTCGGTCTGGCGCCTGCCGCGCACGGCGCGAACCGGACCGGGCGGGTGTTCACCGGGGACCGGTCCGGCGATCAGCTGTTCGCCGCGCTGCACCGGGTCGGGCTGGTCAACTCGCCGCTCAGTGTGGACGCCGCGGATGGTCTGCGCGCCAACGGGGTTCGGATCGTGGCCCCGGTGCGTTGCGCACCGCCGGCGAACAAGCCGACACCGGCCGAGCGGGCCGCTTGCGCCCCCTGGTTGCAGGCCGAATGGCAGATGGTGGCCCGCCACGTCCGGGTCGTCGTGGCGCTCGGCGGGTTCGCCTGGCAGGTGGTGCTCGCGCTGTTGGCCGAACAGCTTGCCGGACAACCGAAGCCGGTGTTCGGACACGCGGTGCAGTACCCGTTGACCTCGGGGGCGACGCTGCTGGGCTGCTATCACCCCAGCCAGCAGAACATGTTCACCGGCCGGCTCACCCCGGCGATGCTCGACGATGTTTTCACCACCGCCCAGCGATTTGTGCGAGATCCGTAACGTCCGGCGTCACATATCGCGCACAAACCGCGGGGTTGGGGGAACGAACCGGCCGGCGATGGCGTTGCACGAGTAATGCGTCTTTCCGTTCTCGACCTCGTCCCCGTCCGCACCGACCAGAGCACCTCGGATGCGCTGGCGGCGACGGTGCGGCTGGCTCAGACCGCTGACCACCTCGGATACACCAGGTATTGGGTGGCTGAGCATCACAACATGGCAGCGGTCGCGGCCACCAGCCCGCCGGTCGTGCTTGCCTATCTGGCCGCTCAGACAGCCCAGATACGACTCGGTTCGGGTGGGGTGATGCTGCCCAACCATGCGCCGCTGGCCGTCGCCGAGCAGTTCGCGCTGCTCGAGGCCGCCGCGCCCGGCCGTATCGACCTGGGCCTGGGTCGAGCCCCCGGATCGGACCCGGTGACCTCGATGGCGCTGCGCGGGGCCCGCGCCCAGAACGACGAGGACATCGAGCGGTTCCCCGAGTACCTCGACCATGTGGCCGCCCTGATGAGCACCGGTGGCGCGCGGGTCGAACTGTCGCGCGGCATGCTGGCGCAGAAGGAGTACGTGCTCAAGGCGACACCGGCCGCGATCGGCGAGCCTCGGCTCTGGCTCTTGGGATCGTCGATGTACTCGGCGCATCTGGCCGCGGCCAAGGGTCTGCCGTACGTGTTCGCCAACCACTTCTCCGGGCAAGGCACCGCGGAAGCGCTGGCCGCCTACCGCGCCGAGTTCCGGCCCAGTGAGATGCTGGCCGAACCCACCACGTTCATGACCATCAATGCGTCGGTGGCCGACAGCCGCGACGAGGCGTTGCGGTTGCTGCTGCCGAACCTGCACATGATGGCGCGGCTGCGCACCGGTCGGACCTTGGGGCCGGTCGATCTCGTAGAGGACGCGGAGGCCGCTGACCTGTCGGCGCAGGAACAGCTCATCGTGGACTCCGGGCTGGCCCGCAGCGTGGTCGGCGACCCCGCCGAGGCCGCCGATCAGATCCGTTCGGTGGCAGCGCAGTTCGATGTCGACGAAGTGATGATCAGCCCCGTCGCCTCGGCCTACCGGGGCACCGATGCGCGCACCGCGCCCGGCCGCGAGCACACCCTGGAACTGCTGGCCAAAGAACTGCTCTAGGGCGACAGCACGATCACCGGAATCGGTCGGGTGGTGCGTTTCTGGTAGCCGATGTAGCGGTCCTTGTTTCCGCGCATATCGTTGGCGATCCGCCACAGCCGGGGGAAGTCGGGATCCTCGGGGAACACCGCCCTGGCGGTCACCGGGAACCGCTTCGCGCCGACGTTGATCTCCACCTGCGGGTTGTTCTTCAGGTTGTGGTACCAGCCCGGCGCCTTGGGTTCACCGCCCTTGGAGGCGACCACCAGATAGTCGGCGCCGTCACGGGCGTAGGTCAGCGAGTTCGCGCGGGCCAGCCCGGTCTTGGCGCCGACGGTGTGCAGGATCAGCGCGGACGGGCCGAAGGGGATGGTGTGCCCGATCCGCCCATCGGTCGCCTTGTAGACCTTGTCGTGTAGCAACAGCAGGGGAAGGCCGATGTAACGCTCCCACGGGGGCATGCTCATGGCCTCAATCCTGCGCGGCTTCGTCGAGTTGCGCCAGTGCCGCCCGCAGCAGCCGCCCGGATTCCTCCCGGTCGCCGTCCTTGCGCAGCAGCATGCCCTTGGCGAAGGACAATTTGTCGCGGTTGCGGCGGGGCACCACGTGCAGGTGGATGTGGAACACGCTCTGGAAGGCGGCCTTGCCGTCATTGATGGCGATGTTGTTGCCGTCGGCGTGCAGCCCCGACACCCGGGCCGCCCGGGCGATGCGCTGTCCGAGGGTGGCCATCGCCGCCACGGTCTCCGGCGGGGTGTCGGTCAGATCCACCACATGCCGTTTGGGAAATACCAGGGTGTGCCCGCGGGTGAAGGGCCGGATATCGAGGATCGCCAGCAGATCGTCGTTCTCGAACACCCGGACGGCGGGGGCGTCACCGGCGACGATGGCGCAGAACACGCAGGTCATGCCGCCACCGTAGTCGCTCACGGGCTACGGTCCGATCAGCGCGGCCCGCCACTGCGCGAGTTTGTCGGCGAACCGCATGGTGTGCGCCGGACTCGTCGAGGGCAGTCGCACGGTGTCGACGTCGGCGGCGTCCCGGACGAGTCTGCGGTAGTTCGCCTCGGCCGCGGCGCCGTTGAACACCAGCAGCCGGATCGCCGGATGCGTCCGCAGGAACGCGCCAAGATCGTTGGGCACCATGCTGTCCCGTTCCACCGCGGAATCCAGGCTGCCCGCCCGCCGGCAGGACCGCAGAACGTCCCAGACCGCCACGTCGTGCCCGACGAGATCGTCGACCCGCCGCTCGTAACCGGCCGCCGGGTCGAACCCGTACACCTCGGCGGTGATCCGCCAGAAGGCGTTCTGCGGATTGCCGTAGTACCGGCCCGAGGCCAGGGACATGACGCTGGGCATATTGCCCAGGATCAGCGTGCGTGGCGCCGGCCCGGTGATCGGCGGCAGCCCGTGCAGTAGTTCACCCATCATCGGAGATGATGCCCGTCACCGGTATAGGTTGACCCGGTGGGTGCGGACTTCGATATCGAGTCATCAGGGCTGCTCGACGGTTTGGAGGGCAAGGCCAGGGCCGAGCGTGCCGAACTCATTCCGTGGCTGCTGGATCACGGGGTGACCGTCGATCAGATCCGGGAATCCTATGCACCGGTGCTGCTGGCCTCGCGCCGCATGCTCGGTGATGACGGTGACTACGTCTCGGCGCGGGAGATCTGCGAGAGCACGGGTATCGATCTGGAGTTGTTGCAACGTATCCAGCGGGTGCTCGGACTCCCGCGGGTGGACGATCCCGACGAGGTGGCACATCTGCGGGTGGACGGCGAGATCGCCAGGTATGCACAGTATTTCGTCAAAGCGGGCATTGACGTGGACAATATGGTGATGGTGGTGCGGGCACTGGCCGACGGCCTGTCCAAGACCGCGGAGGCGATGCGGTTCACCTCGATGTCGGCGGTGATGGCACCCGGTGTCACCGAACTGGAGGTGGCCGCGGCGTCCGAAACGCTTCTGCGACAGGTGGGTCCGCTGCTCGGCCCGATGATCCAGGACATGCTGCGCCTCGAATTGCGGCGCACCATGGAGACCGAGGCGGTGACGGCGGGGGAGCGCGCCGAGGGAATGCCGTTGCCGGGTGCCCGGCCGGTGACGGTGGCCTTTGCGGACCTGGTGGGTTTCACCCGACTGGGGGAGGCGGTGCCGCCCGAGGAACTCGAGGGTCTGGCGAACCGCCTCGTCGGGTTCACCCATGACGTGGTGGCACCGCCGGTGCGGTTCATCAAATCGATCGGCGATGCGGTCATGCTGGTCAGCCCCGATCCGGTACCGCTGCTGACCGCGATGCTGGCGCTGCTGGACGCGGCCACCGTCGACGACGAGTTCCCCAGGCTCCGGGTCGGTCTGGCGTCGGGTATGGCGGTCAACCGTGGTGGTGACTGGTTCGGCAGCCCGGTCAATCTGGCGAGCAGGGTCACCGGCGCGGCCCGCCCGGGTGCGTTGCTGGTCACCGAGGCGGTGCGCGATGCCGTGGGCGATGACGCCGGTGTGGAATGGTCGTTCGCCGGCGCCAAGCGGCTCAAGAACATCAAAGAGGACGTGAAGGTCTTCCGGGCGCGCGTCGCGGAGTAGTCATTTCGGCCGCATCGGGGAGAATCGGCGCAGCCGAAGGCTGTTGGTCACCACGAACACCGAACTGAAGGCCATCGCGGCGCCGGCGATCAGCGGGTTGAGCAGGCCCACCGCAGCCAGTGGCAGCGCGGCGATGTTGTAGGCGAACGCCCAGAACAGGTTGCCCTTGATGGTGCCCAAGGTCGCCCGGGACAACCGGATCGCGTCGACGGCCGCGCGCAGATCTCCGCGCACCAGCGTCAGATCCGAGGCCTCGATGGCCACATCGGTGCCGGTCCCCATGGCCAGGCCCAGATCGGCCTGGGCCAGCGCCGCGGCATCGTTGACACCGTCGCCGACCATGGCCACCACCCGGCCGTCGGCCTGCAGGCGTTTGATCTCGTCGACCTTGCCCGCGGGCAGCACATCGGCCACCACGCGTTCGATGCCCAATTCCGCGGCCACCGCCTCGGCGGCGCGGCGATTGTCCCCGGTCAGCAGGACCGGGGTGAGACCCAGCGCGCGGAAACCCGCAATGGCGTCGGCGGCGGTGTCCTTGATCGTGTCCGAGAGCACCACGACGGCACGGATCTGCCCGTCGGTGGCGAACCAGATCGGCGTATGACCCTGCGCCGCAGCATCATCGGCGGCGCCGACCAGTTCGTCCGGCGTCATCAGCGACCAGTCGTCGCGCAGCCAGCCTGCCCGGCCGGCAGCGGCAGCCTGGCCTTCGACCACACCCGTGACTCCCAGGCCGCCGTGATTCTCGAACTCGGTGACGGTCGGCAGCGGGCCGCGTTCGGCGGCGTATCCGGCGATGGCGCGGGCGATGGGGTGTTCGGACCCGTTCTCCAGCGCACCGAGCAATCGCACCGTGTCGTCGGCGGATTGACCCTCGGCGATATGCACGGCGACCACGGACATCCGTCCCGTGGTGACCGTTCCGGTCTTGTCGAGCACCACGGTGTCCACCCGCCGGGTCGACTCGAGCACCTGCGGGCCCTTGATCAGGATGCCCAGTTGCGCGCCGCGGCCGGTACCGACCAACAGGGCCGTCGGGGTGGCCAGGCCCAGCGCGCACGGGCAGGCGATGATCAGGACGGCGACGGCGGCGGTGAACGCCGCGGCGACGGACCCGTTCCCGAACAGCAACCAGCCCGCCAGCGTCAGCAGTGACAACACCAGCACGATCGGCACGAACACCGCCGACACCCGGTCGGCGAGACGCTGGACCTCGGCCTTGCCGCTCTGCGCCTCGGAGACCAGGCGGGCCATCTGGGCGAGTTGGGTATCGGATCCGATATGGGTGGCGCGGACCTCGAGGCGGCCGCCCACGTTGACCGTCGCCCCGACGACGGTGTCGCCCTCGGTCACCTCGACCGGTACCGGCTCCCCGGTGAGCATCGACGCGTCCACGGCGGACGTGCCCGCGGTGATGACGCCGTCGGTCGCGATCTTCTCGCCCGGGCGCACCACGAAGACATCGCCGACGGTGAGTTGGCCTATCGGAATGCGGATTTCGCTCGCCCCGGAATTTTCTCCCGTCGCTTCGCTCGCCCCCGTGCCGCGCAGGACGGCGACATCCTTGGCACCCATGTGTAGCAGCGCACGCAGCGCGGCACCGGACTGACGTTTGGCGCGTGCCTCGAAATAGCGGCCGGCGAGCAGGAAGGTCGTCACCGCGGCGGCGACCTCCAGATAGAGATGCGGCTCGGAGCTGGTGGAGATCAGCTCGAAGGGCATCTTCATGCCGGGCATCCCGGCGTGGGTGAAGAACAGCGCCCATACCGACCACGCGTAGGCGGCGATCACACCCACCGAGATGAGGGTGTCCATCGTCGCCGCGCCGTGGCGCAAGTTCTTCCATGCCGCCTGGTGGAACGGCCAGGCGCCCCACACCACGACCGGTGAGGCCAACGTGAACGCCAGCCACTGCCAGTTGTCGAACTGCAACACCGGGACCATCGACAGCACGGCCACCGGTATGGCCAGAGCCGCCGAGATCAGCAACCGCCGGCGCCATGGTGCGGACTCATCGCGTTCGGGGGTATCCGCCGTCTCGGTGTCACCGACGGCCGGCAGCGCTGCGGTGTAGCCGGTGGCTTCCACCGCGGCCACCAGATCGTCGGGCGAGACGGTGTCGGGGAAATCGACCCGGGCCTGCTCTGTCGCGAAGTTCACGCTGGCCTGCACGCCGTCGATGCGGTTGAGCCGCTTCTCGATCCGCGCCGCGCATGACGCGCAGGTCATGCCGCCGACATCGAGGGTGAGGTTGCTCATGGGCGTGCCCTTTCTATGCCGACAGGGCGGGACTCACGTCGTACCCGCTGTCTTCGATCGCGGCGGTGACGGCGGTGACATCCGGTGTGCCGGCGACGGTGACCCGGCCGCCGGGGAGGTCGATATCGACGGCGGTGACACCGGCCAGGGGGGTGACCGCGGCGGTGATTGCCGACACGCAGTGGCCGCAGCTCATACCTTGGACGTTGAGGACGATGCTCATGCTGCCATGATATACCGGTAGGGGGTATGGGTAAACAGCTCCGTCCCGCGAGGAGGAACACATAATGGGTAAGACGGCGATGATGATCGCGACAGGCGCGGCCGCCGCACTACTGGTGGCCGGCTGTACCGACCAGTCCGCTCAGACCAGCGGGGATGGTCACACCGACCATGACCACGGGACCAGCCACAGCGGTAGCGGTGCAAGCCCGGGTCCGGCCGCCGAAGGCTCGTCGGCACATAACGGCGAGGACGTCATGTTCGCTCAGCACATGATTCCGCACCACAGTCAGGCGGTGGAGATGACCGACATCCTGCTCGCCAAGGACGATGTCGACGCGCGGGTGATCGAACTCGCCGAGGAGATCAAGGCCGCGCAGGCGCCCGAGATCGAGCAGATGCAGGGCTGGCTGAACAGCTGGGGCAATCCGCCGATGCCGGCGATGGACCACGGCTCGATGTCGGGAGGCTCCATGGAAGGCATGGTCGCGCCCGCCGATATCGACAAGCTCAAGGCCGCTCCGGGTCCCGAGGCCACCAAACTGTTCCTGGATCAGATGATCGGCCACCACGAGGGCGCCATCACCATGGCGCAGAGCGTCCTCGACGGCGGTCAGTTCGAGCCGGCGAAGACCATGGCGCGGGCGATCATCGACAGCCAGCAGCGCGAGATCGACGAGATGAAGGCGATTCTCGACTCGCTCTGAGGCTTGGCCGCCGAGCTACTGCACCGGGATGGTGATGCCCTCCGACGGCTGCACGATCACGAAGCCCGGGCCATGGAAGGCGACCTGCACCGCTTCACCGGATCCGCGTCCGATCAGGGCCCCGGCTTTGAAGCTGGTCTTGAGCTGCGTCTGCAGGTTCGCCGACCAGGCGACCACCGCGTTGGTGTCGGCAAAGGTCGGCGCCTCGGCGGCGTTGAGCACCACGGGCGGCCCGTCGGTGGTGAGCGCGACCCAGCCGCTACCGCGCAACGTGGTGTTGAACAGTCCGCCGGTGGCAATACTGCCGCCCTTGACCCGCTCGATGTTCCAGTCCAGGCTCGCCGAGAAGGCCAGCACGTTCTTCCCGCTGATGGACAGGCCCGTGTTGGTCAGATGGAGCAGGTGCACGTAATTGGCCTGCTCGGCGAGGAAGACATCGCCCTGCCCCTGCACGCGCATCAACGGCAGGCCCTCGCCGGTGAACGCCTTCTTCAGGAATTTGCCCGCGCCGCCGCCCTCGAAGGCGAAGTCGACATTGCCCTGGTAGGCGACCATCGAGCCCTGACGCGCCATGAACGGTTCGCCGAGGCGGACCCGTAGCAGCCGCTCGTTCTGCAGCGCGATCGCGGCCGATTCCTTCTCGCTGAACCGTCCGTCGATCAGCTCGCCGGTGATACCGGTGAAGCCATCACCCTGAGGTTGGGCGGCCGGGGTCTGGGCGGCTTGCGGTGCGCCCTGGGCTTCGTGCTGCTCGTGTGGTGGGGCACCCGGTCCGGGCTGCGCGGGTGCGCCGCCCAGTGGTGCCCGGCCGACCTGGCCCTGATGGGAAACCTGATCCGTCCAGTTCTGGCCGTCATGCCAGCGGTACTCGTAGCGGCCCTCCGGGTCCCGCAACCATTGACCACTCACCGTGTACTCCTCAACATTCAGTCGATTCGACGCCTACCCGAACACCTTAGGCTGGCATCCTTGGATGTATGGCTGGTGACGAGGTTGACCGGGTACGGGCGAAGAGTGTGTTGGCGGTAGTCAAAGAGCACCCGGGGATGGTGCTGTTCCTGGCCTCGCCGGCGATCATCGCGGTCGCCGCGGTGTGGTGGCTGGCCGGCGCCGGCTGGGCGGGGCTGCTCCTGATGGCACTGGTGCTGGGCGGCGGCGCGGTCTTGCTGAAGAGCCGATAGCCGAAAGTTCGTCTCAGCTGGGCTTTCGCTGTGCGAGAAAACGCTCGCTCACCGCTGTAACGGTGTAATCATGTAATCATGAGAACCCATCATCACGCACGGCGCGGATCCCACGACGCCGTCACCGACGCCGCCGAGTGGTTCGCCGGGCGACTGCCCGACGGCTGGTTCGCCGGCGACCCGACCGTTGTGGTCGATCGTGAAGAAATCACCGTGATCGGGCACCTGCCCGAACCCGGCAGCGACGAGAGCACCGCCCGCGCCTCCGGGCGGGTCGCCAAGTTCCGCGAGGAGACCCGCGGGGAGCGGATGCGCATCGCGGACGAGGCCCAGGACCGATTCGGCCGCAAGGTCTCCTGGGGTGTCGAGGCATCGGGTGAGCGGACACTGTTCACCCACATCGCGGTGCCGGTGATGACCAGGCTCAAACAACCGGAGCGTCAGGTGCTGGACACCCTGGTCGACGCCGGTGTCGCCAAATCACGTTCGGACGCCCTGGCGTGGTCGGTGAAA
>JBPPMV010000202.1:0-5173 GCA_051306235.1 Mycobacterium sp. | reverse complement strand
GAACGCGAAGGGGCGGCGGCGCTCCAACCGGTCCACGGCAGGTACCCACAGCACGATGGTCAGCAGCACCAGAATCCAGAACAGCACCTCGATGAACCACAGGCGGCCGGCGGTCATGCTGTCGAAGGGTCCGAGAAACTTGTTGGCCAGCAACAGGTTCGACCACTGGTAGTCATCGCTGAAGGTCATGGTCGCCGCCACCCACGTCACCGCGGGAATGGCGATCCAGGCGATGGTGTTGCGCAGGTGCCGGATCCGGTCCCGCCGCGGCGCCGTGGTCAGGCAGAACCGGCCGAAGTTGTAGCCGGCAACACCGAGCAGGATGTGTGCCCCGCCCCACATCTCGAACAGTTCGGCATGGGATCCGACGATGAGCACGATCGCGAGGGCGCGCAGCGCCACGCTGGTTTCCAGTGTGGAGGTCCAGCGGCGCTTGCGGATGGTGAGCTGCTCCAGATCGCGTAGCGGCAGCCGATGCCAATCGGGCGGAAGCTCGTGCAGTACCCGCTCGATGCGCACCGACATCGTCACGTAACTCAGCGAATTGCCGCCCAGATCCACGAAGCTGGCGTCGGGGTCGATGTGGGCGGGGTCCAGGTGCAGCACGTCGGCGAACACCCCGCGCAGTGCGGTCGCGGCGGCCGGCTCGGGGCGCAGCGCACGTACCGCGGGATAGTCGGGTTTGCCCGAGGACAGCATCGGCAGCTCGTCGACGGTGACGGCCCGCACCGATCCGGCGGGCAGCCCGGTGATCTCGGTGACGGCCCCGCGCACCGTCTGCGCGTCGTGGGTGGTGGCGGTGACGAGAGTGTCGTCGTCGTCGGTGCACAGCGCGGCGATACCGCGTTCGCGCAGGGCCGACTCCACCCGCTGCAGATCGATGCGCAGTCCGAACAGCTTGGCGAACCGGTTGGCGCGGCCCACGACTTCGAAGAGTCCGTCGTCTCCGCGTCGGGCCAGATCGCCGGTGCGCAGTTCGTCGTTGCCGGCAGCTGCCGAGAGGTCGGCGGCGTCGCGGGCGTAGCCCATCATCACATTGGGCCCTTGGTAGACGAGTTCGCCGATCTCGCCGTCGGGTGCGTCTATCCACAGGCGCCCGCCAGGAATGGGCCGGCCAATGGCCTCGGCCCGGGTGGCGGCGAGTTCCGTTGGCAGATAAGCCATTCGGGCGGTCGCCTCGGTGGCTCCGTACATGACGAACAGCTGCCAGCCGCGGCGCTGCCCCAGGGTGGCGAACGTGCGCACCCGTTCGGGGTCCAGTCGCCCGCCGGCCTGGGTGACGTAGCGCAGGTGCGGCAGGGTCATCGCCTCGAAGCCGATCCGGTCGAGCAGGTCGAAGGTGTAGGGCACACCGGCGAACGAGGTGCCGCGATATCGGCCGAACAGCTCCCAGAACGCATCGTCGATGACCGACAGGTCGGTGAGGATCAGCGCGGCCCCACGTAGCAGGTGGCTGTGGATCACCGAGAGTCCGTAGCAGTAGGACATCGGCAGTGTCGTCGCTGCGCAATCGGTATCGACGATGTCCAGATACTCGGCGATGGCTTCCGCGTTGGCCGACAGGTTGCCCGCCGAGAGTCGGACCAGCTTGGGGGAGCCGGTGCTGCCCGAGGTGGACAGCAACAGGGCAAGTTCGGGGTGCAGGCGGTGATGCTGGGCACCGCGGTGGTGGACACCGTCGGCGTCGATCACGATATCGGGCCGGTAGGTATCGAGCAGATCGTTGTGATCGCTGCCCGATGGCACCGGCAGCACCACGTGGCCGCCCGCCAGTGCCCCGAGATAATGCACCAGGGTCGCCAGATCATTGCGGGTCTGCAGCAGGATCAGTTTGCGGTCGCCGGCCAATTCTGTTGTCGCACTCTGTACATGGTCGGCCAGCTGCCGGTAGGTGAGGGTCCGGTCGGTGGTGTGCACCGCCGGCCGATCACCGTGCGCCCGCAGGTGTGCGACAAGGTGTTTCATCGCAACACCAAACCGCCGCCGAGTATCTCGATGCGGACCTTCGCGGACTCGGCGGGTGGCGCGATGCTGTGCTGACGGACCGTGATCGGCGGGATGTCACCACCGGCGTCGATGGTGAGCAGCACGTCGTGACCGAGGAATTCGGTGGACACCACTGTTCCCAGGCCGGGCTCTGATCCTGTTCCGGAGTCGGTGATCTCGATGGCGACCAGTTGTTCGGGGCGCAACATCAGGGTGGCGGGCCCGTCGGGGGACGGCGCTGTCAGCGGGATCCGGCCCAGCACGCAGTCGGCGGTCCCGGCCCGCACGGTGCACGGCAGGAACACGCAGTCGCCGAGGAACTCGGCGGTGAACCGGTCGCCGGGTTCGCGGTACACCTGTTGGGGGGTGCCGACACCGGTGAACCTGCCGTCGCGCATGACCGCGACCTGATCGGCGATCGACAGCGCCTCACCCTGATCGTGGGTCACCAGCAGGGTGGTCACCCCGGCTTCGGTGAGGACCTTCATCACCGCCTTGCGGGTGGCGGCGCGCAGACCGGTGTCCAGCGCAGAGAACGGCTCGTCGAGCAACATCAGCGTGGGCTGGCGTGCCATGGCCCGCGCCAGCGCGACCCTCTGCTGCTGGCCGCCGGACAGCTCGTGCGGGCGACGGGCAGCGAAAGATGGTGGCAGGGAGACTGTGTCGAGCAATTCGGCCACTCTGGCCTGCGCGGTCGCGCTGCGGGCACGGCCGGGCAGGCCGTAGGCGATATTGGCCCCGACGCTCAGGTGGGGGAACAGCGCACCGTCCTGCGCGACATAGCCGACCGACCGGCGGTGCGGGGCCAGGCTGGTGTCGGCCGAGGCCACCCGGCGCCCGCCGATGTCGATGGTGCCGGCGTCGGGTGCCTCGAACCCGGCGACCAGGCGCAGCAGCGTGGTCTTGCCGCATCCGGAGGCGCCGACGACCGCGGTGATGCTGCCCTCGGACAGGGTGAGGTTCACACCGTCGAGCACGGGGTGGTCGGTGAACGCTTTCGTCAGCCCGCTGACGACCAGGGTGTGCTCGCTCATGACGTCCCCCGGGTGGCCTGCCGGAACAGCGCGACCGTCACCGGGATGGACAGGGCGACCAACACCAGCGCATAGGGTGCGGCGGCGGCATAGTCCAATTCGCTCGACAGCGACCAGAACCGCATCGCCAGCGTTCTGGTGCCGGTCGGGGCGAGCAGCAGCGTGGCGGTCAGTTCGGTGGCCACGGCCACGAACACCAGGGCGGCACCGGCACCGGCCGCAGGTGCGGTGAGCCGCAACGTGACCCGCACGAAGCTACGCGCCGGGGACAACCCCAGCGATCGTGACGCCTCCTCCAGCCCCGGCGGCACCTGGGCCAGTCCCGAACGCAAACTCACCAGGGCGCGCGGTAGGAACAGCAGCACGTACGCGCAAAGCACCAGCGCCGCGGTCTGATAGAGCGGGGGAGCGAACCGGATCGCGACGGTGACCAATGCCAGCGCCGTCACGATGCCGGGCATGGAACTGGTGACGAAGTTGGCGCCCTCGACCATGCGGGCGAACGCGCCGCTGTAGCGGACGGCGAGAAAGGCGAACGGGAAGGCTGCGAGGGTGGTGAGCGCCGCGGCGACGGCCGCCAGCACGGCTGTCTGCCAGAGTGCCTCGCCGAGGTCGGCGACCTCCCACACCTGTGCGCCGCCGATCCACAGCCAACGAAACAGCGTCCACACCGGCACGCCGAGCGCGAGCAGCGTGAGCGCGGCCAGGCCGGCCGCCGACGGAATGGCCCAGGGGCCCAGCCGAATCGGGGTGGCCGCGCGTGGCGCCCCGGATCCGATCCTGGCGAATCGGGCGCTGCCGCGCAGGGCGGCTTCGGTGACCAGCAGCACCAGGCACAGCAGCACCAGCACCCCGGCCAGGGTGGCGCCGGCGGCGCCGTCGAACGTCGCCTGGAACTGTTCGAAGATCGCGGTGGTGAAGGTGGAGAACCGCAGCATCGCGAACGCGCCGTACTCGGCGAGCAGGTGCACACCGATCAGCAGACCGCCGCCGAGGACGGCCAGCCGCAGCTGTGGCAGCACCACCCGGAAGAACGCGCCGACGGTGCCCGAGCCCAGGGCGCGGGCCGACTCCTCGATGGCCGGGTCGAGCCGGCGCAGGGTGGCCGCCGCGGGAAGGAACACGAACGGGAAGTACGACAGGGTGGCGACCAGCACGCCGGCACCGAAACCGTGCAGCGTCGGCCACACGCTGACCCAGGCATAACTGTTGATGAAGGCGGGCACCGCCAGCGGGGCGACCAGCAGCGGCCGCCACACCGCGGCGCCGAACACATCGGTGCGCTCCACCAGCCAGGCGGCGCCGATGCCGAGGACCACGCACAGCGGGACGGTCACGACCACCAGGCCGACGGTGTTGAGCAGCAGTTCGCCGACCCGGGGCCGGACCACCAACTCGTAGATACGCGATGGGCCGGTGCTGATCACCGACCACGCGACATAGCCCAGCGGGACGAGGGTCACCGCGACCAGTAGACCGATGGCCCCGGTCAGCAGCGGCCCCGGCCGGGCGGGTGGACGCGGTCCGGCGGTGGGGCGGTCGGTGTGGGTGGAGACCACCTAGAGCAGGCCGGCTTTGGTCATCAGGTCGGTGACCTTGGCGGCGTCCAGGGTGGACGGGTCGACCTTCGGCGCCTGCAGGGTGTCCAGGGCGGGCAATGCCGGATTGGCAGGCACGCCGCTGGCCACCGGGTATTCGAATGAGGTGCCCTTCTCCAGAACTTCCTGGCCGGCCTTGCCGGTCACGAACTTCAGGAACTGCTGGGCCTGGTCCTTCTTCGTGCTGGACTCCAGGACACCGCCGCCGGAGATGCTGATGAACGCACCCGGATCCTCATTGCGGAAGTAGTGCAGCGCGGTGTTGGCGCTGATCTCCTTGGTCTTGGCCTGGTCGCGGAACCAGTAGTAGTGGTAGATGATTCCGCCGTCGATCTCGCCGTCGTTGACCGCGCGCAGGGTGGCGATGTTGTCCTGCAGCAGGGTGGCGTTGGTCTTCATCCCGGTCAGCCAGGCGGAGGTGGCCTCTTCGCCGGTCAGCTGCAGCATCGCCGCAACGATGGCCTGGAAGTCGGGCTTGGGCGGCGGGGCGCCCCAGCGGCCCTTCCATTCGGGCTGCTGCAGATCCATGATCGATCGCGGCAGCTCACCGAGCTG
>JBPPMV010000201.1:0-3585 GCA_051306235.1 Mycobacterium sp. | reverse complement strand
GAGGGTGGCGCCGCGAGCCGAGCGGACCCCGAGGATCTGGTCGACGATATCGGCGGCGCCGTTGGTGGCGACGGCGCTCAGACCGGTGTCATTCACCCGCTTGAGGGCGTCCAGATCCGCCTGGGCGTAGACCGTCGGGGTGACGCAGAGGCGCTGCGCGAGTGCCTTGAGCCGGTTCAGCCAGTTGACGGCCGCCTCCTGGCCGGTGCCGGGATGGGTGGGCGCGTTCAGCCCGCCGTCGGGATTGTCGCTGACGACATAGCCACCGGTCATGGCGTTGACGGTGATCAGCAGGTCGGGATCGACGGCCAGGCACAGCGCGCGGCTCACCGCGCCGTCCGCATCGACCGGTGCGCTGGTCGCGAAATCTGCCGCCGACAGCAGGGTGTCCAGCCGTCCACCGGCGGCCAGCGAGCCGGCCAGCTCATCGTCGAGCAACCGCACCGGGGTGGTGCCGCCGGGGATGCCCGCGGCCAGCCGGGGCCGGTCGGCCAGCGGCCACAGCACGGTCATCGCGACCGGGCGGGAGGTGTCCGGCGGCACCACCGCGGACAGGCCCTCGGCGTCCCCGGTCGCCGGGTCCGGCGGGACACCCAGCACGGGCAGCAGGAAGCGGGCGTCGTCCAGGCGGGCCGGAGCGCCGTAATCGGGGGTGCCGTTGACGTTGACCAGCAGGGGGTACACGCCCGGTTCGTCGATCAGCAAGGACGGCTCCTGCGCGCCCCGGACCGGGTAGGCCAGGTTGTAGGGCACCTCCTGGCCGGGCTGCAGTTCGGCGGACAGCGTGACGAACGGCGCGACGGCGGTGTACTGGTCCAGATTGCCGGACAGGTTGGTGCGCAACCCGGCTGATCCGTCCACCGCCGGCGCGTGCTCCAGGCGCACCACCACATCGCGCACCGGGCGGTCGCCGATATTGCGCACCGTCCCGGCGACGGTCACCACCGAGCCACTGGTGGTCGTGACGGTATCGGGGGTGACGCGGTCGATGTTCAGCTTCAGGAACGTGGCGGGGGCCGGTTCGCCGACGGCGCCGGGGGGCAGCAGGGCGGGCGTCGCGAACAGGAGCAGAAGGGCGATGGCGGTGAGGACGCGGGACAGGGCCGCGACCCGGCCTGTCACGGGCCTTGTCCGCAACCGTTCGCCCGCCGGGGAGGCGATTCCTCGGGGCGACGGTTGCGGGTGTGCGAATGGGTCTGGGGGCGTCGTCGCGGCGAACTGTGCGGCAGCGGCGGCAAGGCTCCCTCACCATCGGTGTGCAGTTTGTCGATCAGCTCACCGGCCACCACGGCCAGGCGGCGTTCATCGGCGTAGGCCAGCCTGGCGGGTAGGTCGCGCAGCGGGACCCAGGCCACCTCGGTGACCTCCATGTCCTCATCGGAGAGATCACCGCCCAGGAATCGCATCAGATAATGGTGCACGGTCTTGTGCACGCGGCGACCCTCGGTCACGAACCAGTAGTCGATGCTGCCGAGTGCGGCCAGTACGCTGCCCTGCACGCCGGTCTCCTCGGCGACCTCCCGGACGGCGGTCTGCTCGGCGGTCTCGCCGACCTCGATATGGCCCTTGGGCAGAGACCACAGCATCCGGCCGCGCCGATCGATCCGGCCGATCAGTGCGGCGACCTGGGTGTCCTTGGGGCCGTCGAGGCCGTCGATGACCAGCCCGCCGGCCGATGTCTCGTGCACGGTGCGCAACCGATCCGGTGCGCCCCGGGACGGGCGGGGTTTGCGGTTCTGTCCGGGTTTGGCGGGCTGGCCGGCGTGATCAGCCGGTGCCTGCCCACCAGCCGTCGGGGAGATATCACCCGACGCGGAAGTGCGCTCGGCGTTGGCCTCGGGCGGTCCGGCAGCGCGGCGACCGCGGCGACGCCCTCGGCGCCGTCGCGGCTTGGCGTGTTCACCGTCCGACACTTAAGCGATAGTAGTTGCCGTGGGTTTACCTGCTCGCCACACGCGCCGGTCGTAGCCGGGCTGTCGCCTGCTCGTTATAACCCGGCGGGACCCATTAGGCTCACCGAACGTGCCGAACGACCCGACGCCCGACGCTGCCGACGCCGAACTGCTGGCGGGGGCCTGGGTTGCGCTGAACAGCTACAGCGATGTGCTCCGTGATATCGGCGCGGTGTTCGCCGCGGCGGGCCATGAGCTCTACCTCGTCGGCGGCAGTGTCCGTGACGCGCTGCTGGGCCGGCTCTACTCGGACCTCGATTTCACCACCGACGCCCGCCCCGCGCAGATGCAGAAACTCCTGCGCGGTTGGGCAGATGCACTGTGGGACACCGGTATCGAGTTCGGCACCATCGGGGTCGGCAAAGCCGGGCACCGTTTCGAGATCACCACGTTCCGGGCCGACAGCTATGACCAGGTGTCCCGCAACCCGCAGGTACGGTTCGGGGACCGGTTGGACGACGATCTGGTGCGGCGTGATTTCACCGTCAACGCGATGGCGGTGCGCATCACCGAGGCGGGCCCGACCGAATTCCTCGATCCGCTGCATGGTCTGGCGGCGCTGCGGGACCGGGTGCTCGACACTCCGTCCGCGCCGCAGGTGTCGTTCGGCGATGATCCGTTGCGGATGCTGCGGGCGGCGCGATTTGTGTCACAGCTCGGGTTCGCGGTGGCGCCGCGGGTGCTGGAGGCGCTGCTGGACATGGCACCCCAACTGGGCCGCATCACCCCGGAGCGGGTGGCCGCCGAACTGGACAAGCTGCTGCTGGGTGCCGATCCGGTGGCGGGTATCGATCTGATGGTGCAGACCGGCCTGGGGGCGGTGGTGCTGCCCGAGGTCGGTGAGATGCGGATGGCCATCGATGAGCACCACCAGCACAAGGATGTGTACTGGCATTCGCTGACAGTGCTGCAGCAGGCCATCGATCTGGAGGGCCCGGCGGGGCTGGAGCGAAGCGACTCGGGGGAAAACTCTGGAGCCCCGGATCTGGTGCTGCGCTGGGCGGCGCTGCTGCACGATATCGGCAAACCGGACACCCGCCGCCACGAGTCCGACGGGGGAGTGAGCTTCCATCACCACGAGGTGGTCGGGGCGAAGATGGTCCGCAAGCGGATGCGCGCGCTGAAATACTCCAAACAGATGGTCGACGATGTATCGCAGTTGGTCTATCTGCACCTGCGCTTTCACGGTTACGGGGACGGCCGGTGGACCGACTCGGCGGTGCGCCGCTATGTCACCGACGCGGGCCCGCTGCTGGACCGGTTACACAAGCTGGTCCGCGCCGACTGCACCACCCGCAATAAACGCCGGGCGGCGCGACTGCAGGGCAATTACGACGAACTCGAGGCGCGTATCGCCGAGCTGGCCGCCAAGGAGGATCTGCAGCGGGTGCGCCCGGATCTGGACGGTAACGCCATCATGGCGATCCTCGACATCCCGCCGGGCCCGCTGGTCGGCAAGGCGTGGAACCACCTCAAGGAACTCCGGCTGGACCGCGGACCCTTGGACCATGACGAGGCGATGACCGAACTTTGGAATTGGTGGAACGCGCAGCAGTCCTGATGCGTCTGAACAGGTATGGACTACTGCCTGGGTGACGGGGCCGGCGGCGCGGCGATCTGGTCGGCCGAACCG
>JBPPMV010000200.1:0-15397 GCA_051306235.1 Mycobacterium sp. | reverse complement strand
AGCTGATCGACTGTGCCAACGCGTATTGCACCGTGGGCGAGATGGTCACGGCGCTCAAGGCAGTGTGGGGCGAGTTCCAGCAGCCGGTGGTGTTCTGATGAGCGCTTGCGCGAAGAAGAGAGGGCACAGCTGATGGCGACACGCGTATTGGTCGCCAAGCCGGGTCTGGACGGTCACGACAAGGGCGCCAAGATCGTCGCGCGCACCCTGCGTGATGCCGGCTTCGAGGTCGTCTACACCGGTATCCGTCAGCGTGTCGAGGACATCGTCTCCATCGCTTTACAGGAAGACGTTGCTCTGGTGGGTCTTTCGATCCTCTCCGGCGCGCATGTGGGGTTGACCACCCGCGTCGTGGACGCGTTGCGGGCGGCCGATGCCGGCGATATCGCCGTGGTGGTCGGTGGCACCATTCCCGAAGCCGATGTGCAGAAGCTGCTGGATGCCGGTGCGGCCGCGGTGTTCCCGACCGGGACGTCGCTGGAGAAACTGGTGACCGATGTCCGTGCGCTGACCGAAAAGGCTGACGCATGAGGCTGGGCGCGCGAAGCGGGGGCGGGCTATGAGACTGGGCGTGATGATCGGGGCCGAGCGCGGCGATATGGCCCGCAAGGTCAGCAAGCTGATCTCCGATATCGAATGGGCCGACTCGGCCGGCCTGGCCACCGCGTGGATGCCGCAGGTGCCCGACGATTTCGATCTGCTGACCATGGTGGCGCTGATGGCCTCACACAGCACCCGCATCGAACTCGGCACCGCCGTGGTGCCGCTGCAGGCGCAGCACCCCATTGCGCTTGCCCGGCAGGCGCTTTCAGTGCACGCCGTGTCCAACGGGCGGTTGGCGCTCGGCGTCGGGCCGTCGCATCACTGGATCATCCGGGACATGCTGGGCCTGCCCTATGACAAGCCCGCCGCATACACCCGCGACTACCTGGAGGTGTTCAACGCTGCCGTCTCGGGGCCCGGACCGGTGGACGTCGAGAACGGCAACTTCACGGTGCACAACCCGACGGCACTCGGTGCCGCGACCCCGATGCCTGTGTTGGTGGCCGCGCTCGGACCGGTGATGCTGCAGATCGCCGGTGAGCACGCCGACGGCACGTCGCTGTGGATGGCCGACGAGAAGGCCATCGGTGAGCACATCGCCCCCAAGATCAACAAGGCCGCCGCCGAGGCCGGCAAGCCTGCGCCGCGCATCGTGGCGGGTATCCCGGTCACGCTGTGCGCCAACTCCGAGATCGACGGCGCCAAGGATCGCGCCAACCGGATCCTGGCCGAGGCCGAGACGTCGCCGAACTACCAGAAGCTGCTCGACCGCGGCGATGCCCGCACCGTCGGCGATCTCTGTGCCGCCGGTGATGAGGAGTCGATCCTGGCTCGCTTCAAGTCCTTTGCCGATGCGGGCGTCACCGATCTGTCGGTGCGCCTGCTGCCGATCGGGGATACCCGCGATGAGCTGATCGCGTCCAAGTATCGGACGCGTGAGGTGATCGCCGAACTCGCCAAGCAGGTGCAGTGATGAGCGCTTGCGCGAAGATCGGACGGCAGTGATGAGCCCGCTCGCCGGCATCCGCATCATCGAGGTCGGTGTGATGCTGGCCGGTCCGTACGCGACCATGCTGCTGGCCGATCTCGGCGCCGAGGTCATCAAGGTCGAGCCGCCCGGCGGTGAGATATCGCGGCAGGTCAGCGACAGCTACTTCGCCAGCCTCAACCGCAACAAGCGCAGTGTCTGCCTGGACCTGGCGTCCGCGGACGGCCGCGCGAGACTCGGTGAGCTCGTGGCCGATTCGCATGCGCTGCTGGTCAACATGAAGCCTTCGGCGATCAAGAAGCTGGGGCTGACCTATGAGTCGCTGCGCATCCACAACGAGAAGATCGTCTGCGTCGCGCTGACGGGGTACGGCCTGCACGGCGGGGATGACCCCGCGTTCGACTACGTGATCCAGGCCGCGACCGGGGTGGCGGCAATGACCGGTGACCCGGACGGGCCACCCACGCTGCCCGGCTACTCGGCGGCCGATAATTCGACGGGTCTCACTGCCGCCTTGGGTCTGCTCGCGAAGATCGTGTCGGGGCAGGGCGGGCAGGTGGACGTGTGTCTGCGTGATGTGATGCTCTCGCAGCTGAACTACCGTGCCGCGGCGTATCTGAACGACGCGGCTCACCCGAAGCGCTACCCGTTCGGTGCGCACTCCTATTACGTTCCCGCGCAGCTGTTTCCGACTGCCGACGGACATCTGGCACTGTTCATCACCCATGACGGGTTCTGGCGGTCGTTCGCCGGTGAGGCCGGTATCGCGGGCTTCGAGACGATGGTAGAGCGGGCCGGCGCCCGTGATGAGGTCCTCGCGCTGGTATCAGCCGCGCTGGCCGCCGATACCGCGGTGAACTGGGAGGTGCGGCTCAAGCCGCTCGGGATTCCTGCCGCCGCGGTGCGTTCGCTACCGGAGGCGCTGGAGGACACCCCTGAGATGGTGGTGACCGCCGGTGACTTCCGGTTGGTGGCCAGCCCGATCAGGGTCGACGGGTTCGAACCGGAATACCGCGCAGCGCCGATCTTCTCGGCCGCGGCGGGCCCGAGCGAAGCGACCCGTCAGTCGTCGTAGTCGACCGTCAGCGGTCCCGGATTCGGGATCGCCTGGCATGTCAGCACATAACCCTCTTCGACCTCGTCATCGTCGAGTGCGTCGTTGACCTTCATGGTCGCGCTGCCCTCGGTGAGCTTGGCGATGCAGGTGCCGCAGTTGCCAGCCTCGCAGGCGAACGGCGGAGTCAGTCCGGCGCGGCGTGCCGTCTCCAGCAGCGTGTCACCCGCGACCGGCAGTGCCGTGGTGCGGGCACCGTCGAGCAGGATCGTCACTTCGTCGGCGGGCACTGGTTCGGCCGTCATCAAGCTCTCCTGGGCGTCGGATTCTGACAAACGGAGAATATCATTCTCCGTAGCGGATAAGATAGGCGGTTGATGGCTGTGAACGGTGACCCGGTCCTTGCATATGGCGACCGTCAGTACAGCATGGCCGAACTGGACGCGCTGTCCGACGGGATGGCCGCCACCCTCGCAGCCCGTGGCGTGACGGCCGGCGATCGGGTGGCGCTGATGTCCTCCAACCGGCCCGAATTCGTCATAGCGCTGCGGGCGATCTGGCGCCTCGGTGCGGCGGTGGTGCTGTTGAGTTCGGCGTGGAAACGCGCGGAGGTGGCGCACGCGCTGGAGCTGACGGCCCCGGTGCTGGGTGTCGGGGATGCCGCGGTACTCGCCGATCTGCTGCCGATGCTGAGCCTGGATGAACGGATTGCGCCGAGGCACGGTGCGTGGGATCCGGTGTCACCGGCGGCCGATGCACTGTTCGTGTTCAGCTCGGGGACCACCGGGATGCCCAAGGCCGTGCGGCACACCCATGGGGCGTTCGCGGCGGCGATACGGCACTGGCGTACCGCGTTGGACCTGACCTCCGCGGACCGTATGCAGATCATGACGCCGCCCTCGCACATTCTCGGGCTGCTCAACATCGCGACCGTGCTGGAGTCCGGCGCGTGGATGCGCCTGCACCCGCGGTTCGACATCGACCGCATGCTGACCCATATCCAGGATGACCGGATCACGATCGAGATGGCCGTTGCGCCCATCGCGCTGGCCATCGCCGCGCACCCGGATCTGGAGAGCTACGACCTGTCCTCGCTGCGCTACATCATGTGGTGCGCGACGCCGGTGACCGAGAGTGTGGCGGACGTCGTCACCAACCGAACTGGTGTGCAGTGGGTTTCGGCCTACGGCGCCAGCGAGCTGCCGGTCATCGCGTGTTGCCCGATCGGGGATGCGCGGTTGGACACCGTGGGCAAACCGGTGCCGGGGGTGGCGGTGCGCATAGCCGAATCCGGGGAGATCCAGGTGCGGTCCGAATCGGCGATGCTCGGCTATCTGCCCGATGAGGCCACCGCCGGAGCGTTCGACGACGGCTGGTACCGCACCGGGGACATCGGGAATCTGGACGGCGAGGGCTGGCTGCGGATCACCGACCGGCTCAAGGAGATGATCAAGGTCCGCGGATTCCAGGTGGCGCCCGCGGAGGTGGAGGCAGTGCTGCATGGGCATCCGGCGGTCGAGGACTGCGCGGTGTTCGGAATTCCCGACGGCGCCAACGGTGAAGCGGTGATCGCCGCCGTCACAACGGGGACGTCGGTCACCGAGCAGGAGCTGATCGCGCTTGTCGGCGCACGGCTGTCGTCCTACAAGCGGCCGAGTCGGGTGGTCTTCGTCGACGCGATTCCGCGGTTGCCCTCGGGCAAGGTGTTGCGGCGGGTGCTGCGCGACCAGTACTCCTGACCGGAGATCAGACGCTGAGTTCCTCGGAACGCTGCACGGTGCCGGTGACACCGGTGGCGTCCTGGCCGGCGAGCAGCACCGCGGCGCGACCCATCGCCTGGGGCGGTTCGACGAACTCCGGCGGGATCTCGACTCCGCCGCCACCGGCCTGCCAGCCCTCGGTCAGCACCACCCGTGACGGGCTCAGACAGTTCACCGCGATGTTGTCGGGCCGCAGGTCATCGGCCAAACCCAGGTAGAGACGCTCGGCGGCGGCCTTGGACACCCAGTACGCATTGGCCCCTGGCATCCCGACACCGGTGGTGGTGATCGCGAGAAGTGATCCGCCGCCGCGGGCCCGCACGTGCGGGATCACCGCCTTGGTCACCAGGAAGACACCGGTCAGGTTGACGTCCAGGCACAGCTGCCAGCGCTTGAGCGGTGTCGTCTCGATCGGGCCGAGCCACAGCACACCTGCGTTCGCCACCAGGATGTCGATACCGCCGAACTCCGAAACCGTCATGGCGACAGCATCATCGACCGACTCTTCGCTGCTGACGTCACATGGAACGGCCAGCGCGGTGCCGCCCTGGCTGCGGATCGAATCCACCACCGAGCCGATGGTGCCGGGCAGCTTGCCCTGCTGCTCGGAGCGGGCTGCCACCGCGACCGATGCACCGGCCGCGGCGAGCGCATGGGCGATGGTCGCGCCGATGCCGCGGCTGGCACCGGCGACGAAGGCAGTCTTACCGGCGAGGTCATTCCCCGGGTCGCTGCGCTCCCGCCCGCCGAGTGAACTCACTTGGGCGGGAACCGCAGGCCCCCGTCGAGACGGATGATCTCGCCGTTGAGGTAGTCATTCTCGATGATGCTCTGTGCCAGCTGCGCGTACTCGGTCGAGCGGCCCATCCGCTTGGGGAACGGGATCTGCGGGCCCCAGTACTGCTCCAGCTGGTCGGCGGCCTTTCCGTAGGCGGGCGTGTTGATGGTGCCGGGGGCGATGGTGTTCACCCGAATACCCAACGGGGACAAGTCGCGTGCGGCCACCAGGGTCATGCCCAGCACGCCGCCCTTGGCGGCGGCGTAGGCCAGCTGACCGATCTGGCCCTCGTAGCCGGCGATGGACGCGGTGTTGACGATGACGCCGCGCCCGCCCTCCTCCAGTGGTTCGGTCCGGGCGATCGCCGCGGCAGCAAGCCGCAGCACGTTGAACACCGCGGTCAGATAGAACTTGACCGTCGTCTCGAAACCTTCCAGGCTGTGCGGCGACCCGTCCTTGCCGACCAGCCGGCCACCTGCGGCGGGGCCGCCGTGGGTGTCCACCGAGATGCGCAGCGGGGCAAGGGCTTCAGCCTCGGCGATGGCGGCGTTCACCGATTCCTCGGAGGTCGCATCGGTGCGGATGTATTTCACACCGAGCTCGTCGGCGAGTTTGGGGCCCTTCTCGTCGGCGAGGTCGGCGACGACCACCTTGGCGCCTGCGGCGTGCAGTCGGCGGACGGTCGCTTCCCCCAGGCCTCCCGCGCCACCCACGACGAGCGCTGAGCTACCGGCGATGTCCATGTACTTCTCCTTCTTGCAACTGGCACTCTCAAGCTGAGAGAATAACATTCTCATCCGAGGTTGAAAGGGGCACTTCGATGCCTGAGGCCGTCATCGTCTCCGCGGTGCGCACACCGATCGGCACCGCCAAGAAGGGCACGCTGCGCGATACCGACGCCTACGTGCTGGCCGATCACGTCGTCGGTGCGGTCGCCGCCGGACTCGATGGTGCCCCGATCGACGACGTCATTCTCGGCGAGGGTCTCTACGGCGGTGGGGTGGTGGCCCGACATGCCGCCGTCACCGCCGGCCTGACGTCGGTACCCGGCCTCGCACTGAACCGACACTGCGCTGCCGGGCAGGCCGCCGTGCAGACGGCCGCGGCGAGCATCCGGGCCGGAATGGATCAACTGATCATCGCCGGCGGGGTGAACTCGGCATCCACCTCGCCGCGGTTCCTCCGGCAGGTCGGCGAGGAGTTTCAGCCCTGGTTCCCGCCGACGCACCCCGATCGGCCCGACGCGCCCAATATGGACATGTCGATCACCGTCGGCTGGAACGCCGCGGTCAAGGCCGGAGTGAGCCGCGAGGATATGGACGCGTGGGCTCTGGGGTCGCACCGGAAGGCGATCGCCGCCATCGACGAGGGGCGATTCACCGACGAGATCCTGCCCATCAACACCCCGCACGGGGTGTTCGACACCGACGAGCATCCGCGCCGCGACACCACCGTGGAGAAGCTGGCCGGGCTCAAGGTGCTGCACCCCGAGATTGAGGGATTCTCCATCACCGCCGGAAATGCCTGTGGCGCAAACGATGCCTCGGCCGCGCTGGCCATCGCGAGCGACCGGCTCGGCCTGCCCGCGCTGGGCACCATCCGGGCCTGGGCGTCGGTCGGGGTCGACCCGGCCTACACCGGTCTGGCGCCGGTGGAGGCGATCACCAAGGCTCTCGGGCGCGCCCGGATGTCGGTATCCGATGTCGACCTGTTCGAGATCAACGAGGCGTTCGCGGCGATGTGTGTGGCCACGGTCAAACTGCTCGACATCGATCCGGAGAAGGTCAACGTCAGCGGCAGCGGCTGCTCGCTCGGACATCCGGTGGCGGCCACCGGCGCTCGGATGATCGTCACCCTCGTGCATGAATTACGAAGGCGTGGAGGCGGTATCGGAGTGGCGGCGATGTGTGCGGGCGGGGGTATGGGTTCGGCCACGGTCATCGAGGTCGCCCCATAGAGTCTCAGTCGATGGATATCCACGAACTCCTGGTGGCCGCCCGGGGCGGCTCGATGCGGGCAGCAGGCAAGCTGCTGAGTCTGGTCGAGAGCGAGCGCCGCGACGAGGTGCTGGCACAGCTGCCCGCATCCGCGGTGCGCACCGTCGGGATCACCGGCCCGCCGGGTGCGGGGAAGTCCACCACCGTGGCGGTGCTGGTGTCGGCGTACCGGGCCGCCGGCCTGCGGGTCGCGGTGCTCGCGGTGGACCCGTCCTCGCCGTACAGCGGGGGAGCGCTGCTGGGGGACCGGATCCGGATGGCCGCGCACATCAACGACCCCGACGTCATGATTCGCTCGGTGGCCACCCGCGGACATCTGGGTGGACTCGCCGCCGCGGTGCCCGCCGCGATCCGGCTGCTCGCGGCACTGCACTACGACATCGTCATGCTGGAGACGGTGGGCGTGGGGCAATCGGAGATCGAGATCGCCGCCGTCGCCGATCCGACCGTGGCCATCCTGAACCCCGGGGCGGGCGACGCGATCCAGGCCGCCAAGGCGGGTCTGCTGGAAATCGCCGACATCATCGTCGTCAACAAGGCTGACCGCGACGGCGCCGATCAGACGGCCCGCGACCTGCACATCGAAACCGGGCTGCCGATCCTCAAGATCATCGCCGCGCAGAACATCGGCATCGAGGACCTGATCGCCGCCATCGATGCCCACCACCGCGCCGACACCGCCGAACGCCGCGCGGTCCGCGCCCGGCTACAGATTCTGTCGCTGGCCCAAAGTGCGCTGCAGTCGCACCCCGGCCTCGGGGAACTCGCTGCTGCGGTGGCCGATGACGGCCTCGACGTGTACGCGGCGACCCGCGAGCTCCTCGATGGTGCGCAGGTCAAACCTCGATGAGAATGTGGTTTCCACTTAATACGAATGCTACTGTACGAATTCGTTAATACATTCTTCTGAGGTAGCCGAGGAGCCTGATGCAGAAGGCGCTTGCCCCCGAAATCTCCACCTGGCCGGATGAGAATCCGCAGCTCATCGCCAGCCAGTGTGGCGCGTGCTCCGCGACGACGTTCCCGCGTCAGCTGCACTGCCCCAAGTGCAGCAAGTCCGAGATGTCGGACCTGCTGCTGCCGCGTCGCGGCACCGTGGTGGCGTGGACGACGCAGGGCTTCGCACCGGGGGCGCCGTATGCCGGCCCGACCGGCAAGGACTTCGTGCCGTTCGGTGTCGGGCTGGTGCAACTGGGCGACGTGATCCGCGTCGAGGGCCGGCTCACCGAGAACGACCCCGCCAAGCTGCAATTCGGTATGGAGGTCGAACTGACCATGGAGCCGTTCGCCACCGATGCCGACGGCGACGAGCTCGTCACCTTCTGGTTCAAGCCGGTTCAGAAAGGTTCTGACTCATGAGCAATGACGTAGCCATCATCGGCGTCGGTATCCATCCGTTCGGCCGTTTCGACAAGACCGCGATGGAGATGGGCGCCGAGGCCATCCAGGGAGCGCTCGCCGACGCGAAGCTCGAATGGGGTGACATCCAGTTCGGTTTCGGCGGCAGCTATGAGGTGTCCAACCCCGATGCCGTCACGCGACTCGTCGGGCTCACCGGCATCACCTTCACCAACGTCTTCAACGCCTGCGCCACCTCGGCGAGCGCCATCCAGCAGACCGCGGACACCATCCGGCTGGGCAAGTACGACATCGGCATCGCGATCGGCCTGGACAAGCATCCCCGCGGTGCCTTCACCGACGATCCGGCCAAGCTCGCTCTGCCGCAGTGGTACGCCAACAACGGTCAGTTCGTGACCACCAAGTTCTTCGGGATGAAGGCCAACCACTACATCCACAAGCACGGCATCTCCGAGGAGACGCTGGCCCGGGTTGCGAACAAAAACTTCCGCAACGGCGTCCTCAACCCGAATGCTTTTCGGCGCAAGGAGATCTCGGTCGACGAGATCATGGCCTCGCCCGTGCTGAACTATCCGTTGCGCCAGTACATGTTCTGCGCGCCCGACGAGGGCGCCGCGGCAGTCATCATGTGCCGCGCCGATATCGCCCACCGCTACACCGACAAACCGGTTTACGTGCGCGCCAGCGAGATTCGCACCCGGACCTTCGGCGCCTACGAGGTGCACGCCACCTCGGCACCGCTGGACGAGGACCCCTCGCCGACGGTGTTCGCCGCCAAGGCCGCCTACGAGGCCGCCGGTATCGGGCCCGAGGATGTCGACATCGCGCAGTTGCAGGACACCGATGCCGGCGCCGAGGTCATCCACATGGCCGAGACCGGGCTGTGCGCCGACGGTGAGCAGGAAAAGCTGCTGATCGACGGTGCCACCGAGATCAACGGTTCGATCCCGGTCAACACCGACGGCGGACTCATCGCCAACGGTGAGCCGATCGGTGCCTCGGGCCTGCGCCAGATGCACGAGCTGGTCCGGCAGCTGCGCGGCGAGGCGGGGGAGCGTCAGGTTCCCGGCAATCCGCGCGTCGGGCTGGCTCAGGTCTACGGTGCTCCCGGCACCGCTTCGGCGACCATCCTCTCGCTGTAGTGTGCCCGGCGCGGTAATGACGTTCTCAAAGGAATAGAGTGCGATTCATGGCTGACCAGACTCCTGAATACCGCTTCGTGACATACGAAACCCTCGACGAGGGCACCATCGCCCGGATCATGCTGAACCGGCCGGAGGCGCGTAACGCGCAGAACCGCGGGATGCTCGTCGAGCTGCACGAGGCGTTCCTGCGCGCCGAGGCCGATGACACCGTGCGTGTCGTCATCCTCGGCGGCAACGGGCCGATGTTCTCCGCGGGCCACGATGTCGGGTCCAAGGTGCAGCGCGCCGAGTACACCCCGGGCCCGGATCAGCACCCCAGCTTCACGGTCAACGGTGGGACGCGCCAAGGCGCGGAAAGCCTGATGCTGCAAGAGTGGCACCACTACTTCGAGAACACCCGGCGCTGGCGCAATCTACGCAAGATCACCATCGCCTCGGTACACGGTGATGTGTACGCCGCGGCGCTGATGCTGATGTGGTCCTGCGACCTGATCGTCGCCGCCGACAACACCCGGTTCACCGATGTCGTCGGCACTCGGCTGGGCATGTGCGGTGTCGAATACTTCGCGCACCCTTGGGAGTTCGGGGCGCGCAAGACCAAGGAGCTGATGCTCACCGGTGACACCCTCTCGGTCGAGGAGGGGCACGCGCTGGGCATGGTGTCCAAGATCTTCCCGGCCGACGAACTGGCGGACAAGACCGTCGAGTTCGCCCGCCGCATCGCCAAGGTGCCGACCATGGCCGCACTGCTGGTCAAGGAGTCGGTGAACCAGACGCAGGACAATCAGGGTTTCTACAACTCGCTGAACGCCTGCTTCACCCTGCACGAGCTCAACCACAGCCACTGGGCGCAGGTGCACGAGAACAAGTTCCCGGTCGGTCTGGTCGAGGACGGCCTTGAGGACTGGAAGACCTCCGGCCCGCCCGGACCGTCACTCAAAGACCAACCCTGACTTGCGATTTGTGGAGTCTCATCCGTAATCAGTACGGCTGAGACTCCACAAGTCACTCAAGGGACTGGCCGGTGGCGGCGGCATAACCGCTGCGGTAGCCGAACGTCATGGCCGGGCCGAGGGTGCCGCCCGCGCCGCCGTAAGCCTTGCCGGTCACCCCGGCCATGGCATTACCCGCGGCGAACAGACCGGGGATGACCTCTCCGCTGACATGCAGCACGCGACCGTCCCGGTCGGTCCGGGGTCCGCCCTTGGTGCCCATCGCGCCGACCGCCACCGGGACCGCGTAGAACGGCGCGGTGTCCAGCGGGCCCAAGGTCTGCAGCGCCGGCGTGGCAGCCGACGGGTCGCCCCAGTATCCGTCGTACGCGCTTGCGCCGCGGCCGAAGTCGGGGTCGATCTCGCGGGCCACATTGTCGTTCCAGTCCTCGACGGTTCGGGTCAGACCTTCGGGGTCGATGCCGACCTTGGCCCCCAGGTCGTCGAGATTCGCTGATTCGTTGAACCAGGCCGGCGCCGGTGCATCGGGGTCCACCCCGAGGAAGCCGTAGCGCTTGAGGTGCTGCGCGTCGAAGACGATCCAGGCGGGATCGTTGAGGTAACCGGCCCGCGGGTCGAGATGGTGGAACGGTCCCGCCATCGAGTTGTACTCGCCGGCCTCGTTGAGGAAGCGCTTGCCCGCACGGTTGACGATGATGCTGCGCGGCCGGGTCCGTTCCAGTCGCACGCTGCGGCTGCGGGGCTGTCCGCCGAGGGTGTCGCCGGGGATCTGCACGATCGGTACCCACCACGCTTCGCCCATGTTCGCGAGGTCGGCACCGTGTGCCATCGCCATTCGCAAGCCGTCGCCGGTGTTGTTCGGCGGGGACACCGCACCGCGCATCGGGCCGCGCAGGTAGGCCTCGACCAGCTGTGGGTCCCATTCGAAACCGCCGGTCCCCAGGATCACCGCCCGCCGGGCGCGGACCCGAATATCGTTGCCGTCATGGTTGATCCGCACACCGGTGATGCCGTCCGCCGAACCCAGCAGTTCGACCGCGCGGGCCTCGGTGACGGGGACGACGCCGAGGTCGAGGAGTCCCTTGAGTAGACCCGCGATCAGGGCGGTACCGGCGACGCAGGGTTCGGTCAGTGATTCGTCGACCGACGCATGAATGCGGGCTTTCGTCTCGGCGTCGATACCGACATTGCTGAAGTCCAGCGGGAAGGCGGTGATCCGGTCATGCCATTCGCCGAGGGTGGCCAGATCGAACGGTTTGGCGTTGAGGGACCGGCCGCCGGTCGCGCGCCCGCCGGGTAGTTCGGGTTTGTAGTCGGGGAAGCCCTCGGCGACCTCGAAGCGCAGATCGCTGTGGGCCTCCAGATAGTCCAGCATGGCCGGGCCGGTGCGGACGAAGGTTTCGACGAGATCGCGGTCCATGGCGCCCAGCGATTGCGCCTCAAGGTATTTGAGCGCGTCCTGTACCGACAGGTCGGCGCCGGCGAGACGGTCATGGGACGGGATCCAGGTGATGCCGCCGGAGACCGCGGTGGTGCCGCCGACGGTTGGGGCCTTCTCGTAGATCGCGACACTTGCGCCATTCGATGCTGCGGTGAGTGCGGCCGACAGGCCGGCGCCGCCGGTGCCGAGCACGACGACGTCGACCTCTGATGTCCACTCGAACTTCGAATCAGGCACTGCCACAGTCCTTCCGGTCAGCTGAGAATGTCGGAGAGTTGTCTGGCCGCGCGCACCACCGCGTCGCGGCCCTTGAGGACGACGTCCTCACGGTGCGAGATCAGGTTGATGCACGTCGGGGGCGACGGGGCGCGACGGCGGACCGGAACGGCCAGGCCGTAGGTGTCCGGTTCGACCTCGCCGTGGGTGATGACCCAGCCCTGGTCGCGGGCCTGCTGCACGATCTCGCGCTCACCGGGCCGGGGCGGCATGCTCGCCAGCAGCGCGGCGCCGGCCGCACCCCGCTCCAGCGGATGACGGCTGCCCTCGTGGAAGGACAACTGGTAGAAGACCAGTGTCGGCACGATCACGGCGATGGCGACCTGTTGATCGCCCTCGGCGACCAGCAGCGACACCGTCGTGCCCAGGTCATCGGCGAGCAGTCGCAACGTCGGGACGCTGAGTTGGCGCACGTTGTTGTCGAAGGATGCGCCCAGCACAGCGAGAGCTGCGGCAGGCCGGTATTTGCCGTCGGACCCTTTGGTGACGAAGCGCGCCTGGGCCAGGGTGCTGAGCAACCGGTAGGCGATGGTCCGGTGCACGCCGACGTAGTCGGCGACCTCGGCAGCGGTGACCCCCGAGGGCGCGCTCGATACGGCCTGCAGCGCGGAAAGTCCGCGGGCCAGCGTCTGCGAACCGGCCGCGGGGCGCGCGGCGGTTTCGGTGCCGATTCTCGGCTCTGAGCTTGGGCCCAGTCCCTTGACAGACGTCATCGCGAGAGTGATGCTCTATAGATAGTGCACATTGGTGTTCGATATTAGCACACTACGTTACGCAAGAGCGAGAATGACGTTTCCATCTAGGGGCTCAGTGAGGAGCGGTATGGCGGTCCACGAGAGCGTCTGGAGTGATCTTCAGGGCGTGCCGTTTTCCCAGGGCTACCTTGACGCACGGGGTGTGCGCACGCGGTATCTGCACGCCGGTGACACCGGCAAGCCGGCTCTGGTGCTGCTGCACGGTTCAGGCGGACATGCCGAGGCGTATGTGCGAAATCTGGAGGCGCACGCCGAGCACTTCTCCACCTGGTCCATCGACATGCTCGGGCACGGCTATACCGACAAACCCGGGCATCAGCTGGAGGTCGCCCACTACGTCGACCACCTGCGCGCGGTGTTCGACGCGATCGGCGCCCAGAAGGTGTACCTGTCAGGCGAATCCCTGGGCGGCTGGGTCGCCGCCCGGGTGGCCTCCGATCACCCCGACCGCATCGAGCGGCTGGTGCTCAACACAGCGGGTGGTTCCCAGGCCGATCCCGAGGTCATGAAGCGCATCATCACGCTGTCCATGGCCGCCGCGGAGAATCCGGACTGGGACACCGTGCAGGCGCGCATCAAGTGGTTGATGGCCGACAAGACCAGGGGCTATGACGATATCGTCGCCAGCCGCCAGAAGGTCTATCAGCAGCCGGGTTTCGTCGCCGCGATGAGTGACATCATGGCGCTGCAGGATCCCGAGATCCGGGCCCGTAACCTGCTCGGCCCCACCGAGTACGGCGCCATCACAGCACCCACCCTGGTGTTGTGGACCAGCGATGACCCGACCGCCGATGTGAGTGAGGGCCGACGCATCTCGGAGATGATCCCGGGCGCGCGCTTCGAGGTGATGCAGGGCTGCGGGCATTGGCCGCAGTACGAGGACGCCAAGACCTTCGACCGGTTGCACATCGACTTCCTGCTGGGGCGGTCATGACCGACGGCCGCGCCACCAAACAGGTCGACGTCCTCATCGTCGGGGCCGGACCGGTCGGGCTGACACTGGCCAACATCCTTGGCCTGCAAGGTGTGCGGACCGTCATCGTCGAGGACCGCGACACCCTGATCGACTACCCCCGCGGCGTGGGTCTCGACGACGAGTCGCTGCGAACCTTCCAGTCCATCGGTCTGGTCGAGCAGATCCTGCCGCACACCGTGCCGAACCAGATTCTGCGGTTCTTCGACGGTAAGCGTCGACTGCTCGCCGAGATGGCGCCACCGGATGCCCGTTTCGGGTGGCCCAAGCGCAACGGCTTCGTCCAGCCGCTCGTCGACGCCGAATTGCTGCGCGGGCTGCAACGATTCGAAAATGTCGAGGTGCGTTGGGGCACCCGGATGGAGAACCTCGTCCAGGACGCCGACGGTGTCACGGTGGATGTTCTGACCGCCGGGGAACCGGCAGGCCTGCGGGCGCGGTACGTCGTCGGTTGCGACGGCGGCCGCAGCGCGACCCGGCACCTGATGGGGGTGTCCTTCGAGGGCACCACCTCGGCGACGCGGTGGCTGGTCATCGATCTGGCATCGGACCCGCTCGGCCACCCCAACAGCGAGGTCGGCGCCGACCCGCACCGGCCCTACGCCTCCATCTCCATCGCTCACGGAATTCGACGCTTCGAGTTCATGATTCACGCCGATGAGACCGATGAGCAGGTCGAGCAGCCGGAGTTCATCACGCGCATGCTCGCACCCTTCGTGCCCCACCCCGACCGGGTCGACATCATCCGGCACCGGGTCTACACCCATCACTCCCGGATCGCCGGCACCTTCCGGGAGGGACGGGTGCTGCTCGGCGGCGACGCTGCCCACCTCATGCCGGTATGGCAGGGTCAGGGCTACAACAGCGGGATCCGCGACGCAGCCAACCTCGGCTGGAAACTGGCCGCGGTGGTCAACGGCGATGCCGGCGAGGGACTGCTCGACAGCTACGATGCCGAGCGCCGCAAGCACGCCCGCGCCATGATCGATCTGTCCACCCTGGTGGGTCGGGTCATCTCGCCCACCGACCCGCGCATCGCGACACTGCGGGACAAGGTCATTCGGGCGGCATCGGTGGTGCCGACACTCAAGCGCTACGTCCTGGAGATGCGTTTCAAACCGATGCCGCGCTATGACACCGGGGCGGTGGTGCACAACGGTGTCCCGACGCCGACCTCGCCGACCGGCACGCTGTTCATCCAGCCGAACGTGGACACCCGCGACACCCGGAACGTGTTGCTCGACGAGGTTCTCGGCACCGGTTTCGCGGTGCTGGCCTGGAACAACAACCCCCGTACGCTGCTCGGGGAGTCGACGTCCGCACACTGGAAGAGGCTGGGGGCCAGGCTCATCGAGGTCCGGCCGATCACCCAGCT
>JBPPMV010000199.1:0-11705 GCA_051306235.1 Mycobacterium sp. | reverse complement strand
CTGGAACCGGGCAAGCTCGCCGATATCGTGCTGTGGGAACCCAAGTTCTTCGGCATCCGGCCCGAGGTGGTGTTCAAGGGTGGCTTCCCGGCGTGGTCGGTGATGGGCGAGGCCAATGCGTCCCTGATGACGTGTGAGCCGCTGAAGTATCGGCCGCAGTGGGCCGCCTACGGCCGCACCCCGGCCGATGTGTCGGTCAACTTCGTGGCCGCGGCCGCGGTCGACGCCGGCCTCGGGGCGCGGCTGAGCTTGAGCACCCCACTGGTGGCCTGCCGGGGTGCGCGGGCGCTGACGAAGGCGGACCTGCTGCACAACGACTACCTGCCCGATATCACCATCGAGCCCGATACCTACCGGGTGCTGGTCGACGGCGAGTTGTGCACCAGCACACCGATGACATCGGTACCGCTCGGCCGCCGGTACACCCTGAAATGAGTTGAGGAGCAACATGGCTGAGGTACTTCGCGTCGGTATCGGCGGTCCGGTCGGATCCGGTAAGACCCGACTGGTGGAGATGCTGGTCCCCGAACTGACCCGAATGGGCCTCAGCGTCGCCGTCATCACCAACGACCTCGTCACCGACGAGGACGCCCAACGTGTCCGCCGCAGCGGGGTCATCGACCCGCGGCGGGTGCTGGCGGTGGAGACCGGCGCCTGCCCGCACACCGCCATCCGCGAGGATCCGTCGGCCAACCTCGCCGCGGCCCGGCGGCTGTGCGCCGAGTTCGACGATCTGGACATCATCCTCATCGAGTCCGGCGGGGACAATCTCGCGGCCACCTTCACCTCCGACCTGGTGGACTACTGGATCTTCGTCATCGACACCGCCGGCGGGGACGATATCCCGCGCAAGAAGGGTATTGGTCTGCTGCAGGCGGATCTGTTGGTGGTCAACAAGATCGACCTGGCCGAGCATGTCGGGGCCGATCTGGAGGGGATGCGCCGCGACTGCGCCATCGCACGACCGGTCAAGCCGACGGTGTTCACCGACCTGCGGTCGGGCCACGGGCTGGAAGGGCTGACCGATGCACTGCTGCGCGGTGTGATGCTCACGGCCCGCACATGATCGCGCCCGGCGAACTGACGGTGCGGGTCGGTGCCGATGCCACCGGGTCGACGCGGGTCATCGCACTGCGGCAACGCTATCCGCAGCGGGTGACCACCGCCCTGCACTCGGACCCCGAGTTCCCCCGCGCGGCGGTGCTGTGCGTGCAGAGCCCCAGCGGCGGCACCTTCTCCGATGACGATCTGTCGACCACCGTGCACTGCGCACCCGGTGCCCATCTGCACCTGACCAGCCAGGCCGCCACCCAGGTGTTCGCCGGCACTGGCCCGGGTGCGTCGCACCGGCTTCGGTTCACCGTCGACGCCGGCGCCATACTGGAGTATCTACCGAAAACCATCATCCCGCAATCGGATTCGATGTTCACCCAGAGCGTGGAGCTGGACGTCGCCGCGGGTGGGGTGTACATCGGCTGGGATGCGATCGCCGCGGGGCGGATCGCGCACGGTGAGCGTTTCCGGTACTCGGCGATCGACAACGCCTTCACCGTGCGGGTGGGTGGCCGGGTGATCGCGCGGGACCGTCAACTGATCACCGCCGAGGCCGGTCTGGACAGTGACTACCTGGCCACCCTGCTGATCGTCACCCCCGGCCTGGCTCCCGAACCCGCGTTGGCCGCTGTCCGTGCCGCATTGACGCGGCACCCGGATATCCGCGGCGGTGCCGGTGAACTACCGCACCGGGCCGGCGTTTTCGCGCGCGTGACGGCCGCCCGCGCCCCGGAGCTGAACCTGATCCGCCGGTCGCTGCACGACGCGGCGCGCCGGGCCGTACTCGACCACCCGATCGCAAGGAGCGCCTGACCGTGATAGCCGACGCCGTTCTGGGCACCGCCGATGACCCGGCTTTCGCCGGCCGGCGCCGCCACCATGTCAGTATCGGCTGGGGCGACGCGGCCAAACACCGTCAACTCGTCACCGCCGACACCGGCATCGAGGTGCGGATCATGTTGCCGCGCGGCGCTTTCCTGCGCCACGATATGGTGATCGCCGATGACGGTGCGGCTGTGGTGGTCGTCCGCCGGCCCGCCGAGCCGGCCATCATGGTGCGCTTCGCCGACAACACCGCACGCGCCATGCTGCTGCTGGGCCACACCCTGGGCAATCAGCACGCACCCGTCGACGTCGACCAGGACACCCTGACCGCACCGCTGTTCACCAGCGCCGAGGCTGCCCGGGAGATGCTGGCCGGGCTCGGGGTCATCGGCGAGGTCACCGAGATGGCGATGGCCGCCGACGGATGGTCGGCGACGTCATCCGACCACCGCGCAGCCCATCACCATGCCGGCCATCACCACTGACCCCGCCACGGCGATCGCCCTGTGGCTTCAGTTGCACGACAGCGCCTTTCCGGCCGGACGGATGGTGCACAGCCACGGCCTGGAGGAGTGGTTGGCGCAGCGCCCCGATGCCCACGCGGACGCGATCGAGACGGCGGTGTGCGGTTACCTCACCCACGGTTACGCGACGCTGGACGCCACCGTCACCGCCGTCGCATGGCGGGACTGGCAGTCGACGCGGCGCCTGGTGGAGCTCGACGAGCTGATCGCCTCCTACAAGCTGTTCGACAACGCACGTACGGCATCGGTCTCGGCGGGCAGGCAACTGGCGGCCACCGCCTGCGATATCGGCATCGCCGAACGGCATCCGTACCTGCTCGCCGTGCTGGACGGCGGCACTGCTGGCCATGCCGCCGTGGTGGACGCGGTGGTGCAGGCCCATCTGGGCGTCCCCGAGCAGCTGGCCGTCCTCGGACCACTGCGGTCGCTGATGGCCTCGATGCTCAGCGCCGCTGTGCGTCTGGGCCGGCTCGGGCCGCTGCAGAGCCAACGCATCCAGTTGCGCAATGCCACGGCGATGACCGAGGTCGCCACCGCGGCGTGCGCCCGCCCGTTGACCGATCTGTCCAGCCTGTCCCCCGCGCTGGAGATCAGCGGTATGCGTCATGAGGAACGCACGTCCCGGTTGTTCGCCACCTGAATCAGGCCGCCTCGATCAGCCCGCCTCGATCACGGAGAACATCACGATGGTCTGATCCCGGTGTGGGTCCATCAGGGCGTCGCAGGACAGCGTCAGGCGTCCACGTTCGGGATGGTCGAGCCGTTTGATCATGTGGGTGGTGTTGACCACCGTGGCGTCAGACCAGATGCCGGTGAATTCCGGGCTGCCGGCCAGCAGGTCGGCGACCAACTGATGCGTCTGGGTGTCGCGGGGATAGCGGGCCACCGTCGCGCGCAGCTGGCCCGCCACCATCCGGGAGAACTCGTGCGTGTAATTCATGCCGTAGTGCCCCTGCTCGGAGAGGAAGTGCCGGCGGGCGATGTTCCGCTCTCCGGGTGCCAGTGCGCCGAAATCTTCCATCAGGTCCACGGCCGCCGCGTTCCACGCCAGGATGTCGAAGCGTGCGCTCAGCACAAAGGCTGCGGTAGGCCCCAGGCCCTGCAACATCGCGGCGACGCTGGGGCTCACCTCCGTGCTGGGCTCGGTCCCCCACGGCACACTGCGGCCGACGAGCTGGAACAGGTGGCGCCGCTCGTCGGCGTCCAGGCGCAGCGCATCGGCCAGCGCACCCAGCACCTGCTCGGATGGACCGCTGCCGCGGGCACGCTCGAGGTTGGTGTAGTGCTCCACCGAGATGTGCGCCAGCTCCGCCACTTCGGAGCGCCGCAGCCCGCTGGTGCGTCGCCCGTTCGCGCTGAACCCGAAGGTAGCGGGTTCGCGGCTTTCCCGCACCGCGCGCAGGAAGTCCCCGGCCGCCTGTCCATCCATACCTCGATAGTGGCACGCCTCACCAGGCGACGAGCTCCCCCTGATCGCTGAGGAACTGACCGGTGCGGAATTCAGCGGACAGCGCAACGCCGACGATGCCGGCCGCCCCCACCGCGGGATCACCGGCCCCCTCCATCGGCTCGCCGTTGTTCAGGCCGGTCTCCCGGTATCCCGGGCTCACCGATACCACCGAGATGCCCTCGTGGGCAAGCTCTTTGGCGTACAATACGGTCAGCATGTCCACGGCGCTCTTCGACGCCTGATAGGCGGCTGCGGCCACATCGCTGTGGGGCCAATCGGGATCGTTGACCAATCGGGTCGATCCGAGCTCACTGGACACGTTCAGGATCCTCGGCCGGGACGAGGCCCGCAGCAGCGGCAGCAGGGCATTCGTGGTGGCGGCGATACCCGCCACATTGGTGTCGAAGGTCGCCAACAGGGCGGCGCGGCTCACCTGGGATGCCGGCAACCCGTCGCCCACGATCGCCGCATTGTTGATCAGGATGTCGAGCCGGCCATAGGTGTCGGTGATGTGGCCGACGGCGGCGGCAAGGGTCTCGTCGTCGGTGACATCGAGGGTGAGCACGTCCACCTCGAGACCTTCGGCGGCAAGCTGCTGCGCGGCCGCCTTCCCGCGTTCGGGATCACGCGCTGCCAGCAGCACGCGCACGCCGGCGCGGGCGAGTTGCTGGGTCAGATGAAAGCCGATGCCGGTGTTCGCGCCGGTCACCAATGCGATGGGGTCGTCAATGTTGGTCATGAACACATTCCAGCCCGATGGGCGCAGAACGGGGAGTCACACGATGTACCCCCTCGCATGGGAATAGGGACCTCGGTTGGTGTGTATGCCCGTCGAACTAGGCTGCAGCCGACGACAGGAGATCACGATGACAGGACATTTCGCGGTACTGGGGGCCACCGGCGCACAGGGCGGGGCGGTGGTCGCCGCACTGTTGGAGGGTGGCTCGACCGTTCGCGGGATCACCCGCCGCACCGACTCCGCGTCGGCGCAGCGGCTCAGCGCAGCTGGTGTCGAGGTCGTCGCCGCGGACCTGTCGGATGAGTCCGCCGTGGCGCGGGCCTTCACCGGGGTCGACGGGGCCTACGCCTTGACGACACCGTTCGAGGAGGGACCCGAAGCCGAAGTGGCGCAGGGCCGAACCATTCTCGCCGCCGCGCTGGCTGCACGGCTGCCGCATCTGGTGTTCTCCTCGGTCGCCGATGCCGACCAGCACACCGGCATCCCGCACTTCGACAGCAAGGCTCAGGTGGAGGAGTCGCTCGCCCGATCCGGGCTGTCGTACACCATCGTCGGACCCTCGTACTTCTACGACAACATGCTGGGCGGTCTCGACGACATCAGGGCCGGGGTGTTCGCGTTGCCGCTGCCCGCGGACGCGACACTGCAGCAGTTGTCCCGTCGCGATCTGGGGCGGTTCGTCGCGGCGGTGCTGACCGATCCCGACCCGGTCCGCGGCATGCGTATCGACATCGCCTCCGATGAACCGACTCCACAGCAGATGACCGCGGCGATCGCAGCGGCACTGGGCAGGCCGGTGCGGCTGGCCACCAGCGACCCGGACGATATCGGCTCCGACGATATGCGGGCCATGTTCGGATTCCTGGCCGCCGGCGGTTACACCGTCGACATCCCCGCACTGCACGCGCATTACCCGCAGGTCGGCTGGCAGAGCTTCACCGACTGGATCGACACCGACCTGCGACCGCTGCTCAGCTGACCGACAGCGCCGCCTTGCCTGCCACCCGCCGGCCGAGCAGGGCGTCGATCGCCGCGTCGAGATTGTCCCAGGAATCGCGGTAGCCGACCTGGGCGTCCAACTGCCCGCGACCGGTGAGGTCCAGGACGTACTGCAGTTCCTCGCCCAACGGCCAGCTCGCCATGAACGACTCGATCCTGTTGTTCTTGTGCGCCATTCGCGCCGCCTCGAAGTCGATCACCGTCGACTGACCGGATGCCGAGCCCACGGAGATCACCGTGCCGCCGTCGATGAGCAGTCCGTACGCATCGGCCAGCATGGTGCCGCCGACATGCTCGAGCACGCCGTGCACCGGTGCGACCCCGGCCAGGCCGACCACGATCTCGTCGGCGCCGAGTTCGCGCAGACCGGCACCACGCTCAGGGCTGCCGACCACGGCGATCACATGCGCACCCGCGCGGGCGGCCAACTGGACGGCCAACCGGCCGACACCGCCGGAGGCGCCGGTGATCAGCACCCGCTTGCCGAGTACCGGGCCGAGCCGGCGGATGGTCTGCACCGCGGTCACGCCGGCGACCGGCAGGGCCGCCGCGGTCTCGAAGTCGACCGAATCAGGGATCACCGCAACGTTTTCCGATGCCAGTACCCGTCGCTGCGCCCACCCCTGCGACCAGGACGCACCCGCGACCCGGGCGCCCACCGACGGACCCGACCCGTCGGCCGCCGCGGTCACGACGACACCGGCGCTGTCCCAACCGGGGATGTCACCGGGATTCTCGGCGTTGTCGCCGTAGTAGACCTCACCGAAGTTCAGCGAGATCGCCTTGACCTCGATGAGCAGCTCGTTCGGCGCGGTGGGCACCGGATCGGGGGCGTCGGCGAAGGCGAATTTCCGTGGGGCGCCCGGATCGGACACGATGGCGCGCATCAGTGCCCGATCACTGCGGTCACGCGGATCTCGATGCGCATCTTCGGTGCCCCGAGCGCGGTGACGCCGATCTCGGTCCAGATGGGCGGCCGGTCCGGCGTCCACTTACGAAGCTGCGCGAACATGACCTCGTTGTGGGCGTCGAAGTTCTCGTCCGGCTCGTGCAGCACGTGGTAGGAGTTCACGTGCACCACATCGCGCCAGGATGCGCCTGCTGCGACCAGCGTGCGTTCCACGTTCTCGAAGGCCCGGACGATCTCGTCCTCCAGCGACTCCGGGAAGTTCAGATCATCGTCCCAGCCGCCCTGGCCGGAGATCTCGACGCGGTCCCCGATCCGCACGGCCTGGTGGTAGTGCCGCTCGGCCAGGGCGCTCTCCCCGTAACCGGGTGTGGTGAAGAACTCGATGTCATTATTTACTTCATGCATGAAGTCAAACGTACACCTGATGACTTCATGCGTAAAGTCATCGGGATGGCGAGCGGCGACGAACCCCAATGGCTGTCCGAGGATGAGAAGCAGGCGTGGACGGGTCTGATATCGCTGATCCTGCTCATGCCCGGGAAACTCGAGGCCCCACTGCGGCAGGTCGACCTGACCCTCTTCGAATATCTGACGCTGAGCCACATCTCAGACGCCCCGGATCGTCGGATCCGCATGAGCGAGTTGGCATTCCTGGCCAACGGATCGCTATCCCGGCTGTCCAACGTCGTCAAACGCTTCGAGCAACGCGGCTGGGTGACCCGCTCCCCCGATCCCGATGACGGTCGCTACACCCTGGCCACGCTCACCGACACGGGTCACCAACTGGTGGTGCAGGCCGCTCCGCTGCACGTGCAGGCGGTTCGCGAACTGGTCCTGGACCCGCTCACCGCCACCGATCTGACGGCGCTGACCCGCATCGCGGCCAAACTGCGGGTGGTTCCGGCCGGCTTCACGTCCCAACACGGCTGACTAGGCTCGGCACATGACCGTGCAGAGACTCCGGCCGTATGCGGTGACGATCTTCGCCGAGATGTCGGCGCTGGCGGCCCGGATCGGCGCGGTGAACCTCGGCCAGGGCTTTCCCGACGAGGACGGCCCCGCGGGCATGCTCAAGATCGCCCAGGACGCCATCGCCGAGGGCATCAACCAGTACCCACCCGGGTTGGGCATCCCCGCGCTGCGCGAGGCCATCGCCGATCAGCGCCGGCGTCTCTACGGGATCAGTTACGACCCGGGCTCGGAGATCCTGGTCACCGTCGGCGCGACGGAGGCCATCGCCGCATCGATCATCGGGCTCGTCGAACCCGGGTCCGAGGTGCTGGTGATCGAGCCGTTCTACGACTCCTACTCCCCCGTCATCGCGATGGCCGGCTGCCGCCGGGTCGCGGTGCCGATGGTCGCCGACGGCCAGGGGTTCGCCATCGACATCACCGCACTGCGGGACGCGATCACGCCGAACACCCGCGCGCTGATCCTGAACTCACCGCACAACCCGACCGGCGCCGTCGCCTCGGCCGAGGAGCTCGCGGCCATCGCCGAACTGGCCATCGCGCACGACCTGCTGGTGATCACCGACGAGGTCTACGAGAACCTCGTCTTCGACGGGCTGCGGCACCTGCCGCTCGCGGCGCTGCCGGGGATGGCGGAGCGCACCGTCACCATCTCGAGTGCGGCCAAGATGTTCAACGTCACCGGCTGGAAGATCGGCTGGGCATGTGGCCCGGCCGAGCTGATCGCGGGTGTGCGGGCGGCCAAGCAGTACCTGAGCTATGTGGGTGGCGCCCCGTTCCAGCCCGCGGTCGCCCAGGCCCTCAACGATGAGGACGGATGGTCGCTGGCGCTGCGCGATACCTTCGAGGCCCGGCGAAACCGGCTGGCCGCGGCCCTGACGGATATCGGATTCGCCGTGCACGACAGCCATGGCACCTATTTCCTGTGCGCAGACCCTCGACCGCTGGGATACGCCGACTCCACCACATTCTGTGCCGAACTGCCGGAGCGCGCCGGGGTGGCGGCGATCCCGATGTCGGCGTTCACCGTTGATGAGCGCTTGCGCGAAGAACAGGGTGCTGGAGCTGATATTGGCTGGAATCACCTGGTGCGCTTCGCTTTCTGCAAACGCGACGAGACGATGGATGAGGCGATCCGCCGCCTCGGCGTGCTCAAGTCGAGCTGACACGGCAGGATGGACCGATGCCCGCTGTGCGCCGAGTCCCCGAGGAGGCCCTCGCGCGTATCGATACCCTGCTCGACGGTGTCGACGCCGCGCTGACCGCCAGATACCCCGGTGACCGCGGTGGCAGCCAACCGGTGCACACGGTCTACCTCAGCGCGGCCGACGCCGGGCCGGCCACCGTCATCGAGTGGGGATCGCACGCACTTGAGCTGCTGGACAGCCATCCCGAGGTGTTTGCCGAGCTCGGCGATGAGACTGCGGTCGCCATGGTGCGCGATCGCCTGCGCACCGCGCCCATCGCCGATCTGCGGCTGGATTTCGAGGACGGTTACGGTCGGCGCAGCGACGATGTCGAGGACGCCGACGCGCTGCGCGCCGGTGACACCCTGCGCGCACTCGGGCTCGGCAGTTCCGGTATCCGGATCAAGGGTCTGACCGCCACCGACCGGTCCCGTTCGGTGCGCACCCTGGAACTGGTGCTCGACGGCGGCGTGCCTGCCGGTTTCGTCTTCACGGTGCCCAAACTGCGAGCCGCCGAACAGGTCACCGCCACGGTATGGCTGTGCGAGGCGTTGGAGGGTGCACTGGATTTGGCGCCGCGCTCATTGCGGTTCGAGTTGCAGATCGAGAGCCCGCAGGCGGTCATCGGGCCCGACGGAACGGCGACGGTCGCCAGGGCGATCGAACTCGCGGGCGGCCGCTGCAGCGGATTGCATTACGGCACATATGATTACAGCGCAGCATGCGGTATCGCACCGCAGCAACAGGCCCTCGACCACCCGGTCGCCGACCACGCCAAGGTGGTCATGCAGACCGCAGCGGCGCAGACCGGGGTGTGGATCGCCGACGGCTCCACCCAGGTGTTCCCGGTCGGGACGGGCGAGCAGATCGCGCAGGCAATCCGCAGGCACCACCGGTTGGTCACCCGGTCGCTGGAGCGCGGCTACTACCAGGGCTGGGATATGCACGCCGGCCATCTGGTGACCCGTTGGCTGGCCACCTTCAGCTTCTTCCGCACCGCACTCGCCGCGGCCGCACCGCGCCTGCAGGCCTACCTGGACCGGCAGGGCGGCGCGATCGTCGATGAGCCGGCCACCGCCGAGGCGCTGGCCACGGTAGTGCTGCGTGGACTGGACTGCGGTGCATTCGACGCCGATGACGTACTGGCCCTGGCCCCGTCGGCCAGTCTCTCTGTATTGCGAAACCTGAAGGACCGGAAACCGTTATGACCGAATCATTGCCCGACTTCACCTGGCTGCCGGACCTGGCACTGCGCACCCTCGGCGGCGCAGTCGTCTGGGCCAATGACGAATCCTTCGCCGAGAAAGAGAATCTCATCTCGCAGGGACCGTCGACGTACCGGCCGGCCTCGTTCGGGCACAAGGGTCAGGTGTACGACGGCTGGGAGACCCGCCGTCGGCGCGAGACCGGGCATGACACCGCGATCATCCGACTCGGGGTACCCGGCGTGATCCGCGGCGTGGTCGTGGACACCGCATGGTTCAAGGGCAACTATCCGCCGGCGGTCTCCCTCGACGCACTCGAGGTCGACGGCTACCCCACCGCCGAACAACTCGCCGCCGAGACCGGCTGGACCCCGCTGATCGAACGCACCCGGGCCTACGGCGACACCCGCAACAACTTCGAGGTGAGCTCGGAAAGTCGTTGGACCCATGTGCGTCTCAACATCTACCCCGATGGCGGGGTGGCACGGTTGCGGGTGCACGGCGAGGGGCTGCCCGACAAGCGGTTCTTCAATGTCGGCCCGCTGGATCTCGCGGCGCTGGACAACGGTGGGTTGGTGCTGGACTGTTCCAACCGGTTCTACAGCTCCCCGCAGAATCTGATCTTCCCCGGTTATGCGCAGGTGATGGGTGACGGCTGGGAGACCGCGCGTCGCCGCGATGACGCCAACGACTGGGTGCGCTTCCGGCTTGCCGGGCCCGGTCGCGTCCACCTGGCCGAGATCGACACGTCGTACTTCATCGGTAACTCGCCGGGCGCGGCCTCGCTCACCGGTTTTCGCGCCAACGGTGACCGGGTGGAGTTGCTGCCCCGCACCGAGCTTTTGCCCGATACCCGGCACAAATTCCTGATCGACGCCGACGATGTGCTCACCGAGGTGAGGCTGGACATCTACCCCGACGGCGGGCTGGCCCGGCTGCGGCTGTACGGGGAATTGGCGTGACGTACCCCCGCGACCTGATCGGTTACGGGCGCACGACCCCGGATCCGAAGTGGCCAGGCGGCGCGGCGATCGCCGTACAGTTCGTGCTGAATTACGAAGAGGGCGCGGAGAATTCCATTCTCGACGGCGACCCCGCCTCGGAAACCTTCCTGTCCGAGATCACACCGGCCGAACCGTACGGTAACCGGCACATGAGCATGGAGTCGATGTACGAGTACGGCTCCCGCGCGGGGCTGTGGCGAGTCCTGCGCATCTTCGAACAGCGCGGCCTGCCGCTGACGGTCTTCGCAGTGGCCCGGGCCATGCAGCGCAATCCCGAAGCGGTGGCAGCATTCTCGGAGCTGGGCCACGAGATCGCCTGTCACGGCCTGCGCTGGAAGTCCTATCAGCTGATCGGCGAGGACACCGAACGCGCGCATATGGCCGAGGCCATGCAGATCCTGACCGAGCTGACCGGAGCGGCGCCGCTGGGCTGGTATACCGGACGCGATTCACCACACACCCGTGAACTGGTCGTCGAACACGGCGGATTCGCCTACGACTCGGATTCCTACGCCGACGATCTGCCCTACTGGGTGAAGGTCCGCGACACCGACCACCTGGTGGTGCCCTACACCCTGGACACCAACGACATGCGGTTCTCCTCACCGGCCGGTTTCGCCAACGGTGACGAGTTCTACGCGCACCTCCGCGATGCCTTCGATGTGCTGTACGCCGAAGGTGTTGCCGGACAACCGAAGATGCTGTCGGTTGGGCTGCACTGCCGACTGGTCGGACGGCCCGCACGGGCCGCGGCGCTGCAACGGTTCCTCGATCACGTGCAGTCGCATGACCGGGTGTGGGTGGCACGGCGCATCGAGATCGCCGAGCACTGGCGGGC
>JBPPMV010000198.1:0-3021 GCA_051306235.1 Mycobacterium sp. | reverse complement strand
GGCGGCGACGATCGCGTCGGCGAGGCCCTGGAACTCGGCGTTCTTCGCGACGAAGTCGGTCTCCGAGTTCAGCTCGATGAGCGCACCATCCTTGGCGGCCACCAGACCTTCGGCGGTCGCGCGCTCGGCGCGCTTACCGACGTCCTTGGCACCCTTGATGCGCAGCACCTCCACGGCCTTGTCGTAATCGCCGTCCGTCTCGACCAGAGCGTTCTTGCAGTCGAGCATGCCGGCACCGGTCAGCTCCCGCAGTCGCTTGACGTCGGCAGCGGTGTAGTTCGCCAATGTTCAGCCCTTCTAGGAGGTTTCGGGAGTCGCTTCGGGAGCGGCAGTCTCGGCGGGGGCGGCAGCGGCGGGGGCCGCAACAGCGGTGGCACCGGCGAGCAGTTCCTGCTCCCACTCGGCCAGCGGCTCGGTGACCTGGCCATCCTGGCCGGCCTCCGTCTTGCCGGCACCCGAACGAGCCTGCAGGCCCTCTGCGACCGCGGAGGCGATCACCTTGGTCAGCAGCCCGGCCGAACGGATGGCGTCGTCGTTACCCGGGATCGGGTAGTCCACGACGTCGGGATCGCAGTTGGTGTCCAGGATCGCGATGACCGGGATGTTCAGCTTGCGAGCCTCGGCAACCGCGAGGTGCTCCTTGTTGGTGTCGACGACCCAGACGGCCGACGGAACCTTCGCCATGTCCCGGATACCACCGAGGCTGCGCTCGAGCTTGTTCTTCTCACGCGTGAGCATGAGGATTTCCTTCTTGGTGCGACCCTCGAAGCCACCGGTCTGCTCCATGGCCTCCAGCTCCTTCATCCGCTGAAGGCGCTTGTGCACGGTCTGGAAGTTGGTGAGCATGCCACCGAGCCAGCGCTGGTTCACGTACGGCATGCCGACGCGGGTCGCCTCTGCGGCGATGGACTCCTGCGCCTGCTTCTTGGTGCCGACGAACATGACCGAACCGCCGTGCGCAACCGTCTCTTTCACGAACTCGTAAGCCGTGTCGATGTAGGTCAGCGTCTGCTGCAGATCGATGATGTAGATGCCGTTGCGGTCGGTGAAGATGAACCGCTTCATCTTGGGATTCCAGCGTCGGGTCTGATGCCCGAAGTGAGCGCCGCTGTCAAGCAGCTGCTTCATGGTTACAACAGCCATGGCTGTGCCTTGCTTTCGTTGTCGGTTGTCGTCCGGACTCGGGTGAGACCGGACCCTGGCGACTGCGGCTGCCGGACCTGATTCGGTTTCCCGGATCAGGACCGCCCGGCATGCTGGTGCAACCTGAGATGCGGGTTGCGGTGCAGACGCGCGAAGTCAGCCCACGGATGTGAGCTGCGGGGAAAAGTTTACACCGTCGGAACCTGTGCTTTTGCCACGCGCGTTATGCACAATGGCCGGTTCATCCCCAGTGTGACGTGCGGCGGGTTCCGTCGGCCACCGGATACCGCTGAACTGGACTGATGAGACGTATCGCGGCGGTGCTGCTGGTGGTGGCCCTGGCCGGTGCCGGGCCGGCGCTCGCCGAGGCCGCGCGGCTGCAGTGGCCATTGCGGCCGGCCCCTACGGTGACCCGGATCTTCGACGCCCCGACGCCGAACTGGACACCCGGGCACCGTGGGGTGGACCTGGCCGCAAGCCCAGGTCAGCCGGTCTACGCCGCCGCCGCGGGCATCGTGGTGTTCGCGGGCGAGCTGGCGGGCCGGCCGCTGGTGTCGGTCGAACACCCCGGCGGGCTGCGGACCAGCTACGAGCCGGTGCGCCCGGTGACGCGGCGCGGACAGCGGGTCGATGCCGGGACGCCGCTGGGGGTGCTGCTCGACGGGCACGCCGGCTGCCCGGTGCGGGCCTGTCTGCACTGGGGCGCGATGTGGGGTCCGGCGGCGCGCGCCGATTACGTCGACCCGTTGGGACTGCTGACCCAGACACCCATCCGCCTGCTCCCCCTTGCGCCGAAATAGAATTCCGCGACGCTCTGGGGCCCGTTTGACCACGCGGAATTCTATTTCGGCGAGTTCAGAGCGGCCGCAGGAAGTCGACCATCGCGTCGAGCACCTCATCGGGGTCATCGCGCTGCACCCAGTGCCCGGCCTCGGGAACGACGGCCAACTTCGCGTCGGGTATCGACCGGACCGCGGCGCGGGCGTGCTCAACGGGTACCCCGGAGTCCCGGCCGCCGTGGACCACGAGCACGGGAACGCCGATCGACCCCAGCCGCGGCGAGTAGTCGGTGCGCAGGCCGTTCCACCGCACCTGATCGCGCTGCCACTGCTCGAAGGCGGCGAAGGCGTCGGGGCGGCCGGCAGCGGACATGACCTCGTCCATCAACGCATCGGTGAGCTGCGCTGGATTTCTGATCAGCTGCCGCATGCTCATGGCCATCGCGGCGCGGTTGGTACCGACCCATCGGGTCGTCGCCGCCAACGCGCCGGTCCGCAGCATCGCCCAGGTCACCAGCTGCCGGGGCAGCGACAGCGGACCGTCCGAGAGCCGGCGCATGATGCCGTAGCTGCCCAGCAGCATCGCGCCGGTGACGCGGTGCGGCCGGTCCAGCACATGCCCGATCGTCATACCGCCGCCGAGCGACAGACCACCGACCACATAGCGATCGAGGCCCAGCGCATCGGTCAGCTCCGATATATAGGACACCAGCCGTTCCTGGGTGACCGGCGCCGGCGATGCTGGGCTGTGACCGTAGCCGGGGTGGTCCGGGGCGAGGACGCGGTACCCGGCGTCCGCCAGCCGGGGGCCGATGCCGCCCCAGGACAACGACGCGCTATCCACCCCGCCGCCGTGCAGCAGCACGACCGTCGACGCTGCCTCGCGTTCCACGGATTCCCAGCTCAGGTAGGAGACCGGGCCCGAGGGCAGATCGACCGTTGCGCGGATGGGTGTCTCCTTGGCGTCGGGGTCAGGCCCGCGGGTGGGCCTGGTCGTGGACCGCGCGCAGTCGTGCGACGGTGACGTGGGTGTAGAGCTGGGTGGTGGCCAGCGTGGAGTGACCGAGCAGTTCCTGGACGACGCGCAGGTCCGCGCCGC
>JBPPMV010000197.1:0-2276 GCA_051306235.1 Mycobacterium sp. | reverse complement strand
GGCACCACCGGAACACCCAAGGGCGCCAAGCATTCCGGGGGTGGACCCGAGGTGCTCAAGGCGATCCTGGACCGCACCCCGTGGCACACCGAGGAGCCGGTGGTCGTCGCCGCCCCGATGTTCCACGCCTGGGGGTTCTCCCAACTGGCCTTCGCGGCCTCGATGTCGTGCACCATCATCACCCGGCGCAAATTCGACCCGGAGGCCACACTCGCGCTGGTGGACACCCACCGGGCCACCGGATTGTGTGTGGTGCCGGTGATGTTCGATCGCATCGTCGACCTGCCCGATGAGATCCGCAACCGCTACAGCGGGCGCACACTGCGTTTCGCCGCGGCATCCGGATCCCGGATGCGGCCCGATGTCGTCGTCAAGTTCATGGACCAGTTCGGCGACGTCATCTACAACAACTACAACGCCACCGAGGCCGGCATGATCGCCACCGCGACACCGACCGATCTGCGGGCCGCGCCCGATACCGCCGGAAAACCCGCCGAGGGCACCGAGATCCGGATTCTCGACGCCGAACACCGCCGACTGCCCGCCGGCGAGGTCGGCACCATCTACGTGCGCAACTCCACGCAATTCGACGGATACACCTCCGGCACCACCAAGGACTTTCACGACGGCTTCATGAATTCCGGTGATGTCGGTTACCTCGATGCCGACGGCCGGTTGTTCGTGGTGGGTCGCGATGACGAGATGATCGTCTCCGGCGGGGAGAACGTGTACCCCATCGAGGTGGAGAAAACCCTGGTGAACCATGACGGTGTGGCAGAGGCCGCCGTCATCGGCGTCGATGACGAGCAGTACGGTCAGCGACTGGCCGCGTTCGTCGTCCTCGATGATGCCGACGAGTCGGTCACCGTCGATGTTTTGAAACAGTTCGTCCGGGACAATCTGGCCAACTACAAGGTGCCGCGAGACATCACCATCCTGGATGAGTTGCCGCGCAACAGCACCGGAAAGATTCTGCGCCGTGAACTTGAGGACCGCACTACGCGGTAGGCCCAAACCTCTGCTGGGCGCGTTGGCCGAACTGGCCAACGCCGCCAATGCCGTTCGCCCACTGGGGCGTAAGGGTTACAGCACGCTGCCGACGTTCGCGTTCGGCTGGCCCACATCGGAGAACGCCCCGCTGTTGTTCACCGGGTCCGTGCTCGACGTCATCCGCCGCGCGGTGCTGGGCCATTACCGGACCCGCAACGGCCGGATCTCGCTGGCGGCCAAGGGTATTACCTGGGGGCTGCTGGCGTTGCTGCAGCGCCGAGAGGTGGAGTCCAAGAATTATTTCGAGGATCCGCTCAAGGCGGCGCTCGGTGCGGACTATCTGGAGGCCAAGGAGCCCGAGCGGCGCCCGCGCGGTGTCCTCGGTACGGGATGGACGCGGCGGCGCTACGTGCACGAGACCGCGCGCTACGGACCGCACGGCCCCAACCTCGACGACATCTGGATGCGGCCCGACCTCCCCAAGGGGGGTAAAGCGCCGGTCCTGCTACAGATTCCGGGTGGGGCCTGGATGATCGGGATGCGCCGCCCGCAGGCCTATCCGATGCTGAGCAGGCTGGCCGAACGTGGCTGGATCTGCGTGTCGATCGGCTACCGGATCAGTCCCAGGTACACCTGGCCCGACCACATCGTCGACGTCAAGCAGGCGATCGCCTGGGTGAAGGAGAACGTCGCGGCGTACGGCGGCGACCCCGAATCCATCTACATCACCGGCGGTTCGGCGGGCGGGCACCTGACGGCGCTGGCCGCGCTGACCCCGAACGATCCGAAGTGGCAGCCCGGATTCGAGGACGCCGACACCTCGGTGGCCGCGGCGGTGCCGATCTACGGCCGCTACGACTGGTTCACCGATGAAGGGAACGGCCGGCCGGAGTTCATCAAAATCCTGGAGAAGTTCATCGTCAAACTACCGTTCGCGACGAACCGGCAGGTGTTCCTCGATGCGTCACCGATCACCCTGGTGCACCCGGACGCACCGCCCTTCTTCGTGCTGCACGGTGAGGACGATTCGGTGATCCCGGTGCGCGAGGGGCGCGCCTTCGTCGACGCACTCAAAGCGGTGTCGAAGGCCCCGGTCATCTATGCCGAGATCCCGCACGCCCAGCACGCATTCGATTTCTTCGGCTCCGCGCACGGGCACAACACCGCGGCCGCGGTGGAGCGGTTCCTGAACTGGGTGCGCGACTGACCCTTGCGGCCGATCAGGCGGTCAGCACAACGGGGTGTGCCGGCAGACGGCGGCAGGCGGCGGAGGTAACTGCGGTGGT
>JBPPMV010000196.1:0-5006 GCA_051306235.1 Mycobacterium sp. | reverse complement strand
GGTGCCGGAGCAGCTTTGGAGCCCGGCTTCCAGCCCGGTGGCAGGGCGCGGGGCACCCAGTCGGTGTACAGCCTGGACCAGGTGCCGTCGGCAATCACCGCGTCGAGACCGGCGTTGAGCGCATCGATCAGCGGCTGGTTCCCCTTGGCGACGGCGTAGGCCACGAAATTGTCCAAGCTGAACGTGTTCTCGATGATGACGGCCTGATCGCCCGGTTTGACGGTGCCGACGGCCTGTTGGGACGGCGCCACCCAGGCGTCGATCTGGCGGGTCTTGAGACTGCCGTAGACGGTGTTGTAGTCGGGGAACTTCACCGGGTCCAGGCCGAGGGTGTCGACGACGTAGGCCTCCTGCACGGTGCCCTGCACGACGCCGATGCGCTGCCCTTCGGCCAGTTGGGAGAAGCTGGTGATCGGCGAGCCCGACGGCACCACCAGCGAAAAATAGCCGAAGTCATAGCCATTGGTGAAGCCGACGGTCTGGCGCCGGGCGTCGGTGGTGGTGATCGAGGATGAGCCGACGTCGAAGCGCCCCGAGGCGACCTGGGCCAGCAGCCCCGAGAAATCGGTGCCGACGAAGTTGATCCGCAGACCCAGCTTCTCCGAGATGGCCCGCAGCACTTCGTTGTCGAAACCGGTGAACTGGCTCGCCGCGTTGATGCAGATGCTGGGCGGGGCGTCCGACAGGGTGCCGACGGTCAACACACCGGGTGTGCCGAGACCCAGCGCCGCGGTATCGATACCGTCGAGCGGTTCGACACCGGGGGTGGTGTACTTGTCGGCCTCCGGGCCCTTGGCCGCGGCGGCCAGGTTCGTGGGCAGCGCGCTGGCGCTGTCGATCCCGGGCGGCGCGCACTGGTCGGCGGCGGCCGGTGCGGCCAGCCCGATCGCGCAGGCCAGCAGCGCGATCAGGACCGCCAGCACCGGGTGCAGCGTCCGGCGAAGCTTTTTGGTCATTGCTGAAAACTAGTCGCTGCGGCTGTGAGGCCGGCGGGTTCAGCTCATTTCGAGCGTAACCGGGCCGTCCAGCACACCGCGGCGTATCAGCTCGGCCAGCATGATCGTGCTCATCAGATCCGCTGCGGCGGCGCATGCCGTCCGGGCGGCGTCGGGATCCCGATCGGCGATGGCGACCGTCTCGGCCTCGTAGTGAGCGAGCAGTTCGGCAGGAGCATCGAGATAGGCGGCCCAGTAGGCGCGCGGGATGAAGGTCTGCGCCGCGCGGATGGCCGCCTGCAGGCGCGGACCGGTATGCGCGTCGGTCACGGTCTGTCGGTACTGCCAGGCCGTCTCGTGGAAGCTGCGGGAATCACGGCTGCTGCGCAGGCTCAGGGTGAGCGCCCGCAGGGTGGTGTGCAGTTCGGGGTCGGGATCGGTGGCGGCGCGCGCGGAGGCGATGCCGTTGAGCACACCGTAGAGCTCATGGTGTTCGCGCAGCACGGCACCGTCGAAGCGGTGGATGAACGCGCCGCGGTGGTACTGCGTCGACACGATGCCGTCGTGTTCGAGTTGCACGACGGCTTCCTGTATCGGTACCCGGCTGATCCCGAGATCGTCGGCGATCTCGTTGCGGTCCAGCCGATCCCCGGAACGAAGCTTTCCGGTGAGGATGAGGTTCACCACGTAGGTGACGACCAGGTCTTTCTCTTTGACCCCGTACTTCTTGGGCATGGCGGGTGAAGTCTCCCACGCAGACTCCACCCGCGGGCGGCTCCCTTTTCCGGTCAGCCGGCGGCCCGCTCGTCGCGCCACTTCACCAACGCTTCGGCGATGGTGAGGTCGTAGTCGGGGCCGTTGACCCCGATGGTCAGCAGCGTGACGCCGAGATCGACGAGGGACTGGGCGCCGGCGAGCGCCGCCTCGACGCTCTTCTCCGGGACACCGGAGGACCGCTCGATGGCGGCGGGGTCCCGGCCGACATCGGCGCAGTGCTGATCGAGGACCTCGGCAAGGCCCGGGTAGGTGCCCGCGTCGGTGAAGCCGTGCCAGATGTGCGCGTGCTCGGCGACCAGGCGCAGGGTCTTGCGCTTGCCCTGACCGCCGATCAGGACGGGAATCTGGCGCAGCGGTGCAGGATTGAGCTTGGCCAGCCGGGATTCGATCCGCGGCAGGGCGCCCGCCAGGTCGTCGAGGCGGCCGCCGGCGGTGCCGAACTCGTAGCCGTACTCGTCGTAGTCCTTCTCCTTCCAGCCCGATCCGATGCCCAGGATCAGCCGGCCGTCGGAGATGTTGTCGACGGTGCGCGCCATATCGGCGAGCAGTTCCGGGTTGCGGTAGGAGTTGCAGGTGACCAGCGCGCCGATCTCGATGCGCGAGGTCTGCTCGGCCCAGGCGGCCAGCATGGTCCAGCACTCGTAGTGCGCGCCGTCGGGATCGCCGTACAGCGGGAAGAAGTGATCCCAGTTGAAGGCGACGTCGACGCCGATGTCCTCGGCCCGGCGCACTGCGTCACGGATGTGACCGTAGGCCGACGAGTGCTGGGGCTGGAGTTGGACGGCAATACGGATCGGAAGCGGTGAGGAGGTCATATGTCCACAAGTACCCGGTTCGTGGCCCGAATCACACGCCGATGTTGCCGCCGTCGCGCCAGACCGCGACCACCGAGGGCCGGGCCGGGGCGTTCCCGCCATCGGGCCAGTGCGACAGCGGGTTGGCCAGGCTGTAGTCGTCACCCTCGCCGGGGTGCTGCACGCTGACGGTGATCAGGTCGTCGGTGACGACGGGCCCGCAGGTCTCGGCGCCGACGGGCACGGTGAGGAACTGTTTGGTCTCGCCCCGGTTCGGCCCCTCCAGTGCGACGGCGAACAGGCCGTCGTTGCCCTCGAGTGCGTTGCCGTCGGTCGAGATCCACAGGTTGCCGTGGCTGTCGAAGGCCAGGTTGTCCGGGCAGCTGATCGGGCTGACCTTGGCCTTGTCGAAACCGCCGTAGTAGGTGTCGGCGGCCGCCGGGTCACCGCACACCAGCAGCAGACCCCAGGTGAAGTCGGTACCGGCGTGGTTGTCGGTGAGCTCCAGCACCTGACCGTTCTTGTTCTCGTTGCGCGGGTTGGCCGCATCGACCGGTGCGGTGCCGTCGGTGCCGCGCTTGTCATTGTTGGTCAGCGCCACGTAGACCTTGCCGGTCTTCGGGTTGACGTCGAAGTCCTCGGGCCGGTCCATCTTGGTGGCGCCGGCCTTGTCGGCGGCCAGCCGGGTGAACACCGCGATGTCCTGCGGGGTGAATCCGTCGACCAGGGCCTCGGACTTCCCGTCGGGGCCGGAGTGCAGCAACGGAATCCAGCTGCCGGTGCCGGTGAACGATCCGCTTGCCGGCAGCTTGCCGGTGCCGTCGATCTCGGCGGCCGGGATCTCGCTGGACAGTTTGGCGACGTAGAGGGTGCCCTCGGACAGCAGCGTCATATTGCTCGCCACCGCGTCTGCCCCGGTGCCGGGCTGCATCTTCTTGTCCGACACGAACTTGTACATGTAGTCGAAGCGTTCGTCATCGCCCGTGTAGACCACCACGGTGCCGTCATCTGTGACGTGCACGTTGGCGCCCTCGTGCTTGAGCCTGCCCAACGCGGAATGTTTGACCGGCACCGAGGCCGGGTCCCACGGGTTGAGCTCGATGACATAACCGAACCGGTTCACCTCGTTGGGGGTGGCGGCCAGGTCGAAGCGGGGGTCGAAGTTCTCCCACTTGTGTTCCGATGGTTCGGCGGCCACGCCGTAGCGGTCGGCCTGATCGGCGTTCGCAAGGGGTGTTCCCTCGACCGCGCCGAAGTAGGAGTTGAAGTTCTCTTCACCGGAAAGAATGGTGCCCCAAGGCGTTACACCGCCCGCACAGTTGGCGAAGGTACCGAGCACGGCACGGCCGGTGGGGTCGGCCGGAGTCTTGACGGTGTCGGCCCCGGCCGCGGGGCCGGTGAGGGTGAACGGGGTGTCGGCGGTGATGCGCCGGTTGTAGCGGCCGGGCACCGGGCGTAGTCCACCCTGGGGGCTGCGTTCCACCTCGACGACCGACAGGCCCAGCGCGGCGATCTCGACATCGAACTGTTCCCGGGTGGGGGCGTCGGCGTCGTAATCGGGGAACATGAACTGTGGGCTGTTGTATTCGTGGTTGACGACGAGCAGGTAGCGGCCGTTCTGCCCCTGAATCGGCAGCAGGGCGGCGAAGTCGTTGTTGAAGCCGAACTGCTGGCGCTGCGATGAGCCGGTCTGCCTGGCGATGTCGAACACCGGTGCGCCGGGCAGCACCGGGTCACCCCAGCCGATCACCACGCGCTGCTGGTACCCCTCGGGCACCACCACGGCATCCTCGGTGTTGACGGCCACGCTGTCGAAGCGCATACCCGAGGGTGTCTCCGGGATGGCCGCCGGCGTACCGGAAGTCTCTGTGGCAGTGGGCTTGTCGCCGGTCCCGCAGGCTGCCAGTGCGGACCCGGCGCCGACGGCCAGCACGGCCACGCCGCCGACACGCAACGCATTGCGCCGCGACATCGCCTGGACGATATCGCCGAAGTACTCGTTGGGGCTGGTGTTGGGGGCCGGCTTGGAGCAGGCGTCACCGCACCGGTTGCGGCAGGTGATGTGCTGACGCGAGGACTTACCTCCGTGCGCGACAAAAAGATTCAACGGTGCAAGCGCCATGGTTGCGCGGGTCCTTCCCCTGGAGAACACCGGCGTGGGCTGGACGCCGGCTCGGGGCGAAGTTACGGGGGCCCGGCGAGCAGACGGCAACCAGAAGGTGAACGGCGGCTGACGGACCGCACTGTCCACCACGCGCAGTGTTTGACGCATCACAGAATTTGCTGCCCTCGGCGAAGGCGTCGGGCGTAAAGTCCCGGTGAATCCATTGACGAGAGGGTTAAATATGCCGGTCCGGCGTGCTGAGGGATTTGCCGTCCGGCGTTGGCTGCAACTCGGTGCGGCATCGGCCGGGATGGGCGCCGCCCTGTGGGGGTTGTCGGTAGCAGGGCCCTCGACCGGGGTTGCCGCGGCGGACACCGGAAGCCCGTCTTCGGCGTC
>JBPPMV010000195.1:0-2490 GCA_051306235.1 Mycobacterium sp. | reverse complement strand
CGGATCGAGCCCGTAGATGCCCGAGACCACCTCAGTGACCATCTGCACCATCTTCTCGTTGATCGGTGCTTCCCCGTTCTGATCGTGCTCGTCCTCCAAGACCATCGGCATGTCGCCCCGGCTGGCTTTGATCTGGGCGAGATCGATTTCGGCGCACGCCTGAACGCCGTCGATGAATCCGACCTGGAAGGCACTGATGCGGTCGAGCGCGTTGCCGTGCCCCTCGTGGACCATCTCTTCGTCTTCGGGAGTCAGGACGGGGTCGCGAATGGTGATGACCGCGGCCAGCACACGGTTGAGGCCGTCGCTGGTGTTCAGTTCGAAGCGCTTGGAGTTGCCTTCGGCGACCCAACGAATGTAGTTGCCCGCGAAGCAGTCTGCCTGCTGTTCACGCACAATCACCGGTGTGGAGCGGTCGACCAGATCGCCCATGGTCTGGACCGCGTGCCCGTATTCGTGGGCCAGCAGGGCGGCGATGGACACATCACCGAAGTACTTGATGCCGGTGGGAACCAAGCTGCCTCGGTCCCAGGCGATCATGTCCGCACCCGGGCAAAAGAAGGCGTTGGGTTTGCGGAACCAATCCGAGCCACACAGGCGCGGGCCGAGCGGGTTGGTCGAATCGTAGGAAGCGATATTCTCGACCGGCTCGAAAGAGCCCGCCATGGGATCGGTGTAGTGCTGCTCCCAGAACTCCACGACATCGTTGACCGACAACATGCCGAGCGTATCGGCCTCTGAGCCGTCACCGTTGGCGACGTCCCCTCCCGGTTCAGGGGCATCCGGGCGTACACCGCTGGGGCCGGTGGCCACCGGCAGACCGCCGACGGTATCGGGGTTGTACAGCGATGACTTAGCTTGGCCGCCACCTTCGAGCGGCTTCGAGCAGCCTGTGATCAGGGTGGCCGCCAGCGCCACAGCCAACGAAGCCGCCAGGAGCCCAGACCGTGCCTGTCGCAACGTCATCGGGCCCCCACCACGGCGATGAACTGCTCGACTGCGACCCTGGCCTGCGCGCTCAGCGGGCGTTCAGCCTCCGCAGCGTTCACGGTGTCGATATCGGTGCCCGATGCGGCGGCCACCTCGGCGGTGCTTAGGCGGCTGCGGGTGCGTACCGCGGTCAGCCGCTGCCCCAGCGTGGCTCCGGGTGCGCGGGAGGCGATTCCGGCCAGGTCCTCAATTGTGAGACGGATCTGGCTCAGCAGGCGGGCGACCTCGGGGCGTCCAGTGCTGGTGACCGCGGCCCCGGAGATGGCGCGCTCCAGCCGGCGCAGCTCCGAGAGCAGCGGCGCGATCTCAGCTCCAAATTGCGGTGCGCTCGCCGAGGGCAACCCCGCAGCGCGCGCCAGCAACACCCGCAACGCGATCTCGGAGGCGTCGATGAGCACCCCGACCTGCACTGTTGGTGAAAGCACTTCGGTGGACTCAGCATCGGGTGCGTCCGCGCCTGCGCGGATCCGGGCGATCGTGCCCGGCGACCAGTCCAGATAACCCTCGATCTTGGTCAGCGTGTTCTGGCGCGGCCAGTGCTCACCGCGTTCAAACTTCACCAGCACGCTCTGGCTGACGATCCGCTCATCGGCGAGCTTGCGCTGTGAGAGCCCCAGCTCCTCGCGCCGAGCAGCGACCGCGGCTCCTGCCCGCGCTACCGACAGGTCGACCTCACCGGTCAGGGTGTCTGCGCCGTCGGCATCGGTGCTATCGCCGTGATCGTCAATCTCGTCGGCGCCCTCTGCGTCCACCGTTCCGGTGGTCGCTTCAGCCACCGCGGTTGCGTCGCGGATGCGCACCGCGATCCCGTCGGCGGCGCCCAGGTGCAGTGTGATCGCCTCGGTGAGCGGCAGGGGTAGCGGCATCGATTCGATGGGCTGACCGTCAAGGAACGTGCCGTTGCGGGTCCCGGCGTCGCTGACCACCCATTGAGGCCCGATCGGCTCAATGCGCAGATGGGTTCGGGAGATGGCGTTGGAGTTGATGCGGATCTGCGCGGGCAGTGCGCGGCCGATCAGCACCGCTCCCTGTCCGGGTTCGGCGATGAAGGTCTTTCCCGCCACCTCGATTGCGAGCGCTGGCAGGTCGATCCCCGCCGGCGGCTCCTGGCACTGCTGCACTGTCACATCGCCTCCTGAGTGCGTTCCATCCCCTGTGCTACACCGTTCGCGCTAGCACCATGTTTGGCGCGGCAACGTTCAAATCGTCGCAGTCCATATCCGCAGCTAAAACGGCGAAAACGCCAAGAATGGACGCTGGTACCCATTGAGCGGTGGTGTTGCCGATTTCAGTGTTACACACCATGAGAGGGGGTCGGAGCGGCAAATAATTAGTGCAATGGGTGTGCAATGGGTCATGCGATGATCGTTGCGACGGATGGTGCGGGACCACTCATCGCACCGCGAGATATCGGGGGATTACATGAATCCGCAGGTTCCCAGGCGCCCGGGCGGAGGTGAGCACCGGCCGCAGCCCGGCGGCTACCCAGCAGGGAATCCG
>JBPPMV010000194.1:0-4515 GCA_051306235.1 Mycobacterium sp. | reverse complement strand
TGGTGCGGGTGACGGTGAACTGGCTGATGGGCGAGGAGAACCTGGCTCCGGCATGGGACTTCGGTCCGGAGGGGCAGCGCTACGAGATGGAGGTGCACGGGAACCCCGACTTCACGGTCGTCATCAAGGGTTTCCAAGGCGAGGTGGGCGAGGACGGACCCGAGCCTGGCGTCGTGGCCACCGCCGCGCACTGCGTCAACTCCATTCCGGCGGTATGTGCCGCACCGCCCGGGGTGGCGACCTACCTGGACCTGCCGCTGTTCAGTGCCAAAGCTGCACTCGGCTTGAGATAGTCAGGGCTGCACAAGAATCCGGATCGGGTCTCCGTCGGCACGTTCTAGTTTCTCGATCCCGGCGACGACGTCCTCCAGCGAGACGATCGCACTGATCGACCGGCTCAGATCCAGCCGGCCCAGCGATACCAGATTGGCCAGCGTCGCGATATCGGCGTTCTGGTAACCGAGGTGGCCCAGGACCTGCTTTCGGGTCAGGTTGAAGAACGATGTCGCGCCGATACTGGGCGCATCCGCGCTCATACCCACCCCGACCAGCCGTCCACCCATGGTCAACGTGGCCAGCGCCTGGTCGAATGTCGAGCCGAGACCCACTGCGTCGAACGCGATATCGAGGCCGCGCCCGCCGGTGATCTCGGCTATCCGGTCACCCAACGTCTCGTCGCGGGCGTCGAATGCGTAATCGGCGCCGAGCGCCAGCGCCCGGTCCAGCACGGCGGGTTTGATATCGACGGCGATGATCGGCGCCGCCCCGACCAGGCGGGCCAACTGCACGATGTGGGTACCGACGCCGCCGACGCCCCACACGCCCACCGATTCGCCGATCCCGACCTTCCCGGTACGCACCACCGCGCCGTACGGGGTGGACACCGCATCGGCCAGGATCGCCGCGTGCTCCAGCGACACATTGTCGGGGACCCGGGTCAATCCGAAGGCCTGCGCCACCGTGTACTGCGCCCACGCACCGTCATAGGCGAAGGCCATCAGCCGGATGCGCAGACAGTTGCCGAAATCCCCGCGCGCACAGCTGGGACAGCCCTGACACGGTCGGCCGGCGGCCACCACCACCCGGTCGCCCTCGGCCCAGCCGCTGACACCCGGGCCCAGCTCGGCGATGGTGCCCGACGCCTCGTGCCCCTGGGTGACCACCGGCAGCTGGGACGGAAAGGTGCCGTTGATGAGGCTGAGATCCGAGTGGCAGATACCGCAGAACGCCACCTTCACCAGAACTTCGCCGGGACCCGGTTCGGGTATCGGAACATTCTCGACTGCAATGGTTTTGGTATCCGCGTAGAACCGTTGGGCGCGCATTGTCCGAGTGTTCATCGTGCTCCCGTCGCTGTATGGCCATCATGGCTCAACAACTGGCGGCGGGGCAACAACCGGGTGGCGTTGCGCCGACGGCTGACCGGGACTCGGCGTCCTACTGGCACACTGGCCGATGTGACACGTGCATTGGTTCTGGCCGGTGGTGGGCTGGCAGGTATCGCCTGGGAGACCGGGGTGCTGGCCGGCATCGCAGACGAGGCACCCGATGTCGCGGCGGCACTGTTGAACTCTGATGTGCTGCTGGGGACCTCGGCGGGATCGGCGGTTGCCGCCCAACTGGGCAGCCGCACCGCCCTCGGCGAGCTCTACGACCGCCAGATCGCCGAGGAGTCCCACGAGATCGACTCCGGTGTCACCGTCGACGACATCACCGCGGTGGTCCTCAGTGCGCTCGGAGAAGCGGGCAGCACCCTCGAACGGCTGCGGCGCATCGGTCAGATCGCGCTGGCCGCCGATACCGTCCCCGAACCGGTTCGCCGCGCAGTCATCGCCCACCGGCTGCCCGATCACCGATGGCCCGGGCGTGACCTGCGGATCACCGCCATCGACACCGCCACCGGTGAACTGGTGATCTTCACCGGCGATTGCGGGGTGCCGCTGGTCGACGCGGTGGCCGCCAGCTGCGCGGTGCCCGGCGCATGGCCCGCCGTGACGATCGGTGACCGCCGGTTCATGGACGGCGGGGTGGGCAGCACGGTGCACATGACCGTCGCCGCCGACTGCGAAACGGCAGTGGTGCTGGTGCCCGCCGGCGTCGATGCGCCATCACCGTTCGGCGACGGGGCGGCCGCCGAGATCGGCGCCTTCCCTGGTAACGCGTTCGCGGTGTTCGCCGACGATGCCGCGCTGGCCGCATTCGGCCCCAACCCCCTGGATCCGCACTGCCGCAAGCCGTCTGCGATCGCGGGCCGGGAACAGGGGCGCCGGGTCGCGGCGTCGGTCGGTGCGTTTCTGGCCGGTTAGTCGAGGGCAGTGAGGGCGGCCGCGGCCAATTCCTGGCCGATCTCGATGACCTCCTCGGCCCGGTGGTACTCCAGGCTGCGGCATGCGTTGCGCGGCACCTCGATCAACAGGTCGGGCGGATAGGTTGCCAGAGTGTGCCGAGCCAAGGCCGACTGGGCGATATCGATGGTGCGGTTCATGATCTCGAAACTGCCCAGCCGCGGCAGCTCGGCGACCCCCTCGATCGCCGCCGCGACGGCGCTTTCCGCGCCGTCGTCCACGGAACTGCTGAACCTGCTGAGCATCGATTTGGCCGCCGGGCTGTCCATAACCCGTTGCGCGGTCGACGTATCGAGCAAAGCCGTTGTACTACGCCACATCCGGCTCAGCCACTCGGTGGTCACCCCAGGGTCGGGATCGGTGGGTCGAGCGGCCGGATCACCCCCAGACAGACTGACCGCGATGGTGAGATCGGCGTTGACCGCCGAAAGGGGCGCCATCGGCAACGGATCGAGGATCCCGCCGTCGGCGAGCAGTCGGCCGTCGAGCACGTGCGGGGTGAAGATGCCGGGGATCGCGATGGAGGCCCGGATCGCATCATCGAGCGGACCGCTCTGCAACCACACCGATTTCCCGGCGATGAGGTCGGTGGCCACCGAGGTGTAGGGAATGGGTAGCGATTCGATGGTGACATCACCGAGGATCTCGCGTACCGCGTCCAGGATCTTCTCGGCCCGCAACACACCCGGTGATGTCAACGACGGGTCCAGTAGCCGAAGGACCGCCCGCTGGGTCAATGATCCAGCCCAGGCCGCGAATTCGTCGAGCTTGCCGGCAGCATGCAATCCGCCGACGAGAGCGCCCATCGAGGACCCGGCGACGCCGACGATCTCATGGCCACGCTCGGTCAGTTCGTTGATCACCCCGATGTGCGCGTAACCGCGCGCACCTCCGCTGCCCAGCGCCAGCGCAATTCGCATGGCTCCATTGTGGTGCACCCGGCGGCCGCCATCGACACCACTGTGGCGTTTAGGCTCGCCGTGATTCGAACCCTCAGCCGCACTCGCCGTTGGCGGCGGCGTTGGCGGCCAGAATGACCCCGGCCTGCTGCCCGGGTGTCAGATCGGCCCACGGGATGTTGAAACTGCCCGGGCCGACGGCACCAGGGGCCTGCACCGTCTGCAGGTAGGCCTCCACCGTGCCGGCCTGACCGTCGAACCACGCCCTGGCGGCCAGGCAGGCCTGGCCATACCCGGATTCGGTGGCATCGGAGGGCGCACCGACCGCGGTCGTCACGCCGCCCGGTGACACCTGCACTTCGCCGGGTGACACCTGGCCTTCCTGGGACTCCGGTGAGGTGACCGAGGTCGTCGGGCTCGGCGAGGAGGTGCCGGCGGCGGGCTCTTCGGTGCTCGGCGAGCAGCCGGTGAGGAGGGCGGCGGTGGCTGCTGTCACGAGGATCGGGTAGCGGCGCATGAAGCCAATCTATGCAACACTCGCGGCCATGACGGACGGGACCATGATTCGGGGCTGTTGTCGCGCTGCGTGAGCGCCGACTACCCGTCCGTTTTCGTTTTCTGGAGTTCCCCCATGGTTGCCCCACTTCTTGCCCCCACCCTTTCGCCCGCCGTCTCGGCGCCGACCCGGCTCCGCGTACCCGATCTGCTGCAGGCCACCGACCGCTGCGCCGATGACGTGCTGTCGGGTCGCTACGACCGGTTGCTGGCCGGTGGTCGGCTTCCCACCGACGAGCGTTGGTACAACCGCCTCTACGGTGACGACGAGCTCGATATCTGGCTGATCAGCTGGGTGCCCGACAAGTCGACGGAATTGCATGATCACGGCGGATCGCTGGGTGCGCTGACGGTGGTCTCCGGCGCGCTGCAGGAGACACGGTGGGACGGGCAGGGTTTGCGCAGTCGAGAACTGACCGCAGGCGATCAGGCGGGCTTCCCTCTGGGATGGGTGCACGATGTGGTGTGGGCCCCGTCTCCGTCTTCGGCCCCGGCCCCGGTGACGCTCAGCGTGCACGCCTACTCACCGCCGTTGACGGCCATGTCCTACTACGGTGTGACCGAGCGGAATACACTGCGTCGCAACCGCACCGAACTCACCGACGCGCCGGAGGGATGAGCAGATGACCAGTCGCATCGACGCGGTACTGGAAACCGCCCGGTCCCGGTTGAAGCGGATCGAGGCGGTCGATGTACCTGCCGCGTTAGAACGCGGA
>JBPPMV010000193.1:0-3081 GCA_051306235.1 Mycobacterium sp. | reverse complement strand
TCGTGCCGGCCCGCAGCGTTTCGGGCATGGAGGCGCTGGGCGTGTTCTACGTCCTGCTGCTGACGGCCGCGCCGGCGTTCTGGTTCATCGCGCACTGGCTGGTCGGCAAGTGCGTGCGGCCGGCGCTGAGCTTTCGCGAATCCGCGCTGATCGCCGGGTCGCCGCTGTTGCTGTGCCTGTTGCTGAGTCAGCTTGCACATGTCCTGCAACCGATCGCTTGGTCGATGCTCCGCGCGCTGGGGTTTGCTTAGGGCCTTCCTGACGGAGGGCTTTCGAACCCGCGCCCATGACGCCCCCGCTGTGACCGACTACGCCGACCCGCGCCCGCTTGGCCACATAGTTCGACGTTGGTTCGGGCGCCTTAGCTCGGCGCGTTCTTGGAAACACCCCGAACGTTGAGGATGGCCAGTGCGATCTGCAAGGCAATCAGGGCATACGCTCGAACATGCCAGCCCCACAGGACCCAAAGCACGTTGCTGACAAGGAACAGCCAGAAGCCGGCCACCCGCTTGCGCTTGTTCTGAGACGCAATCAACCACGCGGCGAGGACCGTCACGACCATCGCCGGCCACTGCATTTGATATAGGAAGTCCATTCCAGTGGCCACGATGTTTTGTTCCTGTTGAGCTGCTCGATCTTCGGTTACCGCCGTTTGAGCGCCTCGGCGCCGCGAAGTTCTACCCACACCGGACGGGTCGGGCATCCCTGCCCCGCCCGCCGTGTATGAACCTCTAAGCCGCCCGGCGAATCATCCATCCCGGACTTGTGAGCCTGGAAAGGCCTGGCAGGAGCGCAGCTTCGCCGCGGACTAATTGCCCAGCGCAGCCCGCGCTCCTGCGCTCTCCCTAGCGCTGCAAGCCCCAGCGCGCGAAGTTGGCCAGCACCTTGTCCTTCACGGCTTCCGGATAGGTGTTCTTGAAGGCCAGGCGGTGCGGGCGCTGCTCGGCCTTCCACTCGATCGGCCAGGTGCAGTCCAGCAGCACGTTGCCGCCACCGGCGCCCAGCTCGCGCAGCGGATGGCCGGCGATGTACGGCGTCAGCGGGCTGTTGATGTAGCCGGGGTGGATGTGGATGTCTCGCACCGGGTTGCACTTGGTGCACATGGCGTGGAACACCTCGCCCAGGTTCCAGGGATCGATGTCCTCGTCCACCACGATCACGTACGGGAAGTAGCTGGCGTTGCGGTCGGCCCAGCTGATGCTCGAAATCAATTGCGGGATGCCGGCGTGCGGCGTCTTGGTGGACACCACCACCGCGTGGCAGCCGCTGAATTCCGGCACCGCCACGTCGACGATCGGCACGCCCTTGGCGCGCAGGGCTTCCTTGACGCTGGCGGCGACTTCCAGCACCCACATGACGGCGTCGTCCACCGGTACGCCCAGGCAGGTGGCCGGCAGGATGGGGTTGTTGCGGTGGGTGAGCGCCGTCAGGCGGAACACCGGCCGGGCGTTGGTGCCGGAAACGACGTAGCCGGGGTATTCGCCGAACGGTCCTTCCTCTTTTTCATCGCCGGGGCTGACGGTGCCTTCCAGCACGATTTCGGCGTTCGCCGGCACGTACAGGTCCACCGTCTTGCACTTGACCAGCTTGACCGGCTCGCCGCGGATGCCGCCGACCACGTCCACTTCCGACACGCCGGGCGGCACGCTGGATGAGGCCACGATGTTGTGCATGGGATCGCCGCCAAAGAACATGGCGTACTCCATCACCTTGTCGGCAGCGCGGTATTTCTTGAGGATCTGACCGCCCTGGTTCAGCGGGCCCAGCCACAGGCCGGTGCTTTTCTTGTCGTGCTTCATGCCGCGGTAGGTGCCCCAGTTCACCCAGTCGCTGTCGAAGTCCTTGCACACGCCGATGTTCAGCGTACCGATGTACGGCCCGCCGTCCTGCGGGTGCAGCTTGGCCACCGGCAGCAGGTCCAGGTCCACGTCGTCGCCCAGCAGCACGTTCTCCTGGCAGCTGCCGGTCGGCACGACCACCGGCTTGATGCGCTTGCCGTGCAGGGCATCGGCGAACACGTCGGTCAGCACCGAATACGGCGTGTCCGGCGGCAGGCCGAAGGCGACCGCGATGCGTTCCTTGGTGGCGAACGGCCCGCCCAGCAGGCTGGAACCGGGCATGGCGCCTTTCAGATTGGTGAACCACTGCGCCGGGGACTGGCGCTCGTTGGCCAGGCGCATGATGGCGCCGGCCTCGGTTTGCGGGTCGATCTCGTCGGCGATTTTCACCAAATGGCCGGTGCGCTCCAGCTCATTGATCCAGGCGCGAAAGTCCATCAGGCCGGTGTGGGTGGGTTGGGTGGTGGTCTGGTCCATGTTTCTCCTCCGGGTGCTTTTAAAAGGTTCGGTGGTCGGCATCCTCCATGGACTTGTCGCAGCGCCTCGTGCACTGCCGGCCGCGACTGAACGGCCAGCCCGGACCCGGCGAACCCGGACCCGGCCTCGGACTCTTATAGACCTGCCCACCGGGGCGCGCAAGCGGTTTTCGCCCTGCGAAGGCAGTTAAACGAATGTTAAATTAGCGGCGCGGTGGCGCACCTGCAAAACGGTGCGTATCGCCGACGCCGAGGCGGCGCGCATCGCCCGCTTTTACCAACGAAAAGACTGGAAGGATAACCATGAGCACCTATCAGACCGTCCTGCTGGACATCCGGGACAACGCCGCCTACGTCACCTTCAACCGGCCGGAAAAGCGCAACTGCATGAGCCCCACGCTGCATGCGGAAATGTGCAAGGTGCTGGACGAGATCGAAAAGGCCCGCTGCAAGGTGATCGTGCTGACCGGTGCCGGCGACGCGTTTTGCGCCGGCATGGACCTCGAACAGTGCTTCCTCGAGCCGTTCGACAAGCCCGAACTGATGGCCGAGATCAACAAGAACGCCTTCGGTTGGTTCACGCGCATCAAGAAAATCTCCGCCGTCACCATCGGCAAGGTCAACGGTTGGTGCTTTGGCGGCGGCATGGCCCTGGCCGGCGTGCTGGACATCGTGATCGCCGCCGACGAGTCGACCTGGGGCCTGTCCGAAATCAACTTCGGCATCTTCCCCGGCGGCGGCACCACCTGGGCCTACGCCAACAACAT
>JBPPMV010000192.1:0-3536 GCA_051306235.1 Mycobacterium sp. | reverse complement strand
CTCTCGGCGGGCAATCTACTGGCCAACGCGGAGTCCATCGCCGAGTATCTGGATATCGGCGATACCGATTGCGCGGCAACAACACTGCCGATGTCCTACTGTTACGGGCTCTCGGTGATCCACAGCCACCTACTGCGCGGGGCCGCACTGATCCTCACCGATCTGTCGGTCATCGACGACGCGTTCTGGGAGCTGTTCGGCCGATGTCGCGGCACCTCGTTCGCCGGTGTGCCATACACCTTCGACCTGCTCGACCGGATCGGCTTCGAGGCGATGACCCTTCCGCATCTGCGATACATCACCCAGGCCGGCGGACGACTGGAGCCCGAACGGGTGCGCACGTTCGCCACCCTGGGGCAGCGCCGCGGCTGGCAGCTGTTCGTCATGTACGGCGCCACGGAGGCGACCGCCCGAATGGCCTATCTGCCACCGGAATTCGCCATAACTCGGGCCGACGCAATCGGACGGGCCATTCCCGGCGGTCGGCTCTGGATCGATTGCGGGGCGAGCGAAGCGACGGGGAATAAGCACGGGGCGAGCGAAGCGACGGGGAATAAGCACGGCAAGGACGGTGAGGTCGGCGAGCTCGTCTACCAGGGCCCCAACGTGATGATGGGCTACGCGCGCGAAAGTGCCGATCTCGCAAACGATCCCGGCACCGATGAACTGCGCACCGGGGATCTGGCCAGACGCGGCGCCGACGGGCTCTTCGAGGTGGTGGGCCGGGCCAACAGGTTCGCGAAACTGTTCGGGCTGCGCATCGACCTGCAGCGGGTGGAAACCGCACTGCGCGAGCGCGGTATCGGTGCGCTGTGCACCACCGATGACCAGACCCTGGTCCTCGCCACCACCGACGATGCGCAGACGGCGCGCAGCGCCACCGCCGATATCACCGGACTGCCGCCCGGTTCGGTGCAGGCCGTCACCGTCGCCGAGTTGCCGATGCTCCCCTCGGGTAAGCCGGACTATCCCGCGGTGCGCGCGCTGCGGGCCGAACCCGCCGCCGCGACACCGCTGCGCGGGGTGTTCGCCGACGTGCTGCATCTGAAACCCGAAACCATCGACGCAGGCGCCAGCTTCGTGGATCTGGGCGGCAACTCGCTGAGCTACGTGACGATGTCGGTGCGCCTGGAGCGGGCGCTGGGTCAGCTGCCGCATGAGTGGCAGCGGCTCCCGCTGCGCGAGCTCGAACAGCTGCGCACCCGTAAGCGGCGCTGGACCGCGACCCTGGACACCAGCGTGATCCTGCGCGCCGTCGCGATCGTGCTCATCGTGGGATCGCACGCCGAGCTGTTCGAGATGTGGGGCGGGGCGCACATCCTGCTCGGTGTCGCGGGCTACAACTTCGGCCGGTTCTGCCTGACCACGGCGCCGCGGCGGGACCGGATCCGGCACCTGCGCAACACCATCGCCTGGATCGCCATTCCCGCTGTGACGTGGGTGGCGGCGACCATGACCTTCAGCGATGACTACCGGTGGTCGAACCTGTTGCTGGCCAACAAGTTTCTCGGCCCCTTCGACAGCATGACCGCCGGCCGCCTGTGGTTCATCGAGGTGCTGTTCTGGATTTTGGTGCTGCTGACCATCGTGCTGTGGATTCCTGTTGTGGACCGGTTGGAGCGCCGCCGCCCCTTCGCGTTCGCGCTGGTGTTCCTGGCGGGCGGTGTCGCCCTGCGCTATGACGCGCTGGGGCCCGATACCGGCCAGGATGCCTGGTTCAGCATGCTGGCGTTCTGGTTCTTCGCCGTCGGCTGGGCGGTGTCGGTGTCCTCGACGGCCTGGCAGCGCGGTGATGGCGATCGGGTTGTACGGCTACTTCGGCGACCCGGAGCGCGAAGCTCTGGTTTTTGGCGGGATCGCGCTGATGATCTGGCTGCCGTCGATCCGCTGCCCGGTGCTGCTGACCGGCGTGGTGGCCGCGCTGGCCGATGCCTCGCTGTACATCTACCTCACCCACTTCCAGGTCTACCCGCTGTTCGGCGAGCACCGCCTGCTCGGAGTGCTGGCCGCGCTGCTGGTCGGCGTGCTGTTGTCGCAGGCCATGACCCGGCTGCGCGGCTGGACCGGTCAGCGGTCGGCGATGATGCCTTCCTGGACCAGGGTTGCGGCAATGACACCGTCGGCCCGCAACAGCGACGCGATCATGACACCGCGACCGCGGGCGGCCGCCGGGGACCGGGATTCCAGCAGATTCCACTGATCTGCGCGCAGTGGCTGATGGAACCAGATCGACGCGTCGGTGGTGCCGCTGCGATGCGTGCGGTCGGCCATCGAGTGCCCGTGCACCTGCAGAATCGGGTCCACGCCGTACAGGTCGGTGATGTAGACGGCAACCAGGGTGTGGATCAGCGGGTCAGCGGGCAGTTCGACGGTGGTGCGCCACCACAGGCGTCGCACGAACTCACCATCGTGGTACTCGTCGTCGACGCGGATGTCGAGTTCGTCCAACGGCAATGAGGGTGCCGGACCGGGCGGACCGGTGCGGTCCAGGGTGTCCGGATGTGGCGGCATCGTCTGCCGGGTGCCATGTTCGGGGCCCGACAGCGGCGCCGAGAACGAGACCGAGGCGATGTTGAGCAGCCGGTCATGCTGACGGGTCTGCACCCGGCGGGCGGCCGCGGTGCGTCCGTCATAGACGCGTTCCACCTGGTACTCGGAGCTGTCGCCGGCCTCGCCGCCGCGCAGGAACTGCACGTGCAGATTGGTGGGCCGCTTGTCGGGGTCCACCGTCGCGTATGCCGCGGCCAGGCTCTGCGCCGCGAAAAGACCGCCGAAGGACCGTTTTCCCACCGGCCCGGCGCCGGCGCCCCGCCACCGATCGGCCCCGTCGGGTGCCAGCGTCAGCAGGTCCAGCAGCACGCTCACGCGACGGTGCCCGCACCGGTCAGCCGCTCGATCTCCGCGCCGCTGAGCCCCAACCGTCCGAGCACCTGCGCGGTGTGATCGCCCAGTGCCGGGGACGGCACGGCAGCCGGATAGCTGCCGTCGATCGAGATCGGCAGGCCCGGCGCCAGGTACTCCCCGATGCGGGGCTGGTCCAGGATGGTGAACAGCGGGTTGTCAGTCACCCGCTCGTCGACGGCGACCTCGGCGAAACTGCGATACCGATCCCACAGCACCGAGGTCTGCGACAGCGCGGCGGTGACGTCCTCGGCGGTGCGTTCGGCGAACCACAGGGTGAACAGGCCGGTGAGCGCATCACGGTGCCGGTAGCGTTCACCCTCATCGGTGAAATCGGCGCCGAGTGCCTCACCCAGGGCGGCAACGGCTTTCGTGGTGCCGGTCAGTTCGGTGAGATCGCGGAAATGCCGGCCGGTCAGCGCGACCAGCATGAACACCACACCGTCGCTGCTGGTGAAGTTCTGGCCGTACTGACCGTAGAGCGAGTTGCCGATGCGTTGGCGCTCGGTGCCGCCGACCATCACCTCGGTCAGGAAGCTCAGATTGCCCGCGGTGGCCAGCGCGACGTTCTCCAACGGGATCGCCACCTGCTGCCCGGCGCCGGTCACCTCGCGGTTGCGCACCGCGGTGACCAC
>JBPPMV010000191.1:0-5645 GCA_051306235.1 Mycobacterium sp. | reverse complement strand
ATCGCAGTGGTGGGCTTCGCACACGCGCCCCACGTCCGCCGCACCGACGGCACCACCAACGGCGTCGAGATGCTGATGCCATGCTTCCACCAGCTCTACGAAGAGCTCGGCCTCAAGCAGACCGATATCGGCTTCTGGTGCTCGGGATCCTCGGATTACCTTGCCGGCCGGGCTTTCTCGTTCATCTCCGCGATCGACTCGATCGGCGCCATCCCGCCGATCAACGAGTCCCATGTCGAGATGGACGCGGCCTGGGCGCTCTACGAGGCCTACATCAAGCTTCTCACCGGGCAGGTCGAGACCGCACTGGTGTACGGGTTCGGCAAGTCCTCGGCAGGCATGTTGCGCCGGGTGCTCGCACTGCAGACCGATCCGTACACCGTCGCCCCGCTGTGGCCGGATTCGGTGTCACTGGCCGGCCTGCAGGCCCGCGCCGGCCTGGACGCCGGCAAGTGGACCGCCGAGCAGATGGCTCAGGTCGCGCTGGACTCCTATGCGGCAGGCGGACGTACCGACCGGGAGGATGTCACCGGGACGATCGACGAACTGCTCGCCCGGCCCTACTTCGCCGACCCGTTGCGGCGCCACGACATCGCCCCGATCACCGACGGTGCAGCGGCGATCGTGCTGGCCTCCGGAGACAGGGCGCGCGAGCTACGGGAGAACCCGGCCTGGATCACCGGGATCGAGCACCGCATCGAGACACCGATCCTGGGTGCCCGGGATCTGACCACCTCGCCGTCGACCGCCGTATCGGCCAAGGTGGCCACCGGTGGTGACGCCGGATCGATCGATATCGCCGAGGTCTACGCGCCGTTCACCCATCAACAGCTGATTCTCACCGAGGCGATCGGCTTGCCGTCGTCGACGAAGGTGAACCCGTCGGGTGGCGCATTGGCCGCCAACCCGATGTTCTCGGCCGGACTCGAGCGGATCGGCTTCGCCGCACAGCACATCTTCGACGGCTCCGCGCAGCGCGTGCTGGCGCACGCCACGAGCGGCCCTGCGCTGCAACAGAATCTCGTCGCCGTCCTGGAAGGAAAATAATGGCAGGCCAGCTGGCCGCGGTGCTGGGCACCGGGCAGACGAAGTACGTTGCCAAGCGCCACGACGTGTCGATGAACGGTCTCGTACGCGAGGCCATCGACCGGGCGCTGGCGGATTCCGGTTCGACATTCGACGATATCGACGCCGTGGTGGTCGGCAAGGCGCCCGACTTCTTCGAGGGTGTCATGATGCCGGAACTCTTCATGGCCGATGCGGTCGGAGCGACGAACAAGCCGCTGATCCGGGTGCACACAGCAGGTTCGGTGGGCGGTTCGACCGCCATCGTCGCGGCCAGCCTTGTGCAGTCGGGCAAGTACAAGCGTGTGCTGACCATGGCGTGGGAGAAGCAGTCGGAATCGAATGCCATGTGGGCGTTGAGCATTCCGGTGCCCTTCACCAAGCCGGTGGGAGCGGGCGCGGGCGGATACTTCGCCCCGCACGTGCGCGCCTACATCCGGCGCTCCGGTGCCCCGGACCACATCGGCGCCATGGTGGCGGTCAAGGACCGGCTCAACGGCGCCAAGAACCCGCTGGCGCACCTGCACCAGCCCGACATCACCCTGGAAAAGGTGATGGCCTCGCCGATGCTGTGGGATCCGATCCGCTACGACGAGACCTGCCCGTCCTCCGACGGCGCGGCAGCACTGGTGATCGGCAACGAAGAGGCCGCCGAAGCCCATCTGGCCAACGGAAATCCGGTCGCCTGGATCCACGCCACCGCACTGCGCACCGAACCGTTGGCCTACGCCGGGCGTGATCAGGTCAACCCGCAGGCCAGCCGTGACGCGGCGGCCGCGTTGTGGCGCGACGCCGGCATCACCTCACCCATCGACGAGATCGACGCGGCCGAGGTGTACGTCCCGTTCTCCTGGTACGAACCGATGTGGCTGGAGAGCCTCGGGTTCGCCGCCGAGGGCGAGGGTTGGAAGCTCACCGAAGCCGGCGAGACCGAGATCGGCGGGCGTATCCCGTTCAACGCCTCCGGTGGCGTGCTGTCCTCGAACCCGATCGGCGCCTCGGGCATGATCCGGTTCGCCGAGTCGGCCATCCAGGTGATGGGCAAGGCGGGCGACCACCAGGTTCCCGGCGCCCGCAAGGCACTCGGTCACGCCTACGGCGGCGGCGCGCAGTACTACTCCATGTGGGTCGTCTCCAGCGACAAACCGGCACCCAAGCCGGCATGACCCAAGCCGGCATGACGGAGCGCCCGGTCACCCTTGCCGGACGGCGGTCGCGCGAAGCGGCCGCCGCCCGCGACAAGGAGGCCTGGCTCGCGTTGTTCGCCGAGGACGCGATCGTCGAGGACCCCATCGGTCCGTCGCACTTCGACCCCGACGGGACCGGCCACCGCGGCAAGGAGGCGATCGCCGCCTTCTTCGACAAGGCGATCGCGCCCAGCGAGCTGGAATTCCACTTCGAGAAGACCTACGTCTGCGGCGACGAAGAGGCGAACACAGGACACATCGTGATCGTGGCGAGCGGTTACCGGGTGGTGGCCGAGGGTGTGTTCACCTACCGGGTGAATGCCGAGGGCAAGATCTCCGCGCTGCGGGCGTACTGGGAGCTGGACAAGGCGGCGGCCAGCGCACAGCCTGTCTGAACGGCGGGCTGGAGCGAAGCGACCGGGGAATCGATCCAGCCCGATCGCGTACCGTGGTAGGCGATTTCATCCTGCACACCCAAAAGAGCTGTTGAGTTTCACACTTATGTTGTCCCGATCACATCTTGCCGCCGCCGCCCTGCTCACCTTCACCGTCACCGCCTGCGCTCCCACCGAACAGAGCGGTACCGCGAGCTCGGCGCCGACACTGCCCGCATTCACCACCACCAGCCCCACATCGTCATCGGCGACGCCGAGCGCCGCGAGCGCCGACCACGGCACGCTGCTGCTGACCGCGGCCGACCTCAGCGACGCCGAGGACACCTTCATCGAGCAGTCCCGGGACCCCCTCCCCGATGGTGCCCCCGGCGCGAGCGCGTTCTTCGTCAACGAGGCGGACACCCGGGCGATCAGCAACACCCTGTTCGTCTATCCCGATGCCGCGACGGCCACCGCGTCCCTACAGCAGGCGATCGACACCACCAAGGTCGCCGGTGACACCCAGACCGCCGGCGTCAGCCAGGACGGGGTCGTCATCAAGGGCACCCGTCCCAATGAGGACAAGTCCGTCACGCTGCTGCTGTTCACCGAGGGTCCCGCCTTGGTCCGGATGGAATTCCAGAGCGCCACCGGCGATGTGACCACCGATGATTTCGTGACCAGCGTCGGCAAGATGCAGCAGATCGCGCTGCGGTACGGACTGCCCGGCAGCCAGGAGTAGCTAGAGCTCCACGAGCCCGCCCCGGTAGCGCAGGGCCAGCTCGCGGTAGATCTCCGAGCTGGTTTTCACCCACCGCTCGGCCCCGGTACCGGCGACCGGCCCGCGGATCTTCGCGGGCGCCCCGGCGACCACCACCTCATCGGGGATCTTGGTGCCGGGCGTCACCAGCGCATGCGCGGCGACCAGGCTGCGGGCGCCGACCACCGCTCCGTCGAGCACCGTCGCATGATTGGCGATTACGGCGTCGGCGCCGATATGCGCACCGTGCACCACACAGCAGTGCCCGATGGTCGCCCCCGGTCCGACGTCGACCGGGATGCCCGGCGGCGCGTGCAGCACCGACCCGTCCTGCACGTTGGCATCGGCCCGGATCACGATCGGAGCGAAGTCCGCGCGCAGCACGGTGTTGAACCAGATGGAGGCGCCGGCTTCGACGATGACGTCACCGATCAACGTGGCGGTAGGGGCCACGAATGCTTCGGGGTCGATCCTGGGTATACGGCCTTCGAACGAATAAACCGGCATCGTCTACATATACAGCCTGGTCGTCGCAGGTAGCTGTGTTTACGTTGCGCTTTGTAGGGACAAAACTGTAACGTGTTCTAGTTAGAGAGACGAGATACGGGAGGCCCACCGTGACTACCGAGACTGCCGGCATTCGTGAAATCGACACCGGCGACCTGCCCGACCGCTACGCACGCGGTTGGCACTGCCTAGGACCGGTGCAGAACTTCCTCGACGGCAAGCCGCACAGCGTCGAGATCTTCGGCAGCATGCTGGTGGTTTTCGCCGACTCCGCGGGTGAGCTGAAGGTGCTGGACGGCTACTGCCGCCACATGGGCGGAAACCTCGCCCAGGGCACCATCAAGGGTGACACCGTGGCCTGCCCGTTCCACGACTGGCGCTGGGGCGGCGACGGCAAGTGCAAGCTGGTGCCCTATGCCAAGCGCACCCCACGGCTGGCCCGGACCCGCGCCTGGGACACCGACGTCCGCGGCGGACTGTTGTTCGTCTGGCATGACGCCGAAGGCAACCCGCCGCAGCCCGAGGTTCGCATCCCCGAGATCCCCGAGGCCGCCGACGATCAGTGGACCGAGTGGCGATGGAACACGATGCTCATCGAGGGCTCCAACTGCCGCGAGATCATCGACAACGTCACCGATATGGCGCACTTCTTCTACATCCACTACGGGCTGCCGACGTATTTCAAGAACGTCTTCGAGGGCCACATCGCCTCGCAGTACCTGCACAACGTGGGCCGCGCCGATATCAGCGATCTGGGCACCACCTACGGTGAGGCCCATCTCGATTCGGAGGCCTCCTACTTCGGCCCGTCGTTCATGATCAACTGGTTGCACAACAACTACGGCGGCTTCAAGGCCGAGTCGATCCTGATCAACTGTCACTACCCGGTCAGCCAGAACAGTTTCATGCTGCAGTGGGGTGTCATCGTCGAGAAGCCCAAGGGCCTCGATGAGAAGACCAGCGATAAGCTGGCCAGGGTGTTCACCGAGGGTGTCTCGAAGGGCTTCCTGCAGGACGTCGAGATCTGGAAGCACAAGACCCGCATCGACAATCCGCTGCTGGTCGAGGAGGACGGCGCCGTCTATCAGATGCGCCGCTGGTATCAGCAGTTCTATGTCGACGCGGCCGACGTGACCGCCGAGATGACCGACCGCTTCGAGATGGAGGTCGACACGACCGCCGCCAACGAGAAGTGGGCCGTCGAAGTTCAGGAGAACCTGCAGGTGCAGGAGAACCTCAAGCAGGCCGAGCAGAAAGAGTCTGCAGAGCAACCCAGCTGATGACCACCCACAACGAGCAGGCCCGGACGCCCGACGTCGATCGTCTGGCCCGCTCGATGCTGCAGCTGCACGGTGGGCATGACGATGATGACGACCACGATCATCCCGAGGCCCGCCCCAGCACCGGAAACTGCTCCAAGGCACCGGATTTCGGAACCGACCCGCAGCGCGCCGCGGCCGTACACGAAGCGACCGCACGCGACAAGGAACGGTATCTGACATCGGGGCTCGCCTCGGTGGACTGCCGGTTCTGCCACGCGACCGTTCAGGTCAAGAAGCTCGGACCCGAACACACCACGGTCCAGTGGAACGGTCAGGCGGCCAAACGATGCGCCGTCTTCGATGAGATCCGCTCGACCGGAGGCGATTCGGCGCGCGCCAAGTCCTGCCACCGGCTCACCGACAGCATCAGGCACGCCATCGCCGAGGGGTGCCTGGAAGAGATCTCCAGCGCCCCCTCCCCCGGCGACGG
>JBPPMV010000190.1:0-2471 GCA_051306235.1 Mycobacterium sp. | reverse complement strand
CGGGCATGACTGGCTCCCCGCAGTTAGGGCAGCTCATCTGGTCGGCGCTGTCCCCCTGGGGGACCTCGCCGGTCGACGTGCAGTACTCGCAGATCCATCGGGCCATGGTCCGACGCTAGCCTGCGTCTTTCATGCGGATCCGGTTGACGCTCGGCCTGGGAACGCGAAAGTGCCCGTTCTGTAGGGGAAACTCTGACTTGCGAAGGTCCAGAGAGCCGTACAGATCGGGCACTTGTCGAGTGAAGACTAGCAAGCGGATGCGTCGGGTCGTGGTCAGCGCGGACGGGCAGGGCGTGGTGTCGCACGCCGGGGTTGGGCTGCTTCGGGAGATGGCCGAGTACACCGGTCTGGTCGACGCGGTCACCGCCGCGTTGGCCGACACCTATCGGGGTCCGTGGCTCCATGCGCCGGGGCGGGTGTTCACCGATCTCGCGGCCGCTGTCGCTGATGGCGCGGACGCGATCAGCGGCATCGCGGTGCTCGGTGATCGTGAGGACCTGCACGGCCCGGTGGCCTCGATGCCCACCACGTGGCGGGCGCTGGACCGTGTCGACGCCGACCACCTGCCCCGCGTCCGAGCCGCGAAGGCCGAAGCCCGGGAAGCGGCGTGGGCCGCGGGCGCCGGCCCGGACCTGGACAGCGAGGAGTTCACCGAGTTGTGTCTGGACTTCGACGCCACCATCACGATCAGCCACAGCGAGAAGGAGAACGCGGCTGCGACCTGGAAACGCACCTTCGGGTTCCATCCGTTGTTGTGCTTCTTGGACCGTCCCGACGTAGCCGGGGGCGAGGCACTCGCGGGTCTGCTGCGTGCAGGCAACGCGGGGTCGAACACCGCCGTCGATCACATCACCGTGCTGGACATGGCGCTCACCGCGCTACCCACACACGCGCGACCGGTCTTCGACCCCGACACCGGGTCGTGGACCGGTCAACGGCTCCTGGCCCGCTCGGATTCTGCTGGCGCGACGCACGCGTTCGCGAAGGCGTGCGTCGAGCGTGGCGTGGACTTCTCGTTCGGATTCCCTGTGGATGCGCGGATCCAGCGCATCGTCGACGTCATCCCAGACGAGTGCTGGCACCCCGCGATCCAGACCGACGGCGAATTCCGTGAAGGGGCATGGGTCGCCGAGGCCACCGGCATGATCAACCTGAGCACGTGGCCACAAGGGTCGCGGCTGATCCTGCGAAAGGAACGCCCCCACCCCGGCGCACAGCTGACCTTCACCGATGTCGAGGGCCACCGCATCACCGCCATCCTCACCAACACCTCAGCCACGGGACCGGGTCTGGTGCCCGGCCAGGCCGCGGGACTGGAGCTGCGACACCGCCAACACGCCCGCGTCGAGGACCGGATCCGCGAAGCCAAGGCCACCGGGCTACGGAACCTGCCGTGTCGGGCCTGGAACGAGAACGCCGCCTGGCTCGAGGTCGTCCTGACCGCCGTCGACCTCGTGGCCTGGACCAAGAAGATCTGCTTCGCCGACATCGCCCAGCTCGCCCGCTGCGAGATCGCCGCGTTCCGCTACCGGGTCCTGCACGTCGCCGCGCGCATCACCCGCGGAGCACGCCAGACTCGGCTACGCATCGACAAGACCTGGCGCTGGGCAGCCGAGATCGCCGAGGGATTCCATCGACTACGCGCCGCGTTCGGCTGAGACCGAACGCGACCTGTCCACCCCCGACCCGAGGACCCCGGAGAACCGCCCACCGGCAGCGCCAGCCGGACCCTCGGCAACCCCCCGTGCGGCCCGAGCCCGTCACAGGACGCCAGGACCCGAAACCACCGCCGCTTCGCGGCGGCATGAAACGCCGAGGCTAGTCCGACGTCGCGACGCATGAGCGTGTTGAGTACTTCGCGCATCGGGAGTACGACCCGGCGGAGGTGGACGAGGCTCTTGCGCAGCTCGAAGCTGCGGCGTTGGACGTCCTTGTCGTGGGGGCGGTCGTCGAAGAGCAGGTCCTCGAGCTCCTCGATCTGATCGTCAAGGGATTGAACGGCGTCGAAGTGTCCATCGACGACGTAGTCGAGCAGTCCGTGCACGAGCGACCCGACGCCGTACTTGGTGAGATCGGGGTTGTCGTCCCACCTGCCGAGCAGTCCCTCGATGGGGAAGTCGTTGTCCTTTCGGTCGGTGACCAGGGCCTGGGAGGTGATGAAGGCGGCGATCTCGGCGGTGACCAGCTCACCGGTCTCGACATCGAGATGTACCGCGTAGGCGGTGAGGAAGTCGTGTCCGGCGTAGCGGGTGAACTTCGGGCGTTGACGGCCGCTGGTGGCGTCCTCGACGGCAAGCGTATGCAGCCCGAGCTCGTCGGCGACAAGTTGCAGATCCGCCAGGTCCGGGGCGCACAGATCGACCCACACCATCGCCGAGGTGTCTTCGAGGTGCTCGGAGACGTCGGCCAAGGAGAAGCCCTCGTCGGTCAAGACCCCGTTGCGATAGCAGCGGGTGTGCACCATGTCTTGA
>JBPPMV010000189.1:0-6383 GCA_051306235.1 Mycobacterium sp. | reverse complement strand
GTCATCGAAGACATTCTGGGCTCAGGCGGCATGGGCACCGTCTATCGGGCGCGCCACCCCGTGCTCCCGCGTTTCGATGCGCTCAAGGTGCTCTCCAGCGAGCTGTCTCGCGATGAGCACTTCCGCGCCCGGTTCGATCGCGAAGCCGAACTCGCCGCCACACTGGATCATCCCAACATCGTCACTGTCTACAACCGCGGCGAAGCCGACGGACAGGTGTGGATCGCGATGCAGTACGTCGCCGGCAGCGACGCCGAACGCGAACTGGCCGGCGGGCGCATGACGCCCCAGCGCGCCGTGCACATCACCAGTGAAGTCGCCAAGGCCCTGGACTACGCCCACCGCCGCAACCTGCTCCACCGCGATGTCAAACCGGCCAACTTCCTGCTCGCCACCGATGACGAACGGATCTTTCTGGCCGACTTCGGCATCGCGCGCGCCCTCGACGACGCGGTCAACCTCACCCAAACCGGCACGGTCATGGCGACCATCGCCTACGCGGCCCCCGAGACACTGGCCGGCGAACCCGCCGACCACCGCGCCGATATCTACTCACTGGGCTGCTCGCTCTACCGAATGCTCACCGGCACCTCACCGTTCAGCGCATCCGGCGGTATGGCCGCCGTGGCGGCCGCGCACCTCATGGCACCCCCGCCGCGCCCCACCGACGTGGTGGCCACCCTGCCCGCGGCCATGGACAACGTCATCGCCAAGGCGATGGCCAAAGAACCCGCCCATCGCTATCAGAGCGCCGGGGACCTGGCCCGCGCGGCCGCCGCGGCCCTCGACGAAACCACCGCCGAAGTGCGCGTCACCCCCGCGCCCGCGCCCGGACCGCGCCAACCCTGGGGCCCGGAGAACAGCCCGCCGCACTGGAGCGGCCCGCACCCCGGCACCGGCCCATATCCGCCCCGGCCAGGATGGTCAACCGGGCCCACCCCGGCCACCGGCTGGCCCACCGGAGCAGCACCTGCCGCATTCAGCCCCCGGCCGACACCTGCGCCACGGCGGCGCAGGACCGCACTGGCCGCCGCAGCCCTGGCCGTCCTGGTGGCCAGCGGAGGTGTCGGAACCTGGATGTTCACCCGCGAGGACACCCCCGCCTACACGGCGCAGACCGTGGCCCACGAGCACGGCGAAGCCACCCTGAGCGCCCCACCGAACGCCATAGTGACCGCCGGCCCCGGCGACGGGGACGCGGTGCTCTCCCTCGGTATACAGCCGGCCGCCATCGTCACCTCCCCCGGCGGCCTGCCCAGCTGGGAGAAAGACCTCATCACCGGCAACACACAGATTCTCACCAGTGCCGATCCCGCGCAGATCGCTGCTGCCAACCCTGACCTGATCATCGACACCGGCCAGATTGACGCCGCTGCCTACCGCAGCCTGGCCGAGGTCGCGACCACCATCACCCGCGCGCCCAACGCCGACGAATGGACCTGGCAGACCCAGCTGAAGTGGGTGGGCCGCATCCTCGACCGCAACGACCAAGCCCAGCAGCTCATCGACGACGCGGCCCAGGCTCAGGCCAAGCTGCGCACCGAACACCCGGTGTTCGACGGCAAAAGCATCGAGGTCGTGTTCGTCACCGACGAAGGAATCAGCGCCGCCACCCCGAAATCGCCTGCCGCGCAGTACCTACAGGGGCTCGGCTTCCGATACCTCGACAAGCCAGCGATCACCGCGGCCGCGGACGGATCAGATTCCGCTTCCATCGCCGACCCCGAACAACTCAACACGATCCCTACCGATGTGCGGGTAGTGGCGCGGAGCGATTCCGCAGCTGGTGGTGGCAGCTACAACGGGCTGCCCGCTCCGTTCACCAAGTACCGCGGCACCACAATCATCATCGACGACACCGCGGCAATCGATGCGCTGAAGGTTCCCGGCTACGCGGCCACCAACTACCTGAACACCGCGCTGGTCAACGCACTGAGCCGCCAAATACGCTGATCCAGTGACGCTCTCACCTCAGCTGCTCACCCGATGAGTGTCGGCGGGGCTGTTTTGAGATCAACACTCTCGAATAGTTGATCGGACGCAGTGCGCTCGAAATGCTCGCCGGAGCGCAACTGCCCGGAAATCGGAATCGTCACTTCGCCGTCCACGGTGGCGAACATTCGTTGGTCGTTGAAATCCGTCACCGCCACAGCACCGAGATATACCTTGCCCCACAAGACGGTTCCTTCCACGACCTCGGGATCGGCGATCTTGGTCAGACAACCTGGTGGAGCTAGCAGTTTCGAGCCTTCGCACTTTGCATACGCGTTGGCGACGGCCTCAAGAGCTGCTGCCTCTCCCTTGTCGTTGATCTCGACCTTGGGCCGGAAGGTGACTGGCGTCTGTCCGGGTAGAGGTGATGCGAAAGTGACGTCGATGTACTCGCTAGAGGTGGATAGCTCAAGAGAGCCGGGGAAGATATATAGCGTCTGGCGTTGCGTGATGTTCTTTCCGAGAATGCTCATTGTCCCTACGGCCGCCGTGTGATCGGCGATGGTCAGCTCGTTGAAAGCGTGGTCGACTTTCCATTCATCCCCGACCTTGGTCAAGCCCATCGTGAAGACCGAACTTGCCCCACCGAAGTTCGCCGTGAGTTTCACTTCAGCCGTGCCGCCGCCCTGCTCCTGCCCCTCGCTCTCCCCGACGACCTGGACATCGGAAATCGGCATCGCAGCGATCTGCGTGCGCAGGACATCATCGGTCAACAGACTGCTGTCGACGGGTTGGCTTTTACCGTAGGACAACGCTGCTGCAGCATCGCCGCGGCTAAGCGCATCCAGATAGGCAACGACCGTCTCGGCGGCGCTGTCCGCCGATACGGTGGCGCTGTCGGGGCCCACGGAGCTGCCACCTGTGGTTCCCGTATAGGCCACCAGACCCACACAGATCGCGGCCACGAGGACAGCGGCGGCGGTGATGATCCCCAGTTGTCGGGTCCTTGATCGGCCGGCCCTGCCTACCACGACGCGATCTACGGGGCCAGGAGTCGGCCAGCCCGCTGGGTGGCCGCCGGCAGTGGTGTGGGGCCAGGGCGGCTGATCGACGTGAGAGGGCCGCGTTCTCTGGAACTGCGGTATGACGTGCGTGGTGTCATCTGAACTGCCATCGCGCGGATCCCTCGGGCTAGCACTCTGGTCGCCAGGCCAGTTCGCCATAGTGTCGAGTTCCCCTTCCCCACATCATCATCGGATGTCAGGCCACCTCCGCGGACGAGGCCGACCAGCTGTTGCAGTCCGCGATCTGATTGGAAATTCCGCGGACCCACCACCCCTCGATGTTCGCGGCTGTGCCGTGCGTCGGACTGTCGCTACCGCTGCCGTACTCAAAGCGTCGAGTGTGGTCGACATCGGGGCGGGTGAAGGGGCCACCGCTGTCGACGATGGATTCGACGAACATGCCCGCAAAGCACTGCACCTGCAGCTCAGTTCGGCGGCCCAGTTCCAAACCGGCGGGAGTATTTCTGCCCGCCCGACGTTCGCGGGTGTGGGCCTCATCGAGAATGCCGGTCAGTTCTTGGACGTGGTGCCCGAACTCGTGGGCGAACACCGAAATGTAGTTCAGCGGCCTGCCTTCGGTCCACGAATCTGGCAGCCCGGCGATCGGCATGTAAATCGTCTGGTTAGTCGAGCAGTAGAACGCGGCCGCCTCCGCAGTTGACGTCGTGCCGCAGGGCGATGAGGCCGTCGTGCCCGTGGGGACCAATACCGTCGGAGCGTCGAATTCCATTCTCGCGCGGTCGAACAACGGCTGCCAGGCACGTTCCAAACACGGCAAGGCCGCCGAGTAGAACGCTTGCCCGGCCGGCCCGTCGACAGGCCGGCCAGGTGGGGAGCAGACCTGTTTGGCCATGCCGCCGGCCTGCAAGATCGGGTTGCCGCTCAACGCCTGTTCACCCGTCGGTGGCGGCTGAATGCTCGGCGTAGTCGTTGTCCGGGTCGTCGTTGTCCGGGTGGACGCCGTCGTGGGCGTCGTGGTCGACGCGGCGGAGGTCGTCCTTGTGGTGGTGGGTGCCACGGTGCCGGCTCCCGGCAGCGCCGACCGGATCGTTTCGGGCGAGGCAATGGCGACACCGATGACACCGAGTGCGACGGCCAGCACGGTAGCCAACGCGATCTGTGCGCCCGAGGACCGCCGCGGGCCCGGTGCCTGCACCGGTAGGGGATGCGGTGTCGGCATGTACTGCGGAGCAGCTTGTCTGGGCGGGTAACCAGCGTGTGCTGGCGGGCCCGGGTACGGAGCGGGCCGCGGCGGCGGACCGGAGCGGGGCGGATGGCCTTGCGCGGGCATCGGTGGTCGCTGGTAGGGCTGCCGCGGCGGAGACGGCATGGGTCGCTGCGGCGGGTACGGCGGCGCAGGACGGTATCCCGCCGGTGTCGGTGGGGCCGGCGGGCGGCGAAACGTGCGGTGTCCGCCGGTATCTCCCCATGCCGGGGGCGCTCCTACCCGGGGCGCGGGCGGTACCGGACGCGGTGGCGGGCGATGCTGGGGCGGAAGTGGTGGACCTGGTTGCCTCGGATGCGCTCCCGGACCAGGTTGCCCCCGATACACGGGTCCACGTCCGGGTGGTTGCTCACTAGCCACCTTCGGAGGCTACCGCGAGCTTTGGGGTGGTCGTGACACAAAATTTCGCGGCTGTCTGGAGGGGCGCCGACGGCGGCGGTCATCGTCGGGGGCAAGCCACCTCGGCCCTCGCGTCGCCGGCCAGGCGGGCACCTATAAGGAAAAGGCTGATTGTTTATAGGTTCGTCGACAACCTATAAACGTCTTTGGCACCTGGGCGACCGCGCCGTAGGCGAGCGCGGCCCTGGAGCATTTCCCTGGCAGTGACGATCGCAGTCGGGAACGTTTCTGAACGACGGTCAGCGCCAGTCGATCTGAGTGATCAGCTGCTCGACGGCGGCGATATCGGCTTCAGACACCGACTGATCGGCCTCGGTCAGCACGATGACGTCCTCGGCCACTCCGGCCGCCTGGGCGGTTTCGGCGATGGTCAGATTGGCGCGCCGGCGCGCGGCATAGAGACGCTGGCCCACGGTCGCCGTCGGGGCGGTCGCAGCGCGCATCGTCAGCTCGTCGATGCGGGAACGGACCGTGCTCAGCGCCCGGATGAGTTCTGGCGTCACCTGGATGCGTGCGGCGCGAGCCGCAACCGCCTCCAGCTGACGCAAGTCGGTCAGGATCGCGGTGGCCCGCGTGGTGAATGCGGGCTCGGTGACCGCGGGTAGCGCGTCGATCGTCGAGCCGAACGTGTTCGCGGCGGCGACGACCGCCTGAGCGATCAGCGGGACCTCGTCGGAGGCCGAGGACGCCTGCATCGACGTGGGGCGGGGTGCGGTCTCCGCTGCTGACTCTCCGCGGCGGAGGCGTTCGATGGCGCCCGGCGGCCACTGCAGCACCGTTTCCAGTTTGGCCCTGGTGGCTTGCCGCGGCCAGCTGCGGCCCTTCTCGAAGGCGATGAGCGCGCCGGCGTTGATCACGCCGTCGGCAGCCAGGCTGCGCTGGCTGACATTGAGCTCGCGGCGGCGGGCTGCGGCTGCGGCTCCCGCACGCACCATGCCGGGGTCGTCACCGGGTTCGGCTTCGACCACGCGTTCATCCCTCCTGGCCGCTGTTAGTGATCCGCTGATGGTAGCCAAACCTACAGCACTGCTATGGCTTGGGGCGACAGTTCCGCGCAATTGCTTCGGTTTAAGCGGAGCCATTCCGCTGGCGCGGCTGTAACGGCGATCAACCTTGATTGGCGTATCGGTGCACGTCAACGCTATTTCCGCATAGAGCGAAAACGCGCCGAGATGGCGAACCGCTGCGGATCGGTCCATCAAAGCGTTGCAACGCTACGGTTTGTGATCTACATTCGTCCTCACCGCGGCAGTTGAGCCGCCGCTCAAAGGGAGACACACCATGAATGCACTGGGCATGGACGGACTGCCGATCGGTGAATGCACCCGCAATCCCGATCTCTGGACCAACACCGAAGACGAGCAGGCCAAGGCCATCTGCCGGATGTGCCCGCGGCGGTGGGCGTGTGCACGGGAGGCCTGCGAGCTGCCCCGCGCCGAGGGGATCTGGGCGGGCATCGCCGTTCCCGAAGCGGGCCGCGGCCGCACCTTCGCTTTACGCCAGCTGCGCTCTCTCGCCAAACGCAACGGATATCCGGTGCGAGCGCGCAGGCTCTTCCTGGAATCTGCCTAAACTGCCGCTCCCGCTGCCGTTATGAGAGGCCAGCTCGACGCGCTTCGACGAGGCGGCGGCTGTCGATTGTCAAACTGGATGGCGAACGTCACCGCTTCTAGCGGCGCCTTTTCCATGATAGTCACCGAGATGGCGGAGCGATTTCGGTCATCTAAGTGGCAAAAGTCGGAACGGTACGGTGGTGCCAGTCG
>JBPPMV010000188.1:0-4431 GCA_051306235.1 Mycobacterium sp. | reverse complement strand
GATCCCCAAGGCTGTCGGCGAGGTGTTGAGGGTTGCCGGCACAGCCGCGCGGCTGACCGCCGACGGAAGGACGGAACTCATGACGAGGATTGTCGCGATGCCCGCCGAGATCCAGGCTCGCCGGGCGACGGTGCGAAACAACAAGGTGAGCATGACAGCCTTTCTGGCAGTCCGACGCGCTGGGGCGTGCACGGCGCTCAATGTAAGCCGGGCAACCGCTTTGCTGCACTGCGTGATTCAGCTCTGTATCGGGCCGTGTGCTGGTTACTGGTGCGCAGCCGGATGGCACTGCTGAGTGCTCTGCGATGCGGGCCGCTGGCGCGCCAGCAAATACTGGTCGCGTCGCCGTGGCTGCAGCCGTTTATCTGACCCGTCCGGGTGCCGAGCAGCCGACGAGCTGTTTCACCCGCAAACATTCCATAGGGGATTAATTTGCTGATGTGTAAAAATGCGCGAGCGGTGATACAGGTAAAGGCGCGGTGTCCTCGGCGGGTGTTGCCAGAACTGGTTCATGTGTACCAGAAAAGGCCAGTTCCCATCGTTTGCCGCTTTCGGATACCGTCATCGAAACGAGATGTCTCCGAGAGTATTCCGAGACGACGACGGCTCAATGGTGAGTGTCGGTGACTACCACACGGGGCCGACAAGTTCGGCGTGCACCGATGTCGGGGGGTGGGGTTATCCACAATGGCGGTTTCATCCCCAGGTTGCCGGTGTGGCACTGGCGGTGGGCCGACGGCGCTGGAAAAATGGAACACATGTTCGATGACTTGGTTGCTTCCGCGGTAGGGGCAGCGTCCCCGGCAGCGCGGGTGGCTGGGTTCGCCCGGGTGGAGAACGCGGCATGCGCGGCGCGGTTGACGGCGATGGTGCTGATGTTGGAAGCGGTGTACGCACAGGACGGTTCGGCCGAGCGCGAGCAGTGGCGTTTCGACAACTGGTCGGCGGTGTGCGCGCAGATCGGTGCAGCGCACGCGGTGACCAGTGGGGTGGCGTCGGGGCTGTTGATGGACGCGGTGGCGTTGTCCGAGCGGTTGCCGCGGGTGGGGGCGCTGTTCGCCGCGGGCCTGGTCTCGTATCGCATGGTTCATCAGATCTGCACGCGCACCATGCTGGTCAAGGATCCCGACGCGCAGCACGCCGTCGACGCGGGACTTGCGCAGGAGTTCGGTGCCGGGGTTGCGATGTCGATGGACCAGGCCGAGAAGGCCATTGATCGGTTGGTGTTGACCCATGACCCCTTTGCGGTGCGTCGCAAGGCGGCGGCAGCGCGCGGGCATCGGGTGACGGTGCACGTCGATGACGCATCGGGGACGGGTTATCTGGAGGCGAGCATGTCGGTCACCGACATCCATGCCGTCGACAAACGGGTGGAGGCACTGGCGCGCACGGTGTGCGATAAGGATCCACGGACGTTGGAGGTGCGGCGTTCGGCGGCTTTGGGCGCCATGGGTTTCGGATGGGACCGGCTGCCGTGCCTGTGTGAGCGCGAGGACTGTGACGCGGCGGTCCGGCCGGCTGTGGGCGGGATCGTCATCCACGTCGTCGCCCGGGAGGACAGTCTCGATCTGGGCACGCATGGTGACCCCGACCCCGACCCCGAGCCTTCGCCCGAGCTTCAGCCTCCGTCGCCGTCGCCGTCGCCGTCGCCGTCGCCGTCCCCGTCGGCGGACGGTCCGGATGTCCCAGGCCTCGCACCAGAGCCCGAGCCCACACGAGATCCTGACCCCGCGCCGGTGGGCGACCTGACCGAGCAGCGCCGCGCCCTCGTCACGAAACCGCCGCCGCTGCTGTCGAAGCCCTGGTACCACCACACCTTCTCCGAGTTGGCGGCCGCGTTCGGCGCTGACCGGGGTGAGTTCTGTCCGGCCGCGCCCGGGGTGATCCTCGGTGGCGCGATGGTGCCCGCTCCTCTGCTGGCGCAGGTTGCCCGCCACGCCACGGTCGAACGGCTCATCCATCCCGGGCAGGATCCCCCGCAGTGCCGTTACCGTCCCTTGAAGGCCCTGGCCGATTTCGTGCGCTCCCGCGATGGCACGTGTCGGTTCCCGGGGTGCACCCGTTCGGCGCTGATCGCCGATATCGACCACACGGTGCCGTATCCGTTCGGGCCGACCGCCGCATCGAATCTGGCTTGCCTATGCCGTGAACATCATCTGTTGAAGACGTTCTGGGCGGGCTGGGACAGCCGGCAGTTCCCCGACGGCACGATCGTGTGGACCGACCCGGACGGGCGCACGCACACCACCCATCCGGGCAGTCGGACGCTGTTCGCCGAGTTGAGCCCGACCGCCGGGGTCACCGTCCGCGGGCCGGCCCCGCGCAAACACACCACCGGCCTGACGATGCCAAGACGCGAGACGACCCGCGCCGAGGCGCGGCGCCGGCACGTCGACGCCGAGCGCCGACGTAACACCCCCTGGGTCGAGCAATACCTACGCGAACAGATCCCGCCCTTCTGACCACGGGCCCCTCGCGGTGCAACCCCTGGTGCTGTTGTGGTTGGCGGATAATTGACGGGATGCGTTGCTGAGGCCGGCCCGGTCGCATCGGACTGGCACGTCGGCGCCCGTCCGCGCACCTCGAATGCCGTTTGCCCAGCACCGTTTCTGGCCGTGACCAGCGGTTCCGCGATTGGCATTCATCACCGAGCCGCACTAACTTTCTGAGGGTGAAGTCCTCTGCTGCTGGCACCGCCGCGCGGTGGCTCGCCCCCTTTGTTGCTGTCGCCGCCGTCGTCGGACTCGGGCTGGCCCCGGTCCAGGCGCCGCAGGTGAGCCTGGCCAGCGAGGCCAACCCGTTGGCGGGGAAGCCGTTCTACGTCGACCCCATCTCCAAGGCGATGCGCGCCGCCCAGGGCGCGGGCAGCCCGCAGCTCGACTACGTCGCCAACACCCCGCAGGCGTACTGGCTCGACCAGGCGTTCCCGGCCTCCTCGGTCGGCGGCACGGTCAGCAAGCTGGTCGGCGCCGCTCAGGCCGCCGGCGCCACCCCGGTCCTATCGCTGTACGCGCTCCCGCATCGGGACTGCTACAGCTATGCCGCGGGTGGCTTCGGCTCGGCCGATGGCTACCGCGCGTGGATCGACGCCATCTCCGCGGGCCTGGGTGGCTCACCCGCGGCCATCATCCTCGAACCCGATGCGCTGGCCATGGCCGACTGCCTCTCGGGCGATCAGCGTCAGGAACGCTTCGACCTCATCCGCTACGCGGTGGACACCCTGACCCGCGACCCGGCCGCCGCCGTCTACATCGACGCCGGACACTCGCACTGGGTCAGCGCCGATGCCATGGCCGCGATGCTCAGGGACGTCGGCGTGGACCGCGCCCGCGGGTTCAGTCTCAACACCACGAACTACTACACCACCGAGGAGCAGGCCGGCTACGGCGAAGCGATCTCGGGTATGACCGGTGGCGCGAACTACGTGATCGACACCTCGCGCAACGGCAACGGCCCGGCTCCTGACAGTCCGCTCAGCTGGTGCAACCCCGACGGCCGGGCGCTGGGCGTCCCGCCCACCACGGCCACCGCGACACCACACGCCGATGCCTACCTGTGGGTCAAGCGTGTCGGCGAATCCGACGGGTCCTGCGGGCGTGGGGAACCCGGCGCGGGCACCTTCGTCAATCAGTACGCCATCGACCTGGCCGTCAACGCCGGGAAGTAGCGGGCTCGACCGGCCCACCCAGCCGGCCGTTGGTGGCATCCCGGACCGCCTGATCGATCAGCGCCAGTGCTTCCTCTTGGCTGACGGTCTGCTTGTCGACGATCACCCGGTGGCCGACGTCCTCGTCGATGACTCGGAATGCGCCGACCACCGCTGCCGCGCAGAGTCGCGCAGTGAGATGACCATCGGGCAGGCCGAGTCGTGAGGCGACGACCGGTATGAAGCCGCGCTCCATCTCGTCGTGCACCATCAGGTAGGCCGTCCGCAGTGCCGGTTCGGCGGCCGACATGGTGGCGATCCGCAGGGCACTGACCTCGTCGGCGAGTTCCTCCGGTGCGAGCGGATGCTCGGCCATATCGGCGCGCATATGGTCGGCGAGTGACAGTTCGGGTGGCCACCGGTGCGCCTGAGCGATGAAGCGTTGCGCCGACAACGACAGCACCGGTTCCACGCAACTTTCCTTGGTGCGGAAGTAGCGCCAGATCGTCCGCGAGGAAAGCCCTGCGGCAGCGGCAATATCGTCACCGCTGGTGGCCGAGACCCCGTGCTCCCAGAACAGCGCACACGCGTGGCGGGACACCGCCAGCCGAGCCTGCGCCTGCTTCGGATTGTTCGCGCCGCGCACATCGGGGCTGGTGATGGGAAACCTCCTGATACTCGGCGACATGCCCACTCTGTCACTTAGTGACAGGGCGCGCAAGGCGGTGCCGCGGTCCGTTCCCCTCCCCATCGAGCGTCCGGCTGTGATAGACAGCCGATATGGC
>JBPPMV010000187.1:0-5128 GCA_051306235.1 Mycobacterium sp. | reverse complement strand
AGCCGTCCCAGTTCGTGTTCGGCGTCGATCAGTTCGGCGCTGACCACGGTGGCAGCCCGGATGGCCTGCATCGGGGTCATCCCGCGCTCGACCAGGGCGCCGAGCTCCTTGGCATTCTGGCCGTGCGGGATCGCCGGGGCGTCGGTACCGCAGGCGATCCGGACGCCGGCCGCTATTGCCTTGGGCAGCATCGCCTTTGCCCGCGGGAAAACCTCGAGGGCCTTCTTGCGGAGCTCGGGTGCGATGCGGTCGATAGCCATCGCATCGGTCAGATACGTCGTCGACACCAGGAAGGTGCCGTGGTCGACCATCATCTGGATCGTTTCGTCACTGGCGAGGAAACCGTGCTCGATACAGTCGATCCCGGCCCGGATACACGCCTGGATGGCGGTGTCGCCCACCGCGTGCGCGGCCACCCGCACCCCGGCGCGGTGCGCCTCGTCGGCGATCGCCTCGAACTCAGCGTCCGAGTACTGCTGGGCTCCCGGTGCGGTGCTGTGCGACATGACCCCGCCCGAGGCGGACACCTTGATCAGCTTGGCGCCGTGCCGGATCTGGTACCGCACACAGGCAATGACATCGGGCACGCCGTTGGCGATGCCCTCGGCCACCGATAGCGGCATGATGCCCGGTGCCAGCCGCTGGAACACCGTGGGATCGAGGTGCCCGCCGTAAGGGGTGACGGCATGCCCCGCCGGCCAGATACGCGGGCCGAGGTGCCAGCCCTGGTCGATGGCCCGCTGCAGCGCGACGTCGAGCAGGTACCCCCCGGTCTTGACCATCAGACCGAGGTTGCGCACGGTCGTGAATCCCGCATTCAGCGTGGTGGCGGCGTTGACCGCGCCGCGCAGCGTGCGATAGGCGGGATCATCCTGGACACCGTGCATCGGGGTGGGCAGACCCTCCGGACTGCCCGGACCGCCGATGAGCAGGTTCAGTTCCATGTCCATCAGGCCCGGCAGCAATGTCACATCGCCGAGATCGATCTCGGTCGCGGAATCCGGCAGTGGCCCTTCGGGATTGATCGCGGTGATGCGATTGCCCTCGACCACGATGACCGCCGGCGTGTGGATCTCACCGGTATCGACATCGGCCCAGCGCGCGGCGCGCAGTACGGTCCTCACGGAACGGGCTCGTAGACACAGTCCAGACTGGTCGCGCCCGAGTCCGGCACCCGCGGCTGCTTCCAGCACTCCACCGGGAACGACACCGTCACCATGGAATACAACATGCGCATCAGGTTGAGCACGTCCTCGGGCATATCGTCGAGGCTGAATTTGTCGCAGTAGGAGATGGCTTCCTCGGCACGCGCGGTGATCGCGTCGTAGAAGGGCTGCATCTCGACCATGGAGCTGCCCAGCCGCTTGCTGTAGCGCTGCGCCTCGGTGGCCAGGCACCAGTCCGAGAACTGTTCCAGATCAGCGAATTCCACTGGTAGCACGTTGCTCACTCTCCCGCTGGTAGGCGTCGATCCACGATGCGGTCTCCTTGTGCAGGTGCCGCAGCAGGATCTCCTGATCGCAGTACAGGAACTGCTCCACCGCGCGGGATTCGATGCTGGTCTGGGTCGCCTCCAGGGTGTTGGCATCCTGCAGCCCGTATTCCTTGAACGTCGCCGCCGCCAGTTCCTGGCCCAGACGTTCCCGCGGCGTGCGTGGCTGCGGGAAGTACAACGTGCACTCGAAGGTGTGGGTGTTGTACGACGTCGGCCAGTAATGATAGGTCAGGTACCAACCCTGACCCCAGAACAGGATGACGAAGTTGGGGAACAACTGGAACGAATCCAGGCCCCACGGTTCACATTTGGCAGGATTCAGGCCCACCGGCATCGCACCGAGATCGGGAGCGTCCCACGGCCCGAACAGACCGCTCTTGCAGATGTCCTCGATCGGCTTGCGCATTTCGTCGACCATCTCCCAGGGCCGCACACCGGACGTGCTCACCAGACGGTGTGGTCCATCGATGCGGTAGTGCGGCGCCTCGAACCCGGCTTGTGCGGCGGCCTTGGAGTACGCCGTGGGCGTCTGGTTCGCATGCAGTACCGGTGCGTGATAAAACTCCTGGAAGGCGTCCATGTAGATCTTCCAGTTGGCCTTCACCTCGGAGCGGTAGGTGAACCGCGAGGTCATCTGGTCGAACGGGTAGCCCGCCAGATCGGTGATCATCGGGCCGAGGAAGTCGGTCAGCGTCTGTTCCGGTTCGGCGGCGAAGTTGACGAAGACGAAGCCCTCCCACACTTCGCAATGCACCGGCACCAGGCCGTAGCTCTCCTTGTCGAGATCGAAGAATTCCTCCTCCTGCTGCACGTAGGTGAGCTTGCCCTCGAGGTCATAGCGCCACGCGTGGTACTTGCAGATGAACTGCCTGCACACCCCGCTGGTCTCCTCCAGTGGCTTGTCGTTCCACACCAACTTGTTTCCGCGGTGCCTGCAGATGTTGTGATACGCCCGCACGTCACCTTTTGTCGTGCGGCACACGATGATCGACGTGTTGGCGGCCTTCATCTCCTTGGTGAAGTAGCTGCCCTTCTTGGGCAGTAGTTCGACCCGCCCGACGTTGAGCCAGGCCCGTTTGAAGATGGCGGACCGTTCCAGTTCGTAGATGTCCGGATTGATCGAATCCTCATAGGAGACCGGGCCGGTGCCCAGCTCAGGGTAGTGCTCGGTCCAAGTGCCCTCTGCGGGCTTGGGGAAACGCGCCATCCCTCGACGGTATCGCCGCATGCGCTGAATGACAAGTAGTTGATATTGAGGTGTCGTGGCAGGCTGGTAGCCGATATGGACGCCCTGCCCCCGCCCCCTCCCGGATCCGATGCCGACGGGTTGTTCACCGCGTTCGGCGAATGGGCCGCGGCCGGCGGCACCGTGCTCTACCCCGCGCAGGAGGAGGCGCTGATCGAATTGGTCAGCGGCGCCAACGTCATTCTCGCCACGCCGACCGGGTCGGGAAAGTCCCTGGTGGCGACCGGCGCCGTCTACGCGGCGCTGGCCGCCGACCGCACCAGCTTCTACACCGCCCCGATCAAGGCGTTGGTGAGTGAGAAGTTCTTCGCGCTGTGTGAGGTGTTCGGGGCGGAGAACGTCGGCATGCTCACCGGCGATGCCTCGGTCAACGCCGACGCACCCATCATCGCCTGCACCGCGGAGATCCTGGCCAACATCGCGCTGCGCGAAGGGGCCGACGCCGATATCGGCCTCGTGGTGATGGACGAGTTCCACTTCTACGGCGACCCGGACCGCGGGTGGGCCTGGCAGGTGCCGCTGCTGGAACTGCCTCACGCCCAGTTCCTGCTGATGTCAGCCACGCTCGGCGATGTCACGTTTCTGCGCGAGGACCTCACCGGACGCACCGGCCGCCAGACCGCGCTCATCGCGGGCGCCGAACGGCCGGTGCCGCTGTTCTACTCCTACGCCACCACCGCCATGCACGAGACCATCGGCGACCTCCTGGACACCAGACAGGCGCCGATCTACGTCGTGCATTTCACCCAGGCCTCGGCCCTGGAGCGGGCGCAGGCCCTGATGAGCGTCAACGTGAGCACCAAGGAGGAGAAGGCGGCGATCGCCGAGCACATCGGCGCCTTCAGGTTCTCGACGGCGTTCGGCAGCACCCTGTCACGACTGGTCCGGCACGGAATCGGCGTGCACCACGCCGGGATGCTGCCCAAGTACCGCCGACTCGTCGAGCAACTGGCCCAGGCCGGTCTGTTGAAGGTCATCTGCGGCACCGATACCCTCGGCGTCGGCATCAATGTCCCGATCCGCACCGTGGTGTTCTCCGCGCTGTCCAAATACGACGGCATCCGGACCCGGCTGCTCAACGCCCGGGAGTTCCACCAGATCGCCGGGCGCGCCGGGCGGGCCGGGTACGACACCGCGGGCACCGTCGTGGTCCAGGCTCCCGACCATGAGGTGGAAAACCTCAAGCAGTTCGCGAAGGTCGCCGACGATCCGAAGAAGCGCCGGAAGTTGGTGCGCCGCAAGGTCCCCGAAGGCATGGTGCCGTGGAGCGACACGACCATGACCCGACTGATCGACGCCACCCCCGAGGCACTGCACAGCAATATGAAGGTGACGACGGCGATGATCCTCGACGTCGTCGACCGGCCCGGTGACCCGTTCATCGCGATGCGCCGGTTGCTCACTGAGAACCACGAACCCCGCAAACGCCAGCTGCGGCTGATCCGCGAGGCGGTCGGTATCGCCCGCTCACTGCTGCAGGCGGGCGTGCTGGAGCGCCTCGACGAGGCCGAGCCGGACGGTCGGCGTTACCGGCTCACCGTCGACCTGCCGACGGATTTCGCGTTGAACCAGCCACTGTCGACCTTCGCCCTGGCGGCGGTCGACACGCTCGACACGGCCTCGGATACCTATGCGCTGGATGTGGTGTCGATCATTGAAGCCACCCTGGAGGATCCCCGCCAGATTCTGGCGGCCCAGTTGAACAAGGCGCGCGGCGAGGCGGTGGCTGCGATGAAGGCCGAGGGGATCGAGTACGACGAGCGGATGGAACTCCTCGATGAGGTGACCTACCCCAAACCGTTGGAGGAGCTGCTCGGGCACACTTTCGAGGTCTATCTCCAGACGAATCCGTGGGCCGCCGACGGGCACCTGTCCCCGAAATCGGTGGTGCGCGAGATGTGGGAGCGCGCGTTCACCTTCCGCGAGTACATCAGCGTGTACGGACTGACCCGCTCCGAGGGCGCGGTGCTGCGCTACCTGTCCGATGTCTTCAAGGCGCTGCGCTCCGGAGTTCCTGCCGCAGCGCGCACCGAAGAGGTGAGCGATCTCGTCGAGTGGATCGGTGAGCTTGTGCGACAGGTCGATTCGAGCCTGCTCGACGAGTGGGAGCAGCTGACCAGTCCGGACCAGCCGCACGATGTGCCGGTCGCGGTACCTGCCCGGCCCCGTCCGTTGACCGGCAACGAGCGGGCCTTCACTGCGATGGTGCGCAACGCGCTGTTCCGCAGGGTCGAGTTGTTCGCCCGCCGGCGCTGGTACGACCTGGGTGAACTCGACACTGCCACGGGCTGGTCCGCCGAGCGCTGGCAGGAGATCGGCGACGCGTACTTCGAGGAGCACGCCGATGTCGGTATCGGCGCCGACGCCCGCGGCCCGGCACTGCTGAT
>JBPPMV010000186.1:0-38640 GCA_051306235.1 Mycobacterium sp. | reverse complement strand
GTCAGAAGCCCGCGATGATGACTCCGTTGCAATCGGCCGCCGCCTGGCGCAGCTTCGCGGCCGCCTGGTATTCGTCGGAGTAGTACCACTCCTTGGCCGCCTCGACGGATTCGAATTCCAGCAGCACCGTCTGGGTGCCGTGCCACTCGCCCTCGAGCGACTCGACGGCCGGGCTGAATGCCAGCACCTTCGCGGTGCTCATCGTCTGGCTGGCCAGCTTGCCGTATTCGGCCATGCCGGCGGCATCCTTGATGTCCTCGGTGATGATCACATAACCCTTAGCCACAGTTTTCGAATCTCCTTGTCGGTGAACCGGAATGAATCAGATCTCGTGAATCGCGTTCTCGGGGCAGCACTGGATGGCCTCCTGCACGGCGGCCTCGTGCTCGGTGGGCACATCACCTTCGGCCGCCACCGCCCAGCCGTCATCAGACAGGTCGAACACCTCAGGGCACAACGTCAGGCACATGCCGTGGCCGGCACACCGGTCCTCGTCGACGCTGACCTTCATGTGACGTCGAACTCCAGGTGCAGTTCGGTGAGCCCACGCAGGATGAAGGTCGGGATGTAGCGGTAATCGCGACTGCCGGCCGGACCGTGCTTGTCCTCCGAGATCCGGATATCGGTGGTGCGATCGAGCAGCCGCTCCAGACCGACCCGCGTCTCGGCACGAGCCAGCGGGGCGCCCGGGCAGCTGTGGATGCCGCGGCCGAATGCCAGGTGCTGACGGGCATTCTTACGCGTCGGGTCGAACTCGTCAGGGTCCTCGAAGCGGCGCGGATCCCGGTTGGCGGCCCCGTTGACCACCATGACGGTGGTGCCGGAGCGCAGTTCGGTCTCACCGACGGTCACCGGCGTGCGCGACAGCCGGAAGTCACCCTTGACGGGGCTTTCGTGGCGCAGCGCCTCTTCGATGAAGTTGGGCAGCAGACTGCGGTCATCGCGGACCTGCTTCTGGATGTCCGGACGGTCACCGAGCACCTTGAGTGTGGTGCCCAGCAGCCGGACGGTGGTTTCCTGGCCCGCCGAGAAGACGTTGGTGGCAACGCGGGCGACGTCGCCGGGGGTCGGCGTGCTGCCGTCAGGGAACAGCGCGGTGGCCATCCCGGTCATGATGTCCTCACGCGGGCTGACCCGCCGGTCCTCGATGTACGCCTCGAATTGGGCGTAGAGGAACTCCAGCGGGCTGTGCGACAGCGATTCACTACCGGTGCTGCCCACGCCTCCACCGGAGTTCTGGGAGATGCCGTCGACGAAGGCGTTGCGGTCCTCGGGCGGGATGCCCAGCAGGTCGGCGATCACGAGCAAGGTGAACGGGCTGGCGAAACCCTTGATGAACTCGCCCTTGCCGGTGGCCAGGAAGTCATCGAGCACGCCGTCGGCCAACTGCCACATCGCGTCCTCGTTCTCCTTGAGGCGCTTCGGGGTGATCAGCCGCATCATCAGGGACCGGTGGTTGGTGTGCACGGGCGGATCCAGCGTCGGGAGCTGATCGCTGAACGGCAGCTCGTCGCGGTGCTTCTCGATCAGCTCGGCGACATCGTCACGGCCCTCCAGCGGCACCGGGAACCCGGGGAAGGGGCCGGTCACCGAGGTGCACGACGAGAACGTCTGCTCGTCGTTGTAGACCGAGACTGCTTCCTCCCAGCCGGTCACCATGGTCACCCCGTAGTGGTCTTCGGGCTGGACCGGGCATTTGTCGCGCAACGCGTTGAAATACGGGTAGGGATCGGCGACCAGCCTCGGGTCCTTGAACCAGTCGATGCCGGCGGGATCGATCGCCATATGCGTTACTCCATTCCTGGCACTACTCGGCACCATGAGAATGTGCCTCTCACAGATGAGTATTACATTTCCACAGCGCCGCTTTGTCGTCAACGAGGCCAAACGCCTAATCGCCCCGCTCAACCCACAATGGCAGAGAACCTGATTCTCAAAATGTTGAGCGTTCGCTCAACATTGCCGCGCCGGAGGCCTATCCTCCGCTGAGGAGCAGCATTCGGCAAGGACAGGATTCCAACGATGACATCGGACGTCGCAGCGCAGGCTCCGGCCGACCGCGAACCGAACCTGGCCCGACCGTGGGCCCCGCACCGACGCAAGACCTATGTCGCGCTCACCGCCATCACCGGTTTTGCGTTCACCATCGCGGTCGTCGGCGTCGGCACCGGACTGCTGCCCGCCACTTTCACCGTCGACGTCATCGCCAATCTGGCGTTCGGCCTCCCGGTGATCGCACTGCCGCTGGTCTATCTGTGGACCGGGCGCGGCGAGCACCGGCCGCGGCTGGAACGTGCGTCGGAGCTGACGATGATCTATCTGCCGTACACGGCGGGCAGCCAGCTCGGCTACGAGACCATCTTCCTCATCGGGCATCCGCTGCATTGGTGGACGCCGACCACCGACCCGGGCTGGAAATGGCTGTGGTGGCAGTACGGCCTCGCCGACACCCGCTACACCAGCGGCAACGACTGGATCTTCGGCCTGGAACTCGTCGGCGTCGTCACCGGCACCATTTTGTTCATCGTGTGGATTCGCCTGATGCGCACCGATCTTCCCGACGAGTCCCGGATCAAATGCCTGTGGCTGGCCTTCACCGGCTGCGCCATGTTGATCAGCAGCACCGCGGTGTACTTCCTCGCCGAGGTGCGGGCCGGGTTCGGCGATATCGGCCAGGGCGCATTCGGACTGTGGTTCAAGTTCATCGCCGAGAACGTGCCCTTCATGATCCTGCCGTTCTTCGCGCTCATCGCCATGCACCGTCAGATTGATTACCTGACCCGGCGAGCAGGGCCGACGACGAAGCCTTAGTTAGACACTGGTCAGCTTCACCTCAACGCGGTACGGTCGATGAATGCCCACTTCATCGCGCCGAGCGGAAGCTGACCGCGGTCAGCGCAGGGCGACCTTTCAGCGGTCCAACTCGCTGGAGACCAAGCGCATGCTGGTCCAGGCGGCGATGGCGTTGTGGCGCACCAACGGATACGCCGGTACCACGGTCGCCGATATCTGCCGGGCCGCCGGGGTGTCCAAGGCGCTGTTCTACTTCTACTTCCCCCGCAAAGAGGATGTGCTGTTCGAGGTCGGCGTGATGTCGACCCGGTCCGCCCAACGCACCATCGCCACCTTGTTGGACGGCGACTACGCCGTGCGGGACGTCATCGGCGCCGCGCTGACCGATCTGGAGCGCTCGATGGCGCGCAATCCACCCGAGCTGATCGTGGAAACGATCCTCGAGGGCTACCGCCATGAGCACCGGATTCTGCGGGACGGGGACACACCGGATCTGGACGGCGGCATGTTCACCGGCCTGTTCGAGCGCGCACTTGCCGACGGCAAGCTGCCCACCGGCACCGACACCAGCCACCTCGCCTATCTGGCCATGATGCTGGTCAGCGAGGGGGCACGGCACTGGGCCGCAGGCTCTTTCGGCGCCCAGTCCTTCGCCGATGTCGTCGGCGCCGATATCGCCACCCTGATCGCAGGCAGCACTGGACAAAGGAGACCGTGATGGCATGGGATTTCGAGACCGATCCGGAGTTCCAGGAGCTGCTCGACTGGGCGGACACGTTCGTCCGCGAGGAGGTCGAACCCCTGGATCTGATCTGGCCGCACCTTCAGTTCACACCGCTGAGTGACGCCCGCCGCACGGTGATCGACCCGCTCAAGGAACAGGTGCGGCGAAAAGGTTTGTGGGCCACCCACCTCGGGCCGGAGCTCGGCGGCCAGGGCTATGGTCAGCTCAAGCTGGCCCTACTCAACGAAATCCTGGGCCGCTCCCAGTGGGCGCCGATCGTGTTCGGTTGCCAGGCACCCGACACCGGCAATGCCGAGATCATCGCCCACTACGGCACACCCGATCAGAAGGACCGCTATCTGCGTCCGCTCCTGGAAGGTGAGGTCTTCTCCTGTTATTCGATGACCGAACCCCAGGGCGGCGCCGACCCCACCCAGTTCAAAACCGCCGCGGTCCGCGACGGAGACGACTGGGTGATCAACGGCCACAAGTTCTTCTCGTCGAACGCGTCGACGGCCTCATTCCTGATCGTGATGGTGGTGACGAACCCGGATGTCAGCCCCTACCAAGGAATGTCGATGTTCCTGGTACCCACTGACACACCAGGGGTGACCATCGTGCGCAACTCCGGTCTCTACGGCGAGGCTGACGGCGAGGGCTCGCACGCGCTGATCCACTACGACAACGTGCGGGTCCCCGATTCGGCCCTGCTGGGCGGTGAGGGCCAGGCCTTCGCCATCGCCCAGACCCGGTTGGGCGGTGGCCGCATCCACCATGCGATGCGCACCATCGGCCTGTCCCAGAAGGCGCTCGACATGATGTGCGAGCGGGTGCTGTCCCGGCACACCGCGGGCAGCCTGCTCGCCGACAAACAGACCGTCCAGGGCTATATCGCCGACTCCTACGCCCAGCTCAAACAGTTCCGATTGCTGGTGCTGTTCACTGCATGGGAGATCGACAAATACAACGACTACAAGAAGGTCCGCAAGGACATCGCGACGGTCAAGGTGGTCATGCCCACCGTGCTGCACGATATCGCCTGGCGCGCAATGCAGGTGCACGGCGCCCTCGGCGTCACCAACGAGATGCCGTTCCTCGGGATGGTGACCGGCGCGGCCGTGATGGGCCTGGCCGACGGGCCCACCGAGGTGCACAAGACGACTGTCGCCAGGCAGGTGTTGCGCGGCTACACCGGCACCGACGGATTGTGGCCGACCGAATGGCTCCCCGGGAAGCGGGATGCCGCACGCGCCCGGTTCGCCGAGCATCTGGAGGCCGAGGTGGGTAACCAGTGAGCGATCCGATGATTGATGTTGCCCGCCTGGCGCATTGGATGGACGACGCCGGCCTGCCTGGTAAGGGCGAGCCGACCGAGGCACGCTATCTTTCCGGTGGCACCCAGAACATCATCTTCCTGATCACCCGGGGCGAACACCAGAGCGTCATCCGGCTGCCACCGGCGGGCGCGCCGGCCGATCGAGACAAAGGCATCCTGCGCGAATGGCGCATCATCGAGGCGCTCGACGGCACCGACGTTCCGCATACCGCCGCGATCGGGGTGTGCGCCGATGCGGACGTGTTGGGCAGACCCTTCTATCTGATGGGATTCGTCGATGGCTGGTCACCGATGGACGAACACGCCAAGTGGCCGGAGCCCTTCGACAGCGATCTGTCAGCCCGCCCGGGTCTGAGTTACCAACTGGCAGAGGGTATCGCGCTGCTGTCGAAGGTCGACTGGAAGGCCCGCGGTCTCGCCGACCTCGGCAGGCCGGAAGGATTCCACGAACGTCAGGTGGACCGGTGGACCGGTTTCCTCCAGCGCATCAAGAATCGGGACCTGCCGGGTCTCGAGGTGGCGACGGCCTGGCTCAAGGAACGCAAACCGCTGGACTTCATCCCCGGCATCATGCACGGCGACTACCAGTTCGCCAACGTCATGTACCGGCACGGCGCACCCGCCCAGCTGGCGGCCATCGTCGACTGGGAGATGGGCACCGTCGGCGACCCCAAGCTGGATCTGGGCTGGATGGTGCAGAGCTGGCCCGAAGATACCGACGCGCCACAGGCTTCCGAGATGGGTTACGTAGACATGCGGGGCGCGCCGACCCGCGATCAGGTGGTCGCGCATTATGCCGAGGTCTCCGGCCGGCAGGTCGACGATCTGGACTACTACCTGGTGCTGGCCAAGTGGAAACTCTCGATCGTGCTGGAGCAGGGTTTTCAGCGCGCCGGGAACGACGAGAAGCTGCTGGCCTTCGGACCGGTGGTCACCGATCTGATGCGCTCGGCCGCCGAACTGGCCGAATCCAGCGACTACCGATGAGAGCAGCGGTCTGCACCGAGTACGGGCCACCGGAGGTGGTACGAGTGCAGGAGATGCCCTCCCCCACCCTCACCGACGGCCAGGTACGGGTGCAGGTCAGCGCGGCGGCGGTGAACTTCCCCGATGTGCTGCTGGTCGCCGGGCAGTATCAGGTCAAGGTGCCACCGCCGTTCGTCCCGGGTAGCGAGTTCGCCGGCGTCATCACCGAGCTCACTGGTGGAACAGTCGATTTTGTAGTCGGCGACCGGGTCACCGGCACGGGTATCTTCGGCGCGTTCGCCGAAGAGGTGTGCACAGGAATCTCCAGTGTGGCGAAGATCCCCGACGGCGTCGACGCGCCCACCGCCGCCGCGTCCGGCGTCGCCTTCCGGACCGCCTACCACGCGCTGCGCAGCACGGCACGAATCCAGTCCGGCGACGATGTCGTGGTGCTCGGCGCCGGCGGCGGTGTCGGACTGGCCGCGGTGTCCCTGGCCACCGCACTGGGCGCGCGTGTCACCGCGGTGGCGTCATCTCCCGAAAAGCTGTCGGCGGCCGCACAGTACGGCGCGGTGCACGGAATCGACCACCGTGGGGGTCAGCTCCGTGAGTCGCTGCGCGAGGCGGTGCCCGGCGGCGCCGCCGCGGTGATCGATCCGGTCGGTGGCGACCTGTCCGAACCCGCGCTGCGATCACTGCGCCGCGGCGGGCGGTTCGTGACGGTCGGTTTCGCATCGGGAACCATCCCGCGTATCCCGCTGAATCTGGTTCTGGTCAAGGGTATTCAGATCCTCGGATTCCAGTTCCAGGACATCCCGGCCGACGAGTTCACCCGCAATGAGGCCGAACTGGCCGAACTGCTGGCCTCCGGCCCAGTCGCGCCGCATATCGGTGCGACCTATCCGCTCGCCGATACCGCCGCGGCATTACGTCACGTGGCCGACGGACGGGCGATCGGCAAGGTCATCATCACGATCAGCTGATGGGCCGTCACTCCTGTTTCGGCGGATAGAAGTATTCCCGCCAGGCGGTGATCTTCTCGCCCTTCACCTCGTAGGCACCCATGACGGGCCAGCTCATCTGCTTACCGTCCACGATCCATGGTCGCGCCGCTCCATCAAGACGACATCACCATCGACCGCGATGTGCCGGACCTCCAGATCGACGCACTGCCCGCCAGCGAAGAAGACTCTCATCATGTCGTGAATCGCCGCGCGCCCGGACAGCTTCGGCCAGTCCGGGCCGATGTCGAAGGTGGCGTCCTCGGCGAAGTGACTCATGACTTCGTCGACATCGTTGCGGGACCAGGCGGCGATCTCGTTGCGCACGATCTGTTCTGCGGTCATTGCGTCCCCCCTCGGTCGGTGTTGACCCATCTTTACATTCATCGCCAATAGCGTAAACCACGCCAGAACCTTGACCGTGCCGCGATGCACCTGCTAAGCAGGTGCTCAACAGAACACTCAGCCCGTTCAGAAAATCCGCACTCTTCGCCTTCTCCAGGGAGCCCTGATGGCACAGTCGACCGCCGCCGCACCCGACCTGTACTACGACCCGTACAGCATCGAACTGAACATGGACCCCTACGCGGTTTTCGCCCGGATCAGGGAGGAGGCGCCGCTGTACTACAACGAGCAACACGACTTCTACGCGCTGAGCCGCTACGACGATGTCAACGCCGCGGTCATCGATCACGAGACGTTCATCTCGGGCCGCGGCGCCGTACTGGAGATCATCAAGTCCGGTATGGAGATCCCGCCGGGCACCTTGATTTTCGAAGACCCACCGATCCACAACATCCACCGCAACCTGCTGTCCCGAATGTTCACCCCGCGCAAGGTTCTCGCACTCGAACCGCAGATCCGCGAGTTCACCGCGCGCTGCCTCGACCCACTCATCGGTTCGGGCCGTTTCGATTTCGTCAACGACCTCGGCGAACAGATGCCGATGCGGGTCATCGGGATGCTGCTGGGCATTCCCGAAGATCGCCAGCAACAGATCACCGACCACGGCGAGGAGACCCTGCAAGGCGAGCGCCTGGAGGGACTGGCCACCGGAGAGGTGTTCTCCGAATTCATCGACTGGCGGGTCGAACACCCGTCCGACGACATCATGACCGATCTGCTGAACGCCGAGTTCGAAGACGAGACCGGAACTCGGCGCACCCTGCGCCGCGACGAACTGCTGCTGTACCTGATCGTGATCGCCACAGCGGGTTCGGAAACCACCACGCGGCTGATCGGTTGGGCCGGCAAGACGCTGGCCGATCATCCGGAGCAACGTCGCGCCCTCGCGGAGAACCCCGCCCTGATTCCGCAGGCGATCGAGGAGATCCTGCGCTGGGAGCCACCGGCTCTGCAGATCGCCCGCTATGTCACCCGCGATGTCGAGTACTACGGAAAGACGGTGCCGGAGGGTTCGGCGATGCTCATGCTCGTCGGCGCAGCCAACCGCGACCACCGCCGGTTCGCGCCCGACGGCGATGTCTTCGACATCTTCCGCGAGCCGCGCTCGCACATGACGTTCGGTGCGGGCACCCACTTCTGCATGGGCAATGCGCTGGCCCGCCTCGAAGGCCGGATCGCCTTGGAGGAGATCCTCAAGCGCTTCCCGGAATGGGAGGTCGATTGGCCGAACGCCGTCCCGTCGGAGACCGCAGCGGTGCGCGGCTGGGCCGCCATGCCCACCCTGCTGCCCTGACGCGGGGACAACCATGCGCATCGGGCTGATGGTCGGTTCGGACAGGGAACGCGCACGCAACGACCGGTTGGCGGGACTGCTGTCCGATGCCGTCGCCGCGGAGTCGGCCGGCTTCCACTCGTTCTGGTTCCCGCAGGTGCCCGGATATCTGGACGCCCTGACCGCGGTGGCGCTGATCGGCGCCGGTACCAGCACGATCGAGGTCGGCACCGCAGTCGTCCCGATCCAGACCCGGCACCCGCTGATCCTCGCCCAGCAGTCTCTGACTACGCAGGCGGCGTGCGCGGGCAGGTTCACCCTCGGCATCGGCCTGTCGCATGACTGGATCATCAAGGGGCAGTTGGGCTTGCCGTATGACCGCCCGGTCGCACTGGTGCGCGACTACCTCGACGTGCTGCTCGCCGGATTTGCCGGCCCGGGGGTGGTGGACGTCGACAACGACGCCTTCGCCGTGCACAGCCCGGTGGATGTCACCGACGCGACGGTGCCGGTGCTGCTGGCCGCGCTCGGGCCGACAATGCTGCGGATCGCCGGGGAGCGCGCCGATGGCACCATTCTGTGGATGGCCGATGAACGCGCGATCGGCGAACATATCGCACCGCGGATCACCGCGGCCGCCGAAGCGGCGGGCCGCAAACGACCGCGAGTGGTGGCCGGTGTTCCCGTGACACTTTGCGCGCCGACAGATGTCGGCGCCGCCCGCGCTTACGCCAGCGAGGTCCTCGGGCACGCGCATCTGTCACCAAACTATCTGCGACTTCTCGAACACGGCGACGCCAAGGATATCGGCGACACCATGGCGGCCGGTGACGAGGCCGCAGTGTTGCGCACCCTGCAGCGCTACCGGGATGCCGGCGTCACCGATCTGGCCGCCCGGGTCGTACCCATCGGCGACGATATCGCGACCCGAAACGCCTCTCGGCAGCGCACCACGGAGTTCCTGGCAACGTTGGGCGCCCTCTGAGTAGCGTGGATTCAGCTGGCGGGCACCAGATCTGCGGCCACCGACGGACAGGACATCATGCCGCAGCGGAACGCCTCGGTGCCACCGACGGGACCGGCGTCACCGGCCGCGGCCAGCGCCTGGGCCTTGAATGCCCTTGCGGCGGCGCTGAGTTCGTGCTGGACCGAGTCGACGGTACTGTCCAGCTCCTCGGGCCAGCTGTCGCCCCACAGCGTCACCTCGGTATGCCCCTGGGCCAACGCGCCGAGCACGCCTTCGCGCACCCGCGCATCGCTGACGAAGAGCTCCGCGGCCACCGCCACCGTCTGGGGGTGTGGCCGTTGCTCCCACAACTGCATCGCCGTCTCCAGGTCGGCGGTCTCGACGCCGAGGATCTGCAGCGGCCGGATATCGTCGTCGCCGGTGATCAGCACGGTGACATCCCAGCCGGCCATCACCCGGTCGACGAGCCAACCGCCGGCGCTGCGCACCACCTCGGCCACGCTGGGTGCCACCACGTCGAGTCGGTACCTCATATCGAATTCCTCTCCGCGGGTGCTGCGGTTACCGGCGCGAAGTCGCGGGCCAGCGACTCCGTGTATCCGTTGAACACCGCGGCCAGCGGAATCGAAGGATCGAGTAGCCATGCGGTCTCCATTCCATTGACGAACGCGAGAATCTCCACGGCCTTGGCGGCCGGGTCGAGGTCTGAGCGGTAGCGGCCGGCCTGCTGGCCGCGCCGGATACCGTCGGCGACGATCCCGACGGCGGCCTGCTGGCGGGCCACCAACCGATCGTGCAGCGGCGCATCCGGCTGGATGTTCTCCACCAGCAGCACGGTGAAGGTGCCGACGAGTTCGGGAGCGCGGTCGAACCGCTCGGCCACCCGACCGATGTTGGCGATCAGATCACCGCCCCGGTCGGCATGGGTGTCATCGTCGAAGTCGCGGGCGTCGAGCACCGCGTGGAGCAGCTGCTCCTTGGATTCGAAGTGGTGCAGCAGACCGGCGGCACTGACTCCGGCTTCCCGGGCGATCTGCGCCAGCGAGGTGTTCCGCCAGCCGTTACGCGCCAGCAGATTCTCCGCGACGGAGAGAATGCGCTGCTTACGGTCCTCACCCTTGGCGAGGAGCGATTCGTAGGGGCGGGGCCCCGACGTCGCAGATACCGCTGTCACAGCTCTCCTCGCAAGCGACTTAACCAACCTAGTGAACACACAGTAGGTAGGTTTGGCGCGTGTGACAAGGGTCTCAGCGGAATTCTTTTCCGACGGCCGTCACCATGCCCTGCGATTTGTGGAGTTCCAGCCGGAATAGGTCCGGCTGAAAATCCTCAAATCGCGGATCAGAGACCGAGGGATTTGGCGATGATCACCTTCATGACCTCGCTGGTGCCCGCGTAGATGCGCGCCACCCGGGCGTCGGTGTACAGCCGGGCGATCGGGTACTCCATCATGTAGCCGTAGCCACCGAACAGCTGCAGGCAGCGGTCGATCACCCGGGCCTGCATCTCGGTGCAGAACAGCTTCACCCTGGCCGCGTCGGGCGCCGACAGCTCCCCGTCGACATGCAGCGTGACGGCTCGGTCCAGCATCGCCTGGGCGGCCTCCACCTCGGTCGAACAGGCCGCCAGTTCGAACTTGGTGTTCTGGAAGGACGCGACCGGGGTGCCGAAGGCCTTGCGGTCCTTGGTGTAGTCGATCGCCGCGGCGATCGCCGAACGCGCCTGTGCCACCGATCCGACCGCCACCGTCAACCGCTCCTGGGCCAGGTTGTGGCCCAGATAGCTGAACGCCTCCCCCACCTCGCCGAGCACGTTGGCCGCGGGCACCCGGACGTCGACGAATGACAGCTCGGCGGTGTCCTGCACCTTGCAGCCCATCTTCTCCAGCTCCCGGCCCCGCGTGAAGCCCGGCATGCCGTCCTCCACGACGAACAGGGTCAGGCCCTTGCGCCGGTTGTCGGGATCGGTCGAGGTGCGTGCGACGACGACGACCAGGTCGGCCTGCATACCGCCGGTGATGAAGGTCTTGGCGCCGTTGACGATCCAGTGGTCGCCGTCCTGCACCGCGGTGGTGCGCATACCGGCCAGGTCGGATCCGGTGCCGGGTTCGGTCATGGCCACCGCGGTGAGCAGCGTCCCGTCGGCGAGCCCGGGGAACCAGCGCGTGCGCTGCTCTTCATTCGCGTAGTGCAGGAAGTACGGCAGGATCACCTCGAGCTGGGTACGCACCGTGGACAGCGTCACCAGAGCCCTGGCCGCCTCCTCCTGCAACACCACGTTGTAGCGGTAGTCCGGGATGCCACCGCCGCCGTACTCCTCGGGAATGGCGACCCCGAGCATTCCCAGGCTGCCCATCTTCTCGAACACCGCACGCGGCATCCGGCCACCCTTCTCCCACTCCGGGTAGGCAGGCACCACCTCCTTCTCGACGAAGTCGCGCGCGAGTTCGCGGAAAGCCTCGTGATCCTCGGTGAACAGATTGCGTTGCACGTGTTGCCCTTTCGCCTAGAAGACGTACTCGACCAGCGTGGCGTTGGCGGTGCCGCCGCCCTCGCACATGGTCTGCAGTCCGTAACGGATGCCGTTGTCACGCATGTGGTGGATCATCCTGGTCATCAGCACCGCCCCGGAGGCGCCCAGTGGGTGTCCGAGCGAGATGGCCCCACCGAGCGGGTTGAGTTTCGCTTCGTCGACCCCGGTTTCGGCCAGCCAGGCCAGCGGTACCGGTGCGAATGCCTCGTTGACCTCGAAGACGCCGATATCGTCGATTCCGACGCCGGCCTTGTGCAACACCTTCTCGGTGGCCGGGATGGGTCCGGTCAGCATCAGCACCGGATCGGCACCGGTGACCGCCCCTGCGCGGTAGTGGACCAGCGGGGTCAGCCCCAGGTTCACCGCCTGATCGGCCGTCATCACCAGCAGCGCCGCCGCCCCGTCGGAGATCTGCGAGGAATTGCCCGCGTGGATGACGCCGTCGTCGGTGAACGCCGGTTTCAGACCGGCCAGTTTCTCCACCGTGGTGCCCCGCCGGATGCCCTCGTCGTCGGTGATGACGTCATCGTCGGTGAAGACCGGCACGATCTGGTCGATGAACGCCCCGGCGTCCTGCGCCGCGGCGGCGCGCTCATGCGACTGCGCGGAGTACTCGTCACAGCGGGTACGCGACAGATCCCATTTCTGGCAGATCAGCTCGGCCGAGATGCCCTGGTTGAAGGAGAAATCGTCATAACGCGCAAAGACTTTCGGCCCGTACGGCTGGCCGCTCGCGCGCGCCGAACCCAGCGGCACCCGGCTCATCACCTCGACACCGCCTGCCACCACGACATCCTGCTGACCGGACATGACGGCCTGCACCGCGAAGTCCAGCGCCTGCTGACTGGACCCGCATGCCCGGTTCACCGTTGTGCCCGGGATGCTTTCCGGCCAGCCGGCGGCCAGCACCGCGTACCGTCCGATATTGCTGGACTGATCGCCCACCTGGGACACACAGCCCCACACCACATCGTCGATGAGCATCGGATCCACCCCGGTGCGTTCGACGAGTTCCTTGAGCACCACCGCGGACAGGTCGGCGGCATGCTGGGCGGACAGTCCGCCGTTGCGTTTGCCCACCGGTGTGCGCACGGCTCCGACGATGACGGTCTCACGCATTACTTCTGCTCCTTCTCAACGTTGTCTTCCCCCGGGTCGCTTCGCTCCTGCCCCCGAGGAGCCGGCACGGCCCAGGTTCCGGTGAATTCTGGTTCTCGCTTGGCGGCGAACGCCGCGTAGGCCTCCCCCGAATCGGCGGTGGCGAAATTGCCGGGCTGCGCCCGCGCCTCATTGCCCAGCGCCTCGGCAAATGTGGCGGTGGCACCGTCGTTGAGCAACGCCTTGCTCTGCGACAGCGCGAACGGCGGACCGTCGGCCAGACGCCTGGCCAGGCTGCCTACGAAACCGTCGATCGCGTCGACGTCCTGCACCCAGGTCACCAGCCCGAGCTGATGTGCCTCCGCGGCGTCGATCATATCGGCAAGCAGCACAAGGCGTTTGGCCTGCTGCAGGCCGACGAGCTTGGGCAGCAGCCAGGAACCGCCGAGATCGACCGACAGCCCCCGTTTGGAGAAGATCTGACAGAACTTCGACTCCGGGGTGGCCACCACCAGATCGCAGCCCAGCGCCAGGTTCCAGCCTGCCCCGACGGCGACGCCGGTGACCTTGGCGATGGTCGGTACCGTCAGATTGTGCAGCGCGAGTGCGACATCGGTGAGTCGCTGCAGCTTTCGCCGCGGGTGCACGACCTCTCCGGTGCCGATATCGGCGCCGGAGCAGAACGCCCCGCCCGCACCGGTGAGCACCAACGCGCGCACCGAATCGTCGGTATCGGCCGCCCGGAGCGCGGCGGCCAGGGCATGCCAGAGATCGACGTCGATGGCGTTCTTGCGGTGTGGCCGGTTCAGCGTCAGGGTGCGCACACCCTGCTCGTCATCGATCAATAGCGTTTCACTCACGAGTACTTCGACCCGATCGCGCCCTCGCCGCGCAGTCCGGCGAGTTCTTCTGCGCTGTAACCCAGTTCGTTCAGCACAGCATCGGTGTGTTCACCCAGGCCCGGCACGGCACCCATGCCCAACTCCAAACCGCTGATCACCGGGGGCGGCAGCAGCGCCGCGATCTCCCCGTTGGGCGTGCCGACCTGACGCCACCGGTCCCGCGCCTTGAGGTGCGGGTGGGCGATGACCTCGCTGGGCTTGTTGTACCGCGAGTTGCCGATCCCGGCGATATCGGCGATGCGCTGGATATCGTCGAGATCGTGCTGTACACACCATGACTCGATGGCCCGGTTGAGCTCGTCCCGGTGCGCGCACCGGTCCGGGTTGGACGCGAACCGCGGGTCGTCGGCGAGGTCGGGGCGTTCGATGATCTCCCGGGCCAGTCGCTGCCATTCCCGGTCGTTGGTGGTGCCGAGGACGACCGTCTGCCCGTCGCGGGTACCGAAGGAACCGTAGGGCGCGACGGCCGGCGAGCTCATCCCCAGCGGTTCCTGGTCGATACCGGAGTGCTGTGTGTAGGTCAACTGGTAGCCCATGATGTCGGTCATGGTGTCGAACAGGCTGACCGCCACCGCCGGAGCGGGTCCGTCGGGGCCGTTGCGCGCCCGGCCGAGCAGCAGGGCCATGATCGACAGCGCCGAGTACAGACCGGTGGTGATATCGGCGACCGGCGCGCCGGGTTTGGCCGGCATCCCCGGATAGCCGGTGGCCGCGCAGGACCCCGACTCGGCCTGCACCAGAAGGTCATACGCGCGTTTCTCGGACAGCGGGCCGCCCGGTCCGTAACCGTCGATCTCGACGGGGATCAACTGCGGGTGGCGGTCCCGCAGATCTGCCGGCCCCAGGCCGAGTCGCGCATTGGCACCCGGCGCGAGATTGGACACGAAGGCATCGGCGCCGGCCAGCAACCGGTGCAGCACGTCCATGCCCGCGGGCGATTTCAGGTTGAGGGTGACCGACTCCTTGCCTCGGTTCGCCCAGACGAAATGCGCGGCCATACCGTTGACCACATCGTCATAGGCGCGGGCGAAATCTCCACCCTTGGGATTCTCGATCTTGATCACCCGCGCACCGAAGTCGGCGAGCACCCTGGTGCACATCGGCGCGGAGACCGCCTGCTCCATCGCGATGACGGTGATGCCGGCCAGCGGCAATGCCGGCCCGGTGGTGCTCATGAATATGATCCCCTCTGCCTGAACGCGAGATTGCCGTTATCGCGACAAAGTGCGAGTGGACATGACGATAACCGCAACCTCGCGTGACTCTTCAGGTCAGTAGCTCTTGGGCAGTCCGAGCACATTGGTCGACAGGAAGTTCAGGATCATCTCCTGGCTCACCGGCGCGATCTTCATCAAGCGGGACTCGCGGAAGAACCGGGAGATGTTGTACTCCTCGGAGTAGCCCATCCCGCCGTGGGTCTGCAACGCACGGTCCGCCGCGTCGAACCCGGCGTCGGCGCACAGGTACTTGGCCATATTGGCCTCGCGCCCGCAGGATTGGCCGTTGTCGTACAGCCAGGTGGCCTTGCGCAGGATCAGCTCCGCGGCGTCGAGGCGGGCCAGCGAGTCGGCCAGCGGGAACTGGATGCCCTGGTTCTTGCCGATCGGACGGTCGAACACCACGCGTTCGTTGGCGTATTTCACCGCCCGGTCGAGAGCGACCCGGCCGATACCGAGGGCCTCGGCGGCGATCAGCATCCGCTCCGGGTTGAGCCCGTGCAGGATGTAGGAGAAGCCCTTGCCCTCATCGCCGATGCGATCCTCGACGGGTATCCGCAGGTCGTCGATGAAGACCTCATTGGAGCTGACGGCGTTGCGGCCCATCTTCTTGATCGGCCGGATATCGACGTGATCGCGGTCGATATCGGTGAGGAACAGGGTCAGACCATCGGTGGGCTTGGTGGCCTCGTCCCGCGGGGTGGTGCGGGTCAGCAGCAGGATCTTCTCCGACTCCAGTGCCTTGGAGATCCACACCTTGCGGCCATTGACCACATAGTGGTCACCGTCCCGTTTGGCGAATGTGGTGATGCGCGAGGTGTCCAGTCCGGCACCGGGTTCGGTGACGCCGAAGCAGACGTGCAGATCGCCGTCGACGATCCGCGGCAGCGTCGCCTTCTTCATCTCCTCGGACCCGAACACCACCACCGGTTGCATACCGAAGATCGACATGTGGATGGAGCTGGCGGCATTCATGGCGCCACCCGAACGGGCGACCTCCTCGGCCAGGATGGTGGCCTCGGTGATGCCGAGGCCATGGCCGCCGTACTCCTCGGGGATGGTCATGCCCAGCCAGCCGCCGGCGGCTATGGCGTCGTAGAACTCCGTCGGGAACTCGTGCGCCTGGTCTTTTTCCATCCAGTAGTGGTCATCGAATCTGGCCGACAACTCCGCCACCGATTTGCGGATCAGTTGCTGATCCTCGGTGAGCTCGAAATTCATCCCCTCAGACACTGTTTCCTCCTCGGTCCGTGCACGCAACGGCACGGTGCAGGTGGTCCTGCACCGTCCGCCGAATACGCGGTGTGGCTAGTCTTGGACTCCGCTGACCGCGCGGGCATTGGCGGTGAAGTCGGCGACCGCAGCGCCGGAACGCTTATCGTGATTCGACGTCGCCTGGATCGAGATGTCGTGGCCCTCGGCCTGTTTGCGCAGTGCGCCCACGGTGGCCTGCTCGCGCGGAACATGGTTGAACGGCTCGAACTGGTAGAGCCGCATCGCGTTCTCATGGGTGATCTTGTTGATCTCGTCATCGGGTACGTCGTAGGTGTCGAACACCGCGGACAGTTCCTCGGGGGCTCCGGGCCACATCGAGTCCGAGTGCGGGTAATCCATCTCCCAGCAGATGTTGTCTACCCCGATCATGTGGCGGTTCTTCACACCGACCGGATCGGAGATGAAACACGTCATGAAGTGCTCGCGGAACACCTCCGAGGGCAATTTGTCGCCGAAGTCCTGATGGGTCCACGTCGAATGCATCTCGTAGGTGCGGTCCACCCGGTCCAGGAAGTACGGAATCCACCCGGTGCCGCCCTCACTGAGGGCGATCTTCAACGTGGGATAGGCCTTGATCGGCGCCGACCACAGCAGATCGGCGGCGGCCTGCACGATGTTCATCGGCTGCAGGGTGATCATCACGTCCATCGGGGCATCGGGCGCCGTGATCGCCAACCGGCCCGACGAGCCGATGTGCACATTCATCACCGTCTCGGTGTCCACCAGCGCATCCCACATCGGCTTCCAGTACTCCAGGTCATGGAAGCTCGGGTAGCCCAGTGCCGAGGGGTTCTCGGTGAACGTCAACGAGTGCACACCCTTGTCGGCCACCCGCCGGATCTCCTGGCCGCACAGCACCGGATCCCAGATCGCCGGGATCGCCATCGGGATGAACCGGCCCGGGTGCGAACCGCACCACTCGTCGATATGCCAGTCGTTGTACGCCTGCACCAGCGCCAGCGAGAACTCGGCATCATCGGTGGCGAACAGCCGCGCCGCGAACCCCGGGAAGGACGGGAAGTTCATCGTCGCGAGCACACCACCTGCATTCATATCCTTGACCCGCTCACCGGCGTCATAGCAGCCCTTGCGGATCTCATCGAGTCCCGTCGGCTCCAGGCCGTACTCCTCCTTGGGGCGCCCGGCCACCGCGTTCAACGCGACGTTCGGGATGACCGTGTCGCGGAACTGCCAGGAGTCCGAACCGTCGGGGTTGTGCACCAGTCGCGGCGCCTCGTCCTTGTACTTTTCCGGCAGGTGGTTCCTGAACATGTTCGGCGGTTCGATGATGTGGTCATCGACGCTGATCAGAATCATGTCGTCTTGGTGCATAGGGCCGTCCCTTCGCCGTTCGAACAGGTCAACGCTGCAGATTCTCTCTACCTGCAAACTAACTTCTCACAGTGCGAGAATCAACGTCCGAAGGTGTTTGCCCTGCCCCTGACCGCACTGTTTGACTCTCCGCCGCGGCCGGGAACAGGCTGGATCACGGGCGTCTTCATCGACCTTACGACCAAAGACTGGAAATCTGTTAGTCACTTATGAGAATATGATTCTCGTACCGGAGAAGCCGCGGGTTACCGTCGGCGGCCGACCCGAAGTAGATCCAAACCAGAGAGGTTGAACCGTGGCGTTTTTCCCCAAACCAGCAGCGGGAAGCTGGACCGAGAACTGGCCGGAACTCGGCACGGCACCGGTCGACTACACCGACTCCGTCGACCCTGAGCACTGGAAGCTGGAACAGCAGGCGATCTTCCGCAAGACCTGGCTGCACATGGGCCGCGTGGAACTCATCCCCAAGAAGGGTCGCTACGTCACCCGCGAGCTCCCCTCGGTCGGACCCGGCGTGTCCATCATCATCGTCAACGACGGCGACGAGATCCGGGCCTTCTACAACCTGTGCCGCCACCGCGGTAACAAGCTGGTGTGGAACGACTACCCGAACGAAGAGGTCTCCGGAAGCTGCCGGCAGTTCGTCTGCAAGTACCACGCATGGCGCTACGACCTCAAGGGCGATCTGAGCTTCGTCCAGCAGGAGAGCGAGTTCTTCGACCTGGACAAGGCCGACTACCCGCTCAAGTCGGTGCGCTGCGAGGTCTGGGAAGGCTTCATCTTCGTCAACTTCGACAATGACGCCGGCTCCCTGGAGGACTTCCTCGGCGATTTCGGCCAGGGTCTGAAGGGCTACCCGTACCACGAGATGACCGAGCACTACAGCTACCGCTCGGAGGTCAACGCCAACTGGAAGCTTTTCATCGACGCGTTCACCGAGTTCTATCACGCACCGATCCTGCACATGAAGCAGGCGGAGAAGGCCGAGGCCGAGAAGCTGGCCAACTTCGGCTTCGAGGCGCTGGCCTACGACATCAAGGGTGATCACTCGATGGTGTCGTCCTGGGGCGGCATGTCCCCGCCGAAGGACATCAACATGGTCAAGCCCATCGAGCAGATCCTGCACAGCGGGCTGTTCGGTCCGTGGGACCGGCCGGACATCGACGGCATCCTGCCCGAAGAACTGCCGCCGGCCATCAACCCGGGCCGCCACAAGACCTGGGGCACCGACTCTTTCGAGTTCTTCCCGAACTGGACCCTGCTGTACTGGGTGCCGGGCTGGTACCTCACCTACAACTACTGGCCCACCGGTGTGGACAGCCACATCTTCGAGGCCGACCTGTACTTCGTACCGCCGAAGAACCTGCGTGAGCGTCTGTCGCAGGAACTGGCCGCGGTGACGTTCAAGGAGTACGCGTTCCAGGACGCCAACACCCTGGAGGCCACCCAGTCGCAGATCGGTACCCGCGCGGTCACCGAATTCCCCTTGTGCGATCAGGAGATCCTGCTTCGCCACCTGCACATGACGGCGCACCAGTACGTTGACAGGTACAAGGCTGATCTCGAGGCCAAGGCCAATGGATCGAGCAACGGCACCGGCGCTGCCGCATCGAAGGTGAAGACGTCAGAAAAGGATGAGGTAAATGTCTAAGATGCCTGAGGAATTCGCCGATCTGGAGCGGTTCAGCGATTGGTGCCTGCCCAGCGAGGAGGACCGATACCAGAAGCGGCTGGCCTCCAGCATGGCCGAGATGCAGGAATTCTACGACGCCGGCATGGCCCGCCTCGAGGACATCATGGTGTACGTCGACGCACGCTTCCCGCTGGCATCGATGCCCGAAGACGCCAAGGCGCTGGTTCACCTTGGACAGTCGATCGTCATGGTGAGCTTCCCCATCGAGGTGTGGAAGCAACCGCGCGTGCTCGACAGCGGCGCGGCCTATATCAACCTGATCAAGGAGCCGGTGGTTTAGTCGTGCTGACCCTCAAAGCAGCGGGTCTGGTCGACGTCGATGCCGGGGAGATCATTCGCCCCGGCATCGTCGTGGTCGAGGGTGATCGCATCGTCCGGGTCGGCGGTGAAACCGAAGGGGAGATCATCGATCTGGGTGATGCGATCCTCCTGCCGGGATTGATGGACATGGAGGTCAACCTGCTGATGGGTGGCCGCGGTGAGAACCCCGGGCTCTCCCAGGTGCAGGACGATCCGCCCACCCGTGTGCTGCGGGCCGTCGGCAATGCCCGACGCACCCTGCGGGCCGGGTTCACCACGGTGCGCAACCTCGGCCTGTTCGTCAAGACCGGCGGCTATCTCCTGGATGTGGCGCTGGGCAAGGCGATCGATGCCGGCTGGGTGGACGGTCCACGCATCGTGCCGGCCGGACACGCCATCACCCCAACCGGCGGGCATCTGGACCCCACCATGTTCGCGGCATTCATGCCGGGTGCGCTGGAACTCACGGTCGAGGAGGGCATCGCCAACGGGGTCGATGAGGTCCGCAAGGCGGTGCGCTATCAGATCAAGCACGGCGCACAGCTGATCAAGGTCTGCGTTTCCGGTGGCGTGATGTCGCTGACCGGCGAGGCGGGCGCACAGCATTATTCGGATGATGAGCTGCGCGCGATCGTCGACGAGGCCCATCGCCGCGGTATGCGGGTGGCCGCGCACACCCACGGCGCCGAAGCCGTCAAGCACGCGGTGGCGTGCGGTATCGACTGCATCGAGCACGGCTTCCTGATGGATGACGAGGCCATCCAGGCGCTGGTCGACAATGACCGCTTCCTGGTGACCACCCGCCGCCTGGCCCAGGCCATGGACGTGTCCAAGGCGCCAAAAGAGTTGCAGGACAAAGCTGCCATCATGTTCCCCAAGGCGGAGACATCGATCAAGGCGGCTTATGAAGCCGGGGTCAAGATCGCCGTCGGCACCGACGCCCCGGCCATCCCGCACGGCAAGAACGCCGACGAGCTCGTCACCCTGGTGGAATGGGGTATGCCGCCCGCCGCCGTGCTGCGTTCGGCCACCACCATCGCCGCCGATCTGATCAACTCCACCGATCGGGGACGGCTGGCCGAAGGGTTGCTGGCCGACATCATTGCCGTGCCCGGCAACCCCCTGGAAGACATCACCGTTACACGGCATGTCACTTTTGTAATGAAGGGCGGTAAGGTCTACAAGAATGAGTACGCCGATGACTCCAAGCCGAACTGACGACCTCGTCGAGATCCAGCAGGTGCTGGCCAAATACGCCGTCACCATCACCCAGGGTGACATCGAGGGCCTGGTGAGCGTGTTCACCCCGGATGGCACCTACAGCGCGTTCGGTGAAACCTATGCGCTGGAACGCTTTCCGGTGCTGGTCGATGCCGCACCCAAAGGACTGTTCATGACCGGTACCGCGTTGATCGACCTCGTCGAGGGGGCCGATGACGCCACCGGCACCCAGCCACTGTGCTTCATCGAGCATTCCGCTCATGACATGCGGATCGGGTATTACCGCGACACTTATGTCCGCACCGAGGACGGCTGGCGGTTGCGCACCCGGGCCATGACGTTCATCCGACGCAGCGGCACCCACGATCACGGCAAGCCACACGCCATCGGACGGCCGTCAGCGTGACCGACATCGATCTCACCGACACCGCCGCCTTCCGGACCGCGCTGCAGACCTGGCTGGCCGAGAACGACCTGACCCCGCCAGAGGACCATTCCCTCGAGGGACACATGCGTCAGTTCGCGCGGGTGCAGAAGGCGCTCTACGACGGCGGCTGGAGCCGATACGGCTGGCCCGAGCATGCCGGCGGACTCGGCGGGCCGGATATCCTGCGCGCCGTCGTCGGCGAGGAGGTGGTGGGCCGCAGGCTCGCCGAGCCCGGACCATACTCGATGCTCGAAGTGCTCGCGCCGACCATGATCGACTACGCCACACCAGAACTGGCCGCCGAGATGGTGCCCAAGCTGCTGTCCGGGGAAGAGCAGTGGTGCCAGGGATTCTCCGAGCCCGGCTCAGGCAGCGACTTGGCCTCGTTGACCACCCGGGCGGTGCAGGATCCGCAGGATGAGCAGCGTTACATCATCAACGGCCAGAAGGTCTGGACGAGTTTCGCCCAGTTCTCCCACCGCTGTGTCCTGCTCACCCGCACCGGCGACGCGCACACGCCCAACCACGAAGCGATCACCGCGTTCTTCGTCGATATGGACTCCCCCGGCATCTCGGTGCGCCCGCTCAAGACGATGCACGGTGTCGACGAGTTCTGCGAGGTGTACTTCGACGATGTGGTGGTCGACGCGAGTCGCATGCTCGGAAAGCCCGGCGACGGCTGGCAACTCGCGATGGACCTGCTGCCGTATGAACGCTCGACCTGCTTCTGGCAGCGCATCGCCTATCTGTACTCGCGCTTCGACGCGCTCATCCATGATTTGAAGGACATCGGCCAGTCCAGCCCGAAGGATATCGACGCCGACATGGGTGAGGCGTATCTGGCGCTGCACACCCTGCGCTGCCGTTCCCGTGCCACCCAATACCGGCTGGCCGATGGTGAGAAGCTCGGTCCCGACACCTCGATCGACAAGGTGCTGCTGGCCGGCGCCGAACAACGCCTGTACGACACCGTGCACGATCTGCTGCCCGGAGTCATCGAACTGGAAGACACCGCATGGCGTACCGAGTATCTGTATTCGCGGTCGGCCACCATCTACGGCGGCACCGCTGAGGTTCAGCGCAATATCATCGCCCGCCGCCTGCTCGACCTCGGGAAGGAGTGATCATGGCTGTATCGAATGATCCACTCGTGGATGCCGAATCACTTGAGATGCTTGAGGCATCTCTGCGCAAGACCATGCTCTCGGCCTCCGGTCCGGATCTCGACGCGGCCCTCACCGAACTCGGCTGGGCAGAGATGCTCGCCGACGCGCCGGATGTGGCCATCCCGTTGGTGTTCCGACTGCTGGGCGAAACCGGTTCGCACGCATCAGTTCTCGTCGATGTCGTACTGCACGCAACGGGTAACACCATCGGCGACACGGTGGAACTGCCGATCCCGTATACGGGCAACGGCTGGGTGGTGTGGGACCGGATCAGCAAGGTCAGCGCCGAGCCGACGATGGGCGGACTCCCGCTGCGTCGCGAGGACGACGGGTACCCGATCCGGGTGACCGAGGCCCGACGGGCCGTCAGCTGGTGGCTGATCGGTTCGGCACGAGCGATGCTCGCGCTGGCCCGGCAACACGCCCTGGACCGCGTCCAGTTCGGCAAGCCCATCGCATCCTTCCAGGCAGTCCGGCACCGACTGGCCGAAACCCTGGTCGCCATCGAGGGCGCCGAGGCCACGCTGAACCTGCCCAGTGCGGACAACCCCGACCTCACGGCGCTGCTGGGCAAGGCCGCCGCGGGCAAGGCCGCACTCACTGCGGCCAAGAACTGCCAGCAGGTGCTCGGCGGTATCGGCTTCACCGAGGAACACGAACTGCAGCACCACGTGAAGCGTGCTCTCGTGCTCGACGGTTTGCTGGGCAGCTCGCGAGAACTCACCAAGAAGGCGGGAGCGGGGCTGCGTGCCCGCGGTTCGGCACCTCGACTGGCTCAGCTGTAGGGAACTCGCGATACCGGAACTACGGTCTGGGCAGCTCGGACGCTGTTTCTGGGGAGCTGACCGTAGTCTCGGCGGGCCACGCATTCCAGGGAAAGATGGTTTCCCGGTAAGCCTTCTGGAAATGCGAAAATGAGAATAGTATTCTCGCCATGAGAAAGCTAGAGTCTCCGACACGTACGTCGCGAGGGGGTGTAGCACCGCAATGCCCAAGCGTTCTCCGGTACAGTCCATCCATGTCCTTCCCGCGCGGCACGCATTCGAGAAGCCGGTGACCACCGCAAGCGAAGAACCGGCCTGGAAGCAGCGCGCGGTCGAACGGTCGATCAAGACCGCCAAGCTGCGGGCCGCCCAGCGCGTCCAGCGCTTCCTCGATGCGGCGCAGTCGATCATCATCGAAAAGGGCAGCACCGATTTCACCGTGCAGGAAGTCGTCGATCGTTCCCGCCAGTCACTGCGCAGCTTCTACCTGCAGTTCGACGGTAAACACGAGCTTCTTCTCGCGCTTTTCGAGGATGCGCTGAGCCGCTCGGCGGACCAGATTCGCGCTGCCACCGCGGGCCCGATGGATCCCATCGATCGCCTCAAGGTCGCCATCGAGCTGCTGTTCGAGTCATCGCGTCCGGACCCGACCGCCAAGCGACCGCTGTTCACCGATTTCGCGCCGAGGTTGCTGGTGTCGCATCCCTCCGAGGTCAAGGTTGCCCATGCCCCGCTGGTGGTGCTGCTCACCGAGCTGATGGAGGACGCTGCCGAGGCCGGCAAGTTGCGGCCCGCCCTCAACCCCCGCCGGATGGCCGCCATGACCATGCAGACCGTGATGTTCGTTGCACAGTCCAGCGGTAGCGAGGACATCGCGAACAAGCCGATCTCAGCGCAGGAAGTCTGGGACTTCGTGGCCCACGGATTCACTGCCGAAGACTGAGAATTTCGTTCTCGCTGAGGTAGAACCCGCTTTACGATGAGGCGGTGACCAGCCCGCCGACGGCACCCATCGGACCGCGCGTCCCGCCCTGGCCCACCGCAATCGGCGGGCCGTTCTCATCAGCGCGCGGGCACTGGACATTCCGCCTTGCACTGATGTTTCCGGAATTGCTTCGGCGCTGTCGTTGCCGCGCCTCCTCGGCCCCTGCCTTGAGAACATGATTCTTCTAAGCAGAGAGTACAAATATCCCGAATTGAGTCTGTCATTGACAGCGCCGGATGCCGGTGACAGAGTGCTGAGCGAGTGCCAAAAACCGTAACGAGGAATTGAGGACCACATGGCAGGGCGGGTAGAAGGCAAGGTCGCATTCGTCACCGGTGCAGCACGCGGACAGGGCCGCAGCCATGCCGTGCGGTTGGCCGAAGAGGGCGCCGACATCATCGCGATCGATATCGCGGGACCCTGGCGGCCAGGCGTCGAAACCGCCATTCCCGCCGCCACACCGGATGACCTGGCGGAAACCGCCAACCTGGTCAAGGGCCTCAACCGCCGTATCGTCACCGCCGAGGTCGATGTCCGTGACGCCGCAGGGCTGAAGGCGGCCGTCGACAGCGGTGTCGAGCAGCTCGGCCGCCTCGACATCGTGGTGGCGAACGCCGGTATCGGCAACGGTGGCGACGTCCTGCACGAGACCAGCGAGCTGGACTGGGACGAGATGATCGACATCAACCTGTCCGGTGTCTGGAAGTCCGTGAAAGCCGCTGTGCCGCATATCATCAACGGCGGACGCGGCGGTTCCATCGTCCTGACCAGCTCGGTCGGCGGTCTCAAGGCCTACCCGCACTGTGGCAACTACGTCGCCGCCAAGCACGGTGTCGTCGGCCTCATGCGTGGCTTCGCCGTCGAACTCGGACACCACAACATCCGCGCCAACTCGGTACACCCCACACACGTCAACACCGACATGTTGCACAACGAAGGCACCTTCAAGATGTTCCGGCCGGACCTGGAGAACCCGGGCCCCGAGGATATGGCGCCGATCTGCCAGATGTTCCACACTCTGCCGATCCCGTGGGTCAACGCTGTGGACATCAGCAATGCGGTGCTGTTCCTGGCTTCCGACGAGGCTCGCTACGTCACCGGTGTCACGCTGCCGGTCGACGCCGGTAGCTGCCTGAAGTAGCCGATGACCGACACCGTCCTGGTCACCGGGGCGTTCGGTCTGGTCGGGTCGGCGACAGTGCGTGCACTTGCCGCTGTGGGTCACCGTGTGGTGGCCTCCGATCTGGGCATTGACGCCAATCGTGCCAAGGCCCAGGCACTTCCGGTCGGTGTGGAGGCCCGCTGGGCCGACCTCACCTCGACGCCGGACGTACAGCGCCTGATCGCCGACGTCGCGCCGGATGCCATCGTGCATCTTGCCGCCGTCATCCCCCCGCCGATTTACCGCAACCCCGCGCTGGCCCGCAAGGTCAATGTGGACGCCACGAAGACTCTCGTCGATACCGCGGCAGCCGCACCGAAGCCGCCGCGATTCGTCCAGGCATCCAGTAACGCGGTGTACGGGTCCCGCAACCCGCACCGCAACCCTGACCCGGTCACCGCCGAAACACCACCCCGCCCCACCGAGCTCTATGGCGGTCACAAGCTGGAATCCGAAGCCTACGTGCGTGCTTCGGCGCTCGAATGGGTGGTGTTGCGCCTCGGCGGGGTGATGAGCACCGACATGAGCGCTCTGCCGTTCACCCTGGATGCGCTGTACTTCGAAAGTGCGCTTCCGGTCGACAACCGAATCCACATGGTCGATGTGCGCGATGTGGCGAGCGCTTTCGCCGCGGCCACCACCGCGGATGTGGCAGGCGAGATCTTGCTGATCGCCGGAGACGCATCGCACCGCATGCTCCAGGGCGATGTCGGCCCGTCCCTGGCCGCCGCACGCGGGCTGCCCGGGGTGATCCCGCCCGGACGGCCCGGCGACCCCGACAGTGACGACGACTGGTTCATCACCGACTGGATGGACACCACCCGCGCTCAGGAGGCGCTGCAGTTCCAGCACCACACCTGGCCCGACATGCTCGCCGAGATCAGCGCCCAGGCCGGCTGGAAACGCCACCCGTCCCGGCTGATCGCCCCGTTGGCGCGGGCTTTCGTGAAACGGCAAGGGGCATACCGCACAGCACCGGGGATCTACGCCGATCCGTGGCGGGTTCTCAGCGCACGGTTGGGTGACACCGGGTTGGACTCCGCGCGAGCATGACGACGCTGGTGATGGGAGCCAGTGGCTTTCTCGGCTCCCATGTGACCCGCCAATTGGTGCACCGCGGCGACGATGTGCGGGTGCTGCTGCGCACATCCAGCGACACCCGCGGAATCGACGACCTCGCCGTCGATCGCTGCTACGGCGGACTGTTCGACGACGACGCACTGCGTGCGGCGATGACGGGCTGCGATGTCATCTACTACTGCGTCGTCGACGCCAGGATGTGGCTGCGCGACCCGGCCGCCCTGTTCTCCACCAACGTCGACGGGTTGCGTCACGTCCTCGATGCCGCAGTGGCGACCGGGGTGGGCACGTTCGTCTTCACCAGCACGGCTGGCACACTGGCTGCACCTGGTGAGCACCCGGTCACCGAGAAGGATGTCGCAGACTGGGATGGCGGCGGGCCGTATATCGAATCACGCAGGGCCGCGGAAGATCTGGTATTGAGCTACGCGCGCGATCACGGTCTGGGTGCGGTCGCACTGTGCGTGTCGACCACCTACGGGCCCGGCGACTGGCAACCCACCCCGCATGGCGGGGCGCTGGCCATGGTCGCCGCCGGCCGCCTCCCGTTCTACTTCGGCTACTCGATGGAAGTGGTCGGTATCGAGGACGCCGCACGCGCCATGCTGCTGGCGGCCGAGCACGGCCGGCCCGGTGAGCGCTACATCATCTCCGACCGGTTCATGACATCGCAGGACGTGCACCGGATCGCCGCCGAGGCCGGCGGGGTGCGCGTCCCGAGGATCGGCATCCCGCTGCCGTTGCTCTATGCCGGAGCCCGGCTCAACGACCTCGCCGCGGGCCTGCTGCGCCGTGATCTGAAGTTCGCGACCACCGGCATGCGGATCGTGGAGAACATGGGCCGACTCGACCATTCCAAGGCGGTCCGTGAACTGGGCTGGCAACCGGAGCCGGTGGAGGATTCGATCCGTCGGGCCGTCCGGTTCTTCGCCAACCGGCCCTCGTGACCCGCTGGGCCGGAACCGATCACGGTCTGCTGTTCCCCGCCGAACCGGACGCCCTGCGGATCGCCGGTGCGGAGTTCCTCACTACCGCACTGCATAGTTTCGGGATGTTGGACGCCGACAATCGGGTCACCGCGGTGACCCGATTCGAGGAATGTGGTGGCGGCAGCACCGGCCGCAAGGCGCTGATCGACGTCGAATACCTGCGGCCCGGGCTGCCAACCGAGCTGTTTGTGAAGTTCTCCCGCGATTTCGACAATCCGCGCCGCGACCGGGGCAAGTCCCAGATGGAGCTCGAGGTGCGGTTCGCCGAGCTGTCGATGACGACAACGCTGCCCGTCACGGTGCCGGTCTGCGTGTTCGGTGCCTACCAGGCCGAAACCTGTACCGGCATTCTGATCACCGAGCGGATCGGCTACGAATCCGCGGGTATCGAACGGCATTACGACAAATGTCTGGACTACACGATGCCCGATCAGCTGGGCCACTACACCGCGCTGTTGAGCGGCGTGGCCCGGCTCGCCGGCGCGCACCGGGCGGGCCATCTGCCGCCCTCGGTCGACGACGATTTCCGATTCGATCCCGAGCGGGTGACCGTCGGGCAGCGGGTCCGGCACAGCGATGCCGAGCTCGCCGACCGCATCCGTCGGCTCGCCGAGTTCGCCGCCGAACACCCGGGTCTGCTGCCCGATGTGGCCCACAACCCGGGGTTCGTCGACCGCATGCTCGCCGACGTCGGCCGCATTGCCGCGGCCGAGGACACTGTGATGGCCTGGCTTCACGACACCGGTGCGCACTCGGCGCTGTGCCACTGGAACGCCAACGTGGACAACGCCTGGTTCTGGCGCAAGCACGACGGCGCCCTGCGGTGCGGGTTGATGGACTGGGGTTGTGTCAGTGTGATGAATGTCGCGATGGCACTGTGGGGTTCACTGTGTAGCGCCGAGACCGACCTGTGGCGGAACCATCTCGACGAGCTGCTCGAACACTTCGCCACCGAATACGCCGCCGCCGGCGGGCCGGCGCTGGATCTTTCGCTGCTGCGGACCCAGCTGATGCTGTACGTCGCGGTGATGGGCGTGGCATGGCTGCTGGAGGTGCCCGACATCGTGCACACCGCGGTGCCGGACCTGGCCGATGTGGCCGACCGTCGCGATCCACGGATCGCCGGCACGGAAGCTGTGCGGGCCCCGCTGTTGATGCTGTCGAATGCGCTGTACCTCTGGGACACCGAGGACTTCGGTGCGTTGTTGGACCGGATGCCGACGTAGGGCTGCGGCCGGTCCGTCAGGGCCGACCACCAGAAGTGTGACCGATGTCCTGATACATCAACGTAGCCGATGCGACGAGGAATGGCCCTTGCGCGCCCTCACCTTCGGGCGTAACGTCGAACATAAGTTCGAATGCGACGTGGCTCCCATTTTCACCCGGTGAGCTTCAGATGCGACTACGGTCGCCGCCAGGTTCGACTGCCCCTTCGGGGGCCAGTCGGGCTGTACTGACTGATTGTGCGCTGTGCGCACCTTCTGCGAAAGCCGGTATCCCTATGGACGCCAACGATTTCAACACCTTTATCAATTCACTCCTCGACGACCTCACCCCGGCACCCGTCCCGGAGGACGGTGCCGACCGGAGGCTGTGTCATCTACTGGAGTCTCCGCGCCGCACCGTCGATGAACCGGCGTTGCTCGCGGTACTGGCTGCTGCAGTCACGGCGCGCAATGTGTTCGACCATGTGATCGCCCAGGCTGTCGCGGCCTCCACCCCTGGTTTATCCCACCCCACGGCCGACCGGACCCGAACCGGCGCACCTGCGATCCCACACGAGGCGCACCATGACCGACCTACCTGCCGCCGCATAGCCCAAAGATTCACGGCACCTTGACAACTGAACAGAGAATCGCGAGGCCAAGTGTCCTGAGGCGTTGATTCGGCTCGGATCAGCGACTCAGGGCACTAGCGGACTGCCTTCCTCCGGCCGCCGACACCGGGTTCGGTGCCGATCACGCCCTGCTCCTCCAGCGCCTCGATCTCCTCGGTGGTCAATCCGAGTTGACCGAGCAGCTCGTGGTTATGTTCACCCAGCAGCGGTGCGGGGGCACGGTGGAAGTGGTCGGGTCCGTGGGACACCGAGACAGGCAGCGTGCTGTGCGGAGCGGCGGGATTCACCGGATGTCCGACGTGTTCGAAGAACCGCCGGTGCCGCAGCTGGGACAGTTCGGTCTGCCGGTGGGGCTGCATCACCTTGGCCACCGGAACGCCCGCCGGCCAGAGTGTTTCGATGATCTCGTCGCCGCTACGGGACACGCACCACGCGGCCAACTCCTCGTCGATCCGGTCGTGCTGTGACCGACGCCCCGCCGCCGTCGACAGTGCTGGGTCCATTGCCCACACGGGTCGGCCCAATGCATCGCGCAGCGCCACCCACTGCGCATCGGTCGCCACCGCGACGGCCACCCAGCTGTCCGCGCGGCCGAACTCGTCGATATCGGCGCTGCGGTAGAGATTCTGCGGCGTGGCGGCCGGCCCGCGGTTGCCGTCACGCTGCAACAACACACCGTAGGCGGAGTGCTCGATCACCTGCTCGGCGGCGATGTTGAGTGCCGCGTCCACCATCGCCGCCTCGACCAGTACCGCCTCCCCGGTCTGGCGGCGATGCTCCAGCGCCAGCAGCAGCGCGTTGAGCGCGTGCACGCCGGCGTTCGGATCACCGACCGAGTAAGGCTCGAACGGTGTCCGGTCGGGGAACCCGGTGAGCCAGCTCAGCCCCGACGCATCCTCGATGATGTAGGCGAAGGCCGGATTGTCGCGCCACGGACCGTCCAAGCCGAAACCGGGCATCCGCAGCATGATCACACCGTCACGCAGGCCTCGTACCGTCTCGAAATCCAGCCCGATCTGATCGATGACCCGGGGGGTGAAGTTCTCCACCACCACATCGCAGGTCGCGATCAGTCGGCGCAGCAGATCCCGGCCCTCGTCGGTCTGGAAATCCAGCGTCAGGCCCTGCTTGTTCGTGTTGAGCGCCGAGAAGATCGGTGAACGCTCCCACCACAGCTCTTCACTGGCAGGGATGCCGGCGATCAAGCGCGTGCCGTCCGGGCGCGCGGTGGACTCCAGGTGGATGACCTCGGCGCCGAGCATCCCCAGCACATGCGTGCAGGACGGCCCGGCCCAGAATGTGGTCATGTCAAGGACGCGGAGTCCGGTCAACGGCAACCGGTTCCGGTCCGGCGCACCGGCCGGACCGGGATGCGGGCTCAGAGCCTGCGCGAAGACCTCATCGGTGTGCTGCCCGAGCGTCGGCGCTGCCGAGGGCGGACGAAGTTCGACACCGCTGATGCGGTATGGGTGGGCGGGCTGGACGAATCCGCCACCCGGGTGCTCCACGAACGTGCCGCGCTCCACGAAATGGTCCATCCCGGTGACGTTCTCGCCGTTGCCCACCGGTGAGTTCGGGATGCGGAACGCCGATGCGATCTCACGCAGCTCGTCCACCTGCTGCTCACGGACCCAGGCGTACAGCTCCTCGGCATGCAGGTTCGCCTGCTCGGTGATGGTCAGGGTGGTGTTCTCGTCGATCCACTCGTCATGACCGGACATGGCGCACAGATCGTGCCACTGCTGGGCGGTGCCGCAGCCCAGTGCCACCAGTCCGTCCGCAGCCTCCGCCACACCCGGCACCGTCGGCCTGCGCTCGGTACGCCATGGGTGCCCCAGCATCTCGAAATAGGTGACCGGGTAATAGGTCAGGCACAGGACGTGGGCTTCCAGCATGGAGAGGTCGATCAGTTCCCCGTGGCCGTCGCGCAAGGCACGAACCCGGAAAGCTTGGGTCATCGCCGCCGCGTAGGCCCCGGACACCCAGTCCCCCACCTGGCCGCCGACATGTGCGGGTGCCCGGTCCTGGGATCCGCGTCCGATGCCGATCGCGCCACCGGACCATGCCTGCAGGGTGAACTCGGTGGCCGCGTTCTGATGCCACGGCCCGTCCAGACCGAACGGCGTGATCGCGGTGACGATCAGGTGTGGATGCCGCCGGTACAGCGCCTGCGGTGAGATCAGCTCGGCGACAGCCGAGCCCGGCGACCACACAACCGCGTCAGCGGCGGCCAGAAGCCGGTCCAGCTCGCCGGTGCCTGCTGCCGGGTCGATCACCACGCTTAGCTTGCCGCCGGCGAGGAATGTGAATAGCGCGCCACTGTCACCGGTCTCGATGGTCGCCCCGGACGCCGACCAGCGCCGCAACGGATCACCCTCGGGTGTCTCCACCTTGATGACATCGGCACCGCCGTCGGCCAGGATCCGGGTGCAGTAGGCGCCCGCGATACCCGTGGACAGATCGACGACGGTGTAACCGGAAAGTGGTGCGTTCATCATCTACTCGGGCTTGGCCCGGTTCTTCTTGGACAGCCGGAAGTCGGGCGGGAATTTGCTGTCATTGTCGTTGACGGCGGCCGAGAGTCCGGAATCGATGGACTCGAACATGTCCAGATCCTCATCGCTGTCGTTGGCCACGCCGTTGCCCATCGACTCGAAGAAGGCGCTCAGCAGGCTGCCCATGTACTCGCCCTGCTGCTGTTTGAAGATCTCGAAGAACATCTTCTGCTGGAAGACGGTGTCCACCGGCCGGTTCCGCGAACAGGCCTGGGCGTACTTCGCGGTCTCGGCCTCCAGCTGGTCACGGGCAACGACCTTGTTCAGGAAGTTGCAGTCATACATCTCGGCCGCGGTGAACGGACGCCCGGTGAAGACCATCTCCTGGAACTTGCGCAGCCCCATCATTTGCACCCAGGTCCACATCCGCGGTCCCCAGCCGTGGTACCGGAAGGACGGGTGCCCGAACAGTGCATCGTCACTGGAGATCACCAGATCGGCGTCGGCGCACTGGTAGAAGTGCCAGCCGTAGCAGTACCCCTTGGCCTCGACGATGCTGATCTTCTTGAAATCCTGCAGCGCCCGGTTACCGGCCTGGGAGTTGGCGTACCACGAGCTGATGGTGGCCCCGTTGCGGAACGTCCCCTTCGGCGGATACGTCACCTCGCCGACGCCGTCATCCTCCAACCGCAGTTCGGCCAGTCGGGCCGCCGGATTGTCATTGCCTTCCATGAACTCCGGCAGATCCGCGCCGCTGCCCAGGTTGTCCCCGACACCGCGGATGATCACCACCTTGACATCGTTGTCGGTATTGGCCGCACGCAGGATGTCGGCGTACCGCAGCCGGGCCATCGATGTCGGTGCGTTGAGAAATTCCGGGCGGTTGAACGTGATGGTGGCGATCTTGGTCTTGGTGTCTTTTTCGTAGAGGATGATCTCTTCAGGACTGGGCCGATCCGTCATCAGCGGGCTCCTTTGCAGCAGTGATGAATTCGTGGAACTGCGATGCTTGCCATCCTGGCATCAGCCGGCGACGGCGGCTCCGCTGGTCGACGGGGTGCGGGTCAACACATTCGGCCCGTCGGCGCCGACGAGCACCGCGTCACGGGTGAACACAGCGCCCACGCCCTGTTCCCACACGTACGCGGTCACGGCGAGCACCATGCCCTCTTCGAGAACGTCTGCCTCCGCGGTGGCTCGCAGCTGGGGCGATACCACGGGTGGGTCGAAACCCAGCCCGAGTCCGTGCGCGACCGGCATCGCGGGCAGCCGCTCACCGGACTGCTCGTAGGCGTCCAGCAGCGCGCTGGTCGTCTGACCTGCGCGACAGACGTCGACCAGCCTGTCCCACAGATCATCCCGCCGACGGTACAGCGATCGGACCTCGGCGGTGGGCTCACCGACATACAGGGTGCGAGCCACCTCGCCGACATATCCGTCGGCGAGCACTCCGGCCGACAGGGCGACCAAATCACCCTCCCGGATATGACCGTCGCCCTCGTTGCGCTGCCAGGGATGGTGCTTCGAGGTCACCCAGGCCGCGTCCTGCGTTGCCGGGGTGCTCACCCCGCCGGCCGCCTCGGCCTCCAGGATCACACCGGCAAGGTGCTGTTCGGTTGCGCCTGGGTTCACCTCGGCAGCACCCGTGGCCAGGCCGTGCTCGGCGACATTCAGCGCGCGGCAGAGGGCGGTGATCTCCTCGGGGGTCTTGACCCGCCGGGCGGCCCGCATGGCCGGTTCCGCGTCGACCAATTCGGCATTGGGGAACACCATGGGCAGCAGCGTGGCAAACATCGGTGTCAGCGCGTCGGTTCCGACCCGCCGGGCGGTGTCGGCACCCTTCATCTTCTGCATGATGCCCACCAGAGTCATCGGGTTCCAGGCGAAGCCGTACAGATTCTCGTGCGGGATTTCCTCGGGGATGCCCTCATCCCAGGTGCTGTTCAGGTGGATCTCACCGGTCTCGCGGACGTACGAGCAGATTGGCCCGAACGGCCGGGTTCCCACCACCCATAGCTGTGGCGCACCGGAGATGTAGCGGACGTTGGCCTGTCGGCCCAACACCAGGATGTCCAGGTCATGGAGTTCCATCTGCGCGATGGCGCGCTCCCGGCGGCTGACGCGCAGCGCCCGGCCATCGGCCTCGATCTCAGTTCCCACCGGACACCTCATATGGGTCGTAGGGATAGGAGGTCAACGGCATCCAGCCGTCCTCGGTGACCACCACGATCTCCTCGCCGCGATAGCCTCCGGTGCCGTCTTCCCACACCACGGGTTCGAACACCAGCAACATGCCAGCCGGGAACACGAAGTTGTCATCCCACTGCTGGCCCAGATCCGTTCCGATCATCGGCATCTCGGCGGCACTGGTACCGATACCGTGGCCCAGGTAGAAGTGCGGCAGCCAGGGTTTCTCGCCGCCGGCAGCAGCTGTCGCCGCCCTCCCGAGGTCGCCGCAGCTGGCGCCGGCCTTCGTCACCGACAGCACGGCGTCGACGATCGTCCGCCATCTGTCGAACTGTCCCTGCTGACGCGGAGTCGGGTCCTGACCGACGATCCAGGTGCGCCCGTGATCCGAGCAGTAGCCCTGATAAGCAATGGACACGTCGGTCCACAGCACATCCCCCTGCGCCACCTCACGTTCGGTGGTCAGCAGCGGTAACGCGAGGTCACCGGTGGTGGTCCAGGTGCCCGCGGCTTTGGAGGTCGGCATCACCTGCCAGATGGAATCGAACATGTTGGTGGTGGCGCCGAGTTCGAAAGTGCGACGCACGAATTCGGCGGAGAGGTCGATCTGGCGCACACCGGGCGCCAGTGACTTCTGGATCTCGGCAACCGCCTGTTCGGTGATCTGGCAGGCCCGCCGGATGCAGGAGATCTGATCGATGGTCTTGACCAGTTTCGCCGCGCCGATCACCGGGGCGGCATCCACCGGTGCGCTGGGAAACAGCGCACTGCCCGCCCGGCGCATCGAACCGGTCAGCTCGTCGACCCCGATGGTCGCACCGGCCGGCAGCAGGCCGGCCAGGACTCTCGCGAAGTGCTCGACGCCCTCGTCGAATTCCAGATAGACGGGCCCGTTGAGATGGTCATCGGGCAGCCCGGACTCGTTCGCCGAACCCTCACGGAAGGGTAGGAACAGGTGTGGGTGCTCATCGCCTGCCAGCACAACCGCGACCGGTCGCTCGATATGGGACAGTCCGGCGTCGGCCAGCGGCCAACTGATTCCGGTGGCGTACATCACATTGCTGTTACCGAGCAGCACCAGGACGTCCACCCCCTGGTCGGCCATCGCGGCCTGCAACCGCGCCCCGACTTCCCCGCGCATCCGGGTCAGATCGGGCTCGTCGGGAATGTCCAGCCAGCTGTAGCCCGTCCGCGCGATCTGGGTCACCCCGGTACGAGTCGAGGTCGTCATGCCGGCGCCAGGCCCAGGAACTTCTGGATGTTGGTCGAGACGATCTTGACGGCGTCCTTCGGTCCGACCGCATCGACGACGGTGGCCAGTGACTTCTCCGAGTAGCCGAACGTCGACTCGTTGTGTGGGTAGTCGCTGGACCACATCACGTTATCGACACCGATATCGTCGATGAGCCGCAGGCCGAGCGGGTCCACCATGAACGACGCGCTCATGTGGTTGTCCCAGTAGTACCGGATCTCGTGTTGCAGTTCGTGATTGAACATGTGCCGGTAGGAGGCCAGCATGTGTTCGCCGTCCTGCAGTGCGGTCGGCACCCAGGCGATGCCGCCCTCGAACCAGCCGATCTTGAGCTTGGGGTGTCGGTCCAGGATGCCGGAGAACAGGTATTTTGCGAACTGTTCACGGAACGAGTCGACGTTGACCATCATGCCGACGACCACGCTGTTGTTCTCACACGGTGTCTTGGGCGGTGTCTCGCCGATGTGGTGGGCGACCGGCAGGCCGGCATCTTCGATCTCGTCCCACACCGCGTCCAGTGCGGCGCCGCCGTAATCGTAGATATTGCCTTCGTCGTCCTTACCGGGGTTCAACGGCAGCAGGAATGTCTTGAGGCCCAGCGCCTTCAGTTCGGCCAGGGTGCTGCGGGTGCCCTTGGGGTCCCACCAGTTGATCAGCCCGACACCGTAAAAGTGGCCTCCTGACCGTTCCTGCAGATCGGCGATGTGCTCGTTGTAGATCCGGAAAACTCGCTCCCGCAATGACTTGTCCGGGTAGTGGAACAGCGCGAGCACAGCGTTCGGGAAGGCCAGTTCCTTGTCGATACCGTCTTCTTTGAGTTCCCGGATCCGGGCCTCGATATTGTTCGAGGCAGCACCGGCCAGGTCGTCGTACTGCATGAGTACCCGGCCGAAATCACCACCTGTCCAGGCTTTTCCCTTCATGCCGACCATATAGGCGCCGTCCTCGTACCAGATGCGCGGTGCCGCACCCTTGAGTTCCTCGGGAAAACGCTCGTAGAAGATGTCGTCGGCCACCGAGATGTGGTTGTCGGCCGAGAAGATCTCGGTGCCAGCAGGAAGAGAGGCGAGGCCATCCGCTGATGCGTGGCCGTGCCGATCCTTGGGTGCACCAAAACCTTGGGGCGGATAGAGACTTGGCGATTTGGGTGTTGCAGTTGTCATTTCCGTCTCCAATTGGGCTGTTGGAATGGAGGTTTCGGGAGATTTACCAGTTCACCGGTAGTTCGTAGACGCCGTAGGCGAGGCGATCGTGCTTGAACGGCACCTCGTCGAACGGGATTGCCAGACGCATGGTGGGGATGCGGCGCAGCAGGGTGTGGAACACGATCTGCAGTTCGGCACGGGCCAGCTGCTGACCGACACACTGGTGCCGTCCGTAGCCGAAGCCCAGCTGCTGGCCGGCATCGCGGCTCAGGTCCAGCTTCTCGGGATCGGGATAGGTCTTGGAGTCCCAGTTGGCCGGGGCCAGGTCGATGATGATGCCCTCGCCCGCCCGGATGGTCTCGCCACTGATTTCGATGTCCTCGACAGCGACGCGGCGCTGGCCGTTCTGGATGATCGACAGGTAGCGCATCAGCTCTTCGACCGCGTTCGCGATGACCTTCGGGTCCTCGGCGTTGCGCAAGAAGTCGGCCTGCTCGGGATTCTCCAGCAGCGCAAGCATTCCGATACCGATCACGTTGGCGGTGGTCTCGTGGCCGGCGATCAGCAGCCCGGTGCCCAGCTGCGCGGCCTCCTTGACGCTGATCTCCCCCGCGGTCACCCGCTCGGCCAGATCGGACACCGCGTCCTCGGCGGGGTTCGCCCGCTTCTTCTCGATGAGATCGATCAGATACTGGTGCAGGCTCATCGCGCCCTTCTGCATGGCGTCCGCGGCGGCGTAGCGGGCCAGGCCTGCGTTGGCGTGCTCCTGGAAGAACTCATGGTCTTCGTACGGGACACCCAGCATCTCGCTGATCACGACCGTAGGAACCGGTAGCCCGAGCTTGGCGACGATATCGGCCGGCTGCGGCCCGGCCAGGATCTCGTCGATGCACTCATCGGTGATCTTCTGGATCACCGGCCGCAGACCCTCAACCCGGCGGAAGGTGAACGGCTTGGACAGCATCCGGCGGAAGCGGGTGTGCTCCTCGGCATCCGCGGTGAACACCGACCGCGGCCGCTTCTCGACGGTGGCGAGCATGTGCGCGTTCCAGTGCGGGAAACCGCTGCGGCGATCGTCGACGCTGACCCGCGGGTCGGCGAACAGTGTCCGGGCTTCATCGTGCCCGGTGATCAGCCACGGCGTATCGCCGTTCCAGATCTTCACCCGGGACAGGCCTTTCGCGTTGCCCAGCATCTGCGGGGGCGGCGCGAAGGGGCAGCGCAGATCGCGCTCCATCGGGTATTCGGGGATATCGGTTTCGGTCAGCGTCTCAGACATGGGGTCCTCAGTCTTGGATGTCGATGGCTAGGGCGGGGCAGGCCGCCGCGGCGGCGCGGGCGTTGTCGAACTGGTCCGGACCGGGCTCGGGTTCGAGCAATTCCACGACTCCGTCCTCGTCGCGTTGGTCGAACACGTCCATGGCATTGAGCACGCATTGGCCCGATGACACGCATCTGTCCTGATCCACAGTCACTTTCACGGCACATCTCCGGTGACCGGCGCGAGCCAGAGGCCCACGATCGCGTCGATCAGGCCGGATCCGGCGGCACTCCACGATCGGCCTGCGGCCACCGATCCCGGAGTCAGCGCCCGCTCGCGGTCGGCGCAGCTGTGCATCAACAGATTGCGCGCCATGATGTTGCGTTCGTAGCGGACCACGACGGGCAGGTCGGGCAGGCAGCGGTTGATCCCGTCGATGACCTGGACCAACGAGGCCGAGCTGAGCGCATCCTTGACCACGATGCCGTGATAGGCGGGGTCGGTCATCGCCTGAGCAGCAAAGCGTGCGTACCAGGTCGGGCTGCCCAGCGCCGCGAGGTGCTCGGTCAGCGGTCGCACCAGGCACGCCACCCAGCCGCGCAGATCGGTGTGCTCGCCGGTATCGGCAACCAGCAGCTGCCGGAGCTCCTCGATCGGTTCGCGGTGCCGCTTCTCGATGGCACGCACCAGGTCGGTCTTGGTGCCGAAGTGGTAGCCGACGGCGGCGTTGTTGCCTTGTCCGGCAGCCTCACTCACCTGACGGTTGGATACGGCGAAGACACCGTGTTCGGCGTAGAGCCGTTCGGCGGCGGTCAGGATGGCCTCGCGGGTGGTACTCGCCCGGTCGGTCCGCAG